>CAZJKR010000125.1:5336-9257 GCA_964546615.1 uncultured Curvibacter sp.
CCATCTCGGCATCATCCGCGCCGAGGGCGAAGACGCCGCCAAATTCCTGCACGGGCAGCTGACACAGGACTTCGCCCTGCTCGGTCTGTCGGAAGCGCGTCTGGCCGCTTTCTGTTCAGCCAAGGGGCGCATGCTGGCCAGCTTCATCGGCTTCAAGCGCAGCCCTACCGAGATCCTGCTGGTCTGCAGCCGCGACCTGCTGGCCCCGACGCTCAAGCGTCTCTCGCTGTTCGTGCTACGCGCCAAGGTCCGGCTCAGTGACGCCACGGCCGATTTCGGGCTTTACGGCCTTGCAGGAAATGCTCTCGAAAACATGGCGCCCAAGGCAGATTCCGCATGGTCAAAAGCCGATTTTGGCGCTGCAAACCTGGTTCATCTCTATCCGGCCGACGGCGTGCCTCGTGCGCTGTGGGTCGCGCCGATGGCCGAGCCAGCCCCGGCGGGGCCGGCCATGCCGCTCGACGCCTGGCTCTGGGGCGAGGTGCGCAGCGGCATTGCCACCGTCACGGCGCCGATTGCCGAGGCCTTCGTGCCGCAGATGCTCAATTACGAATCGGTCGGCGGCGTCAATTTCAAGAAGGGCTGCTATCCAGGCCAGGAAGTGGTGGCGCGCAGTCAGTTTCGCGGCACGCTCAAGCGTCGCGCCTACCTGGCGCATTGCGCAGCACCGCTGAAGGCCGGTGACGAGGTGTTCGATGCCGCGGATGCCAGCCAGCCTTGCGGCATGGTGGCGCAGGCGGCAGCCGCGCCCGAGGGCGGCTTCGATGCCATCGTTTCGCTGCAGGTCAGTGCCGCGGCTGGCGCAGCGCTGCATGTCGGCCCGGGTGATGGCCCGGCGCTGGTGCTGCTGCCCTTACCTTATCCGCTGCTGGAAGACATTTGAGCCAGCTCAGGGCACCGGCGGCTGCAGGGCCGAGCGGTAGGGTTCCGGCACGGCTTGGCGAACCTGGTCCTTGAACGCTGCTGGCGTTGCATCCAAGGCCGCCTGGAAGGCCTGCTGGGCGCGGGCCGTGTCGTGCAACTCCGCACGCGCGTAGAGCTGACCAAGCTTGTACCAGCTGTCCACGACCAGATGCGGCCAGCGCTCGCGACGCTGCGCCAGGGCCTCGATGGCCAACGCCCAGTCCTGGGTCCGCAGGCCTAGCAGGTAGGCGAGATTCGCCAGATCCGGCTCGATTTGCGTCCGTTGCAGGTAGTCACGGCTGAGGCGGGCTGCTTCGGCGTCTTGTCCGCGGCGAAACAGCAGCAGTACTTCGACCGTGCGCAGCACGGGTGCCTGCGGCTGGATCGCCCGGGCCCGTTCGTAGGCAGCCTGAGCCTGCTCGATTTGGTCGGTATTGGCCTGCGCCATGGCCACATTGGCCAGCAAGGCAACCACCTGCGGCCGGGAGGCCAGAACCGATTCCCAGATCCAGAGCGCGTTGTGCCAGTCGCCCCAGCGCGAGAGTTCGTCGGCCACCAGCGGCGTGATCTTGCGGTAGTGCGGATTGATGGCGATGCCCTCGCGCACAAGCTGCAGCACTTGTGCCTTGCGTTCTTCATGTCGCGGGTGGTGCGGATCACCAGACTGGTTGATCCCGACCGCCAGCTTGAGCGCGCCGACCAGACGTGCCTCGCAAGCCACCGCCTGCTGCGTGACCCAGGCCGCCAGCACCATGCAGGCGCTTAGCAGCACCAGCAGTGGCACACGCCCGGCCTGCCAGATGGGGGGGGCATGAGCGGCGGGAATTCGACCACCTTCAACCAGGCGCCGGTCCGATGCAGCCAGGATGGCCAGGCACACGGCAAACATGGCCCCGGTGCCGGCCAGCCGCCAGGGAAAGCCGGCCAGACTCACCAGCAGCAGGGCCAGCAAGGAGGCCAGGGCCATGGCACGCCAGGGGGCCTCCGCCCCACCCTGGCCATCGGGATCGCGGCGGCCTTGCCGCCAGGTCGCCCAGGCGGCCCGCAACAGGTAGCTGGATAGAGCCAGCAGAAACAGCCAGCCCGCCAGGCCGTACTCGGCCAGCAGTTGCAGGATGTCGTTGTGGGCGTAGTAATCGGCTTCGAGCTGGGTGCCCTCAGCCTGGTAGGGCGGGATGGCGACCTCCCAGGCCCCTGCCCCCACCCCCCCGAGCGGATGGTCGGCCATCAGACGGGCGGTGGACTTCCACATCGCCAGACGCGCGCTGGCAGAGCCGGTGGTGTACTCGTCCACCGAGGTCAGCATGCGCAGGCGGGCCAGCGAACGCTCCGTCCCGGTGGCCCCCATCCGCTCGGCCAGCAGTTGCGGATTGCGGCTGTCCACTGAACCCAGCCCGAACACCGTGCCGAGCAGGATGAGCAGCGCCAGCAGCTTCTGACTGCGCCGCCAGCCGGCCCAGGCAAAGTGGTCGCGGTAGAGCCACAGGATGAGGGGCAGCACCAGCGCCAGCAGCACCAGCGCCACCAGGCCGGAGCGGGTGCCGGTCATCAGGATGGCCAGCATGTTGAAGGCGGTGGTGAATACGCGCAGTGCAATCTGCCCGCTGCCGCGTGCCTGGGCCGCAAGCAGCACCGAAAACGGCAGGGTGCTCACCACGAATTCGCTGAAAAAATTCCGGTTCACGAAGGTCGAGGCCGGGATGGCCGCCTGGGGAAAGAGCCGCAGGTCGAACCAGAACTGCAGCGCAACCCAGAGCGATGCCAGCGTCGCTCCCCAGTGGATGCCTGTGGCCATCAGCGGCAGGCGTTCGCGTGTCAGCGTGTTCAGGCCCACCCACAGCAGCAAGGCAAAGATGAACCAGCGCACCGCCTCCACACCCGCCAGGTAGGTGTGCGCCCAGGCCATGCTGCCCAGGGCGTAGAGCAGCAACAGTACGGGCAAGCAGACCAGGGCGTGCCACTGCAGCCTCTGCGAGGTCGGCCGCTGCTGCCACAGCAGCAGCCAGGCAGCGCCCAGCGTGGCAAAGGCGACGAGCATGGACTTCAGCGTGTCCTGCAGCAGGTACTCATGAGGTACGCCAACGGCCGGCGTCAGCAACATCATGGCCGCGAGCAGCCGGACCGCGCCATCGCCTGCCCGGGGTGGCTCCATGCCGCCCCGCTCCGGCGAGACACCGAGCACCTGCCCGGGCGCGGTCATGTCGACGGGTCCGTCAAAGGCTTCACCATCACGACATGCGCAATGCCGGCCTCGTCAAACGGTTCGCCCCGGATGGCATACCCCTGACGGGCATAAAAACCCTCGGCGCTGCGCTGGGCATGCAGCTCGATCGCCTGTGCGCCGCGCGCGCGTGCCGCCTGTTCCAGTGCCAGCAGCACCTGGCGACCGACGCCGCTGCCGCGCAGCACGCGGCTGACAGCCATGCGGCCGATACGCGCCACGCCGGGGGCGTCTGCCGGCTGCGGCGGCAACAGCCGGCCGGTGGCCAGCGGCATGCCCAGGCGGTTGAAGGCCACGGCATGCGTGGCGCTGGCGTCGGCGTCGTCCCATTCCAGCTCGATCGGGATGTGCTGCTCCTGCAGGAACACCTCGGTACGCACCTGGCGTGCGGCCGGCTTGAGCTCGGCCCAGCCATCGAGCCGGACCGACAGCATGGGCTCGCCGGCCTCGAAGCCGCTGAGGACATCCCTCAAGGTTGCGGGCACCGGCCGGGACGTTTGCGTGGCCGGGTCGGCGAACACATAGACCAGCTCGCCTTCGATCAGCAACTCGTCGCCGCGAAACACCGCGCCCCGGAACTGGAGCGAGGAGTTGCCGATGCGGGCGCATTGCAGGCCGATGTCGAGCTGGTCGTCGTAGCGCGCCGAGGCGTGGTATTCGACGACGGCCTTCTTCACGTACAGATCGCCACCGAGCTGCTGCATGGCCGCCTCGTAAGGCAGGGCCAGTGCGCGCCAGTAGTCGCCCATGGCGGTGTCGAAGTACATCAGGTAGTGCGCGTTGAAGACGATCTTCTG
>CAZJKR010000126.1:0-368 GCA_964546615.1 uncultured Curvibacter sp.
GCAAGGGGATCTGGATGCTGGCGCCCAGCACGCCCTGGCGGTTGTCGGGGTCGCGCGTCTCCGCGTAACGCAACTCCACCCCAGGCCAGCGGCTGGCACCGGCCTCGCGCACGCGCGCCTGCTGCCGCTCGGCCTCGGCCCGCAGGCCCTGCAGTTCCGGGTTGCGCGCCAGCAGGCGCTCTCGCAGCAGCGGCTGCGCGGCCACCGGGAGTTCCTCGCCCAGGGTGGCATTGAGGCGCCAGCCGGAGGGCAACTGGCCGGCAGCCAGCTGGTTGAGCCGGATACGGGCCTGCTCCACTGCCAGCGTCGAAGTTTGCTGGCGCTGGCGCGCGCTGATGAACTCGGCATCGGCCTTGATGATCTCGCTC
>CAZJKR010000126.1:378-672 GCA_964546615.1 uncultured Curvibacter sp.
AGCGTGCCGCCTCGCCGCTCTCGACCCGCACGCGCACGCGCTCCCGGGTCTGCTCCAGCAGCACCAGTTCCTCCGCCGCGGCCTGGGCCTCGTCCTGCCGCAACAGGTACTCATAGGCCCGCAGACGCACCTGCGCAACCACCTCTCCGCGCGTCAGGCCGACCTGGGCCTCGCTGCTGCGCAGGCCATGCTCGGCTGCCTCGACGCGGGCGCTGCGCAGCGCCGGGTTGCCGAGCATCACTACCCGGCGTTTCGTGCCGGCCGGCTCCGCCATCCTACTGGGCGCCGAACCTA
>CAZJKR010000126.1:682-9246 GCA_964546615.1 uncultured Curvibacter sp.
TGCGCAGCGCCGGGTTTTCAATCAGCTGCGACAGGCCCCAGCCGGTGACAACACCATTGCTGCCGGTGGCCGTCGCCGCTTGCTGGCGACCGTCGTTCCACTCCAGACGCGGGTTGGGCAAGGCACCGGCACTGGTCACCCCTGCCAGAGCCTGCTCACGCCCCCGTTGCGCCATCTGCAGGCCCGGGTTATGCACCAGAACGGCGCCAACAAGCTCATCCAAGTTGAACATCACCGGCGTCGGCGCTGGCGCTGCCGTTTGGGCCCAAGCCCCGCCCCCCCCAAATGCCAGCAGCAGGCTGGCCACGATGTACCGTATCCGTCTATTTTTCATATCAGCGTTTCAAGGCGCCTGACCGGTCAGGTTCTGGTCAGGTATTTTCTTGTAGGCAAGAATTAGGCCCGAAAAATCTATCCCGGTGGGACCGAGTGGACTTGGCGCCTGCTGCTCACCCGGCTGCCGGGCACCGGCAGCCCGGGTTCAGACCCCGATGTAACGGTGCCAGAGGCCGGGGTCTGCGGCCAGTTCCGGCGAACTGCCGGACCAGACCACACGGCCGCGCTCGATGATGGTGTGCTGGTCGGCCAGCGCAATGAGCCGCTGCACATACTTGTCGATCACCAGGATGCTCTGCCCCTGCACCCGCAAGGCCGCCAGGCATGACCAGATCTCTTCGCGGATCAGCGGCGCCAGGCCCTCGGTCGCCTCGTCCAGCACCAGCAGGTGCGGGTTGGTCATGAGCGCACGGCCGATGGCCAGCATCTGCTGCTCGCCGCCCGAAAGCTGGTTGCCCATGTGGCGGTGGCGCTCGGCCAGGCGCGGGAACAGCGCATAGACGCGCTCCAGCGTCCACGGTGCGCGGCTGGCATGGCGATTGGCGGCAAAAGCGCGCAGGTTTTCGCTCACGCTCAGGTTGGGGAAGATCTGGCGCCCCTCCGGCACCAGCGCCAGCCCCATGCGGGCAATACGGTCCGGGCGCAGGCCGTCGATGCGCTCACCCAGGAAGCGCACCGTGCCACGGCGCGGCGGCGTCAGGCCCAGGATGGAGCGCACCGTGGTGGTCTTGCCCATGCCGTTACGCCCCAGCAGCGTGGCCACGCCGCCGGCGGGCAGCGTGAGGTCGATGCCAAACAGCACCTGGCTGCTGCCGTAGGCCGTTTCGAGCTGCTCGACTTGCAGCAGGGCCGTCATGCCGCCACCTCGAAGTCATCACCCAGGTAGGCGCGCCGCACGTCGGCATTGGCACGGATGGCGTCGGGCACCCCGCTGGCGATCACGCGACCGGCCACCAGCACCGAGATGGTGTCGGCCAGGCGGAACACGGCGTCCATGTCGTGCTCGACCAGCAGCAGCGTGCACTCGCTGCGCAGGCTCTGCAGCAAGGCCACCATGCGCTCGGACTCCTCGGCGCCCATGCCGGCCATGGGCTCGTCCAGCAGCAGGAGTTTGGCCCCGGTGGCCAGCGCGATGCCAACCTCCAGCTGGCGCTGCTGACCATGCGACAAGGCGCCGGCCAGCTGGTGCAGCTGCGCGCCCAGGCCCACGCGCGCGGCCACCGCTGCGGCCTGTTCGTAGCGCTGCACTTCCAGACGGGCGGCGCGCCAGAAGCGCAGGCTGCTGCCCTGGCGTGCCTGCAGTGCCAGGGCGATGTTGTCGAGCACTGGCAGGCGCTGGAAGATGCTGGTGATCTGGTAGGAGCGCGCCAGACCGCGGTGCACGCGCTCGTGCATGGACAGCGGCGTGATGTCGCTGCCATCAAAGACGATCTGCCCGGCATCGGGCCTGAGCGCACCGGAGAGCTGCTGGATCAGCGTGGTCTTGCCGGCACCGTTGGGGCCGATCAGCGCATGGATTTCACCGGCACGGACCGTCAGCCGGGTCTGATCGGTGGCCACCAGACCGCCGAAGCGTTTGACCAGGCCCGCCACCTGCAGCAACACAGCGGCACCGCTCATGCCCGCTCCTTGCGGCGCAGCAGGCTCATCAGGCCGTTGGGCGCGGCCAGCACCACCCCCAGCAGGATGGCGCCAAGGAAAAACTGCCAGTAGATGGTGTAGTGGCTCAGCACCTCTTCGAGCAGCAGAAACACCACCGCCCCGATGACTCCGCCCCACAGGTGACCGACGCCGCCCAGGATGACCATCACCATCAACAGGCCGGACTGGTTCCACTGCATCATGGACGGGCTGACGAAGCTGCCCAGGTTGGCCAGCAAGGCGCCGGCCAGACCGGCGAGCGCGCCAGCAATGACAAAGGCGGTGAGCTTGTAGCGGTAGACGGCAAAGCCGATGGCCTCCATGCGCGACTCGTTTTCGCGGATGGCCTGCAGCGTGTGGCCGAAGCGCGCGTTGAGCAGGCGCCACAGTGCGACAAAGGCCAGCACGACCAACGTCACGGTGACGTAATAGAACGTGCGTTCATCGCCCAGATCCAGCCCCCAGCCCAGCTGCGAGCGCCCGGGCAAGGACAGGCCGTCGTCGCCGCCATAGGCCTTGTTGGAGACCGCCAGGTAATACAGCATCTGCGCAAAGGCCAGCGTGATCATGATGAAGTAGACGCCACGTGTGCGCAGGCTGATGGCGCCGATGACCCAGGCAAAACCGGCCGCCACCGCCATGGCCGCCGGCCAGACCAGCCAGGCCGCGGTGATGCCGGCCTGCGCCAGCACCCCCACCGTGTAGGCCCCCACGCCGATGAAGGCCGCATGACCGAAGCTGACCATGCCGCCGAAGCCCAGCACCAGGTTGAGGCTGGTGGCCGCCAGCGCGAAGATCAGGATGCGCGCGGCCAAGCCGAGGTAGAAGTCGCCGCCGATGAAAGGGGCGAGCAAGGGAAACGCCAGCAGCAGCGCCAGCAAGGGCAGCGACACCCACGGCGCCAGCCGGTGGTCCAGCAGGCTGCGCACGGCGCTTGGGGGCCTGCCTTCAGCCATGGGACGGGAACAGCCCCTGGGGCTTGAAGAACAGCACCGCGGCCATCAGCACGTAGATCAGGATGGAGGCCACCGCCGGGCCGGCGTTGCTGGCCGCCTCGGGCCCGAGCAGCGCGTCGAAGGCCATGGGAATGAGCGTGCGCCCCGCGGTATCGACCATGCCCACCAGCAGCGCACCCAGCAAGGCGCCGCGCACCGAGCCGATGCCACCGATGACGATGACCACAAAGGCCAGGATCAGGATGCTCTCGCCCATGCCGACCTGCACCGCCAGCAGCGGCCCCAGCATGCCGCCGGCCACGGCGCACAGCGCTGCGCCCAGACCGAACAGCGCCGTGAACAGCGCGCGCACCGGCACGCCCATGGCCAGCGCCATCTCGCGGTTCGAGGCCCCGGCACGCACCTGCATGCCGATGCGGGTGCGCGTGATGAGCACCCACAGGCCCAGCGCCACCACCAGCCCGACGCCGATGATGAGCAGCCGGTAGGCCGGGTAATAGAAACCGGGCAGCAGCTCCACCGGGCCGGCCAGCGATTCGGGCGGGCTCAGCAGCACCGGCTGTGAGCCCCAGATGAAGCGCACCGCCTCGTTGCACATGAGCAGGATGGCAAAGGTGCCCAGCACCTGCGACAGGTGGTCGCGTTCGTAGAGGCGGCGCAAGACGGCGAGTTCCAACAGCACACCGAACACGGCAGCGCCCACGATGCCCGCCCCCAGGCCGAGCCAGAACGAACCACTGGCCGCCGTGGCCGCCGCCACCAGGTAGGCGCCCACCATGTAGAGCGAGCCGTGCGCCAGGTTGATCATGTCCATGATGCCGAACACCAGCGTCAGGCCGGCCGCGAGCAGGAACAGCATGAGCCCGAACTGCAGGCCGTTCAAGGCCTGCTCCAGGATGAGGATGCCGGTCATCAATTACGCGGACACGGGGCAGTCAACAGACTCACAGCCCCGGCATCTTGCAGTTGCCCACGTAGGCGTCGGCATGATTCTTGAACACCGTGCCGATGGTGCGGTTGGTCACGCGGCCCTTGCTGTCGCTGGTGATGACACGCAGGTAGTAGTCCTGGATCGGAAACTGGTTGCTGTTGAACTTGAAGCTGCCGCGCACCGAGTCGAATTTGGCGGCCTTGAGCGCCTTGTGCACGGCGGCCTTGTCGTCCAGTTTGCCCTTGGTGTCACGCACCGCGGCACCGATCAGCTGCGCGGCGTCATAGCCCTGGGCCGCATACAGCGTGGGCAGGCGGCCGTACTCCTGCTCGAAGGCGGCGACGAACTTCTTGTTGGCGGCATTGTCCAGGTCATGCGCCCACTGTGAGGTGTTGAACATGCCCAGCATCGGGTTGCCCACGGCCTTGATCACGTCCTCGTCGCCCGAAAAACCGGGGCCGAACAGCGTCATGTCCTTGGACAGACCGGCGCCGACGAACTGCTTGATGAAGTTGATGCCCAGGCCACCGGGCAGGAAGATGTAGACCGCATCGGGCTTGGCGGCGCGCAGCTTGGACAGCTCGGCCCCGTAGTCCAGCAGGTTGAGCGGCGTGTAGCTCTCGGAAACGATCTCGCCCTTGTAGAACCGCTTGAAGCCGGTCAGCGCGTCCTTGCCGGCGGGGTAGTTGGGGGCGATCAGCGCCACACGCTTGAAGCCCTTGTCGGCCACGGTCTTGCCCACGGCTTCGTGCATGTTGTCGTTCTGGTAGGAGGCGCTGAAGAAATACGGGTTGCACTGCTCGCCCGCCAGTTGCGAGGGACCGGCGTTGGCGCTGATGTAGAAGGTCTTGGACGCAAAGGTGGGTGCCCCCACGGCCAGCATGACGTTGGAAAACACGATGCCGGTCATGAAATCCACCTTGTCGCGCTTGACCAGCCGGTCGGCCGTCTGGCGGCCCACGTCCGGGCTGGCCTGGTCGTCGGCCACCACCACCTCGGTCGGCAGGCCGCCGAGCTTGCCGCCACCCAGCTTGACCGCCAGCTGGAAGCCGTCGCGGATGTCGATGCCCAGCCCGGCACCAGGGCCGGACAGGGTGGACAGCAAGCCGATCTTCACACTGTCGGCAGCCCAGACCGGGCTGGTCAGGGTCGCCGCAGTGGCAGCAACCGCCAGGGCATGGCGCAGCACGGCAAAAGGCAAAAGGTGTTTCATGTTGGCTCCTGTGGATTTATGGGGCTGAATCGCTGGCTGGAATGATAGCGTTGCATTCTGTTGCGTTCCCCGCGCCATGGCCTGACGCAGGCCGGTGCAGCCCCTGATTTTGCGGACTTGCCGATTATGGTTTGAATAAAAGCCCGGGTAGTTGCGATATTCAGATACCGCGGCATTCATACGCAGGGATATTCACGGCATTAGAATCCGCCTGCATTAACCATTAACCAAGGATGGACCATGGCAACACTGCAGGAACTGCTGGCACAACGTGAAGCGCTGGAAAAACAGATCGCTGAAACACGTCAGAATGAATTGAAAGCCGCCATCGACAAAGTGCGTGCCCTCATTGCCGAATTCGGCCTGACCGAGAGCGACGTGTTCGGCAAATCCCGCCCGGCCAAAGCCACCAAGAGCGGTAACAAAGTGGCTCCCAAATACCGCGACCCGGCGACCGGCCAGACCTGGACCGGCCGCGGCAAAGCTCCGAAATGGATCGAAAGCCAGGACAAAAGCAAATACCTGATTGCCTGAATCCCCCGCCCCACTGGAAATCCAGGCCGCATTTAATTAAAATCCGATTTGTTGTGGGGGGGTAGCTCAGCTGGGAGAGCGTCGCGTTCGCAATGCGAAGGTCGGGAGTTCGATCCTCCTCGTCTCCACCACTATTCAACGCCCAACCGTTCTCGGTTGGGCTTTTTCACATCTGGGCTTTCCCCAGTCTGTGCGCGGTTTCCGTCGATTTTGCGTGTGCTACAGACCCCAGCAGGCCAGCCATAAGGCGCCTACTTACCCGCCCAGTTTGACCCTTTTCCGCTCTCGGTTCTCAAAAAATATCCGAGAACTTCGCCAGCCGAGCACACGCAGAAACCCTTCTGCGACAGCCGTTTGCTACTGAAGTGCTGCACCGGGTTCGACGCATAGACCACCTGCCGCCAATAGTCGAACCCGATGCCTGCATGCCGGTGATCGTCAGCCCTTGGGCGGGTGAGGATCATTGCCGTAGCTGTTGCGCTCCCGGATTCGACCGTTCTCGCCATGGATCAATACTTCGCTGCGCTGGTTGATGGCGATGTCGCGGGCGGCACGTTCGGCCTCGGACTGGGTGCGGTGATGCGAGGTGTCTCGCTGGTTGCGTTCGCCACGGACGGCCCAGCCGTCGTCGCGCTTCACTACGTGTTGGTTTTTGCCGGCCATTTTCAAGATCCTTTCAAGGTTGGGTGGAAGGTGTAAGTCGGGTGTGAGGGGAATCTGTTCAGTCACCCCCTTTCCAAAATCACGAACTCAGGCTTGAGCCAGTAGTGCCCCTTGTCGTCTTTGTCGACGAAGGTGGCGTAGACCTGCTTATGCCGTTTAAAAATGTCTGCCGTCCGGAAGCTGGTACCAGGCTCAAGGCCGAGCCCTTCAGCGATGTGCCGCTTGTGCACCTCGTCGCCATCGGCGTCTTCCAAGATTTTCAGGAAGAGATAGACCTGGGGCGACAAATCGATGGCCTGCCCGTCAATCAGCGCAACACGCTGCGTGTGCATCAGACGCAGTGACGTCTCCGCCGATTCCTGCACCGGTGCCGGACGAGTCAGGTACGCCTCCAGGTTCTCAATCACCAACCCGGCTTTGCGAATGTGGGCGATTGCCCGCAGCGGTATCAGCAGGCGATCGCCCAAGGCAGTCCCGATCAAGGATGTTGGATCATCCGATGTGATGATCACCTCGGCACCGGGTGCAACCAACTGCGTCAGCTTGGCCACCAACTGCTCGGGCGTCGCGCCCAGGCGCCGCGCAAAAAACACCGTGTGTCGACGGCGCCGATGCTCCATTTCGCCCAGTCGCCACAAAGTGTTTTCCACAATCGGCTCGACGGCATAGCGCGGTGCCAGCCCCAAGGCGACGGACAACCACTTCGCGAGCTTGGCGGGTTGCACCTGCCAGTAGTGCGCCTGCTCATCCGTCAGATCGACCCATCCACACTCGGGGCAGTGACCGCGATAGGGCTGCGACGCTGGCGCAGAGTATGGCTGCGGGCGCATGGACTCGGTACCGCAATCTGGGCAAAGGATATCCAGGGCTCGCTGGCGGCTGACGGCGATGGCCTCCAGCGCCAGCAGATGGCCGTAGAAACCGGGCCGGCTCGAAAGCCAGACCGTGTCGGGCGAAATCAGCATGTCGTCCCGCTCCAGCAGCCGACAGATTTCTGCCAGCCCCTGGTCGTTCATGACCGCGATTGGTTCATTCATACATGGCCCCCAAGGGTTCTTCAACCGCCTTGCTTGCCGCTGGCGATTGCATGACCCCGAGTGCCCGCAGCAGCGATTCCACCAGACGGGCATCGGCCTCTTCCATGTCGCGCAGATTGCTGATCCCGCTTTGCTTGAGATCGACATGCAGCACGCGGCTGGCTTTGCCAGGCTGCACCGGTTCGAAGTAAAGCGATACCACGGCATCGATGATGTTGAAGCCCTGGCCCATCAGGATGGGACTGATCTGCTGGGCAGTGAGGCAGGCCAGTACGTCCGGCGCATCCTTCTCGCCGGGCACGGACCTTGGCCTGCGACAAGCGGATGTGCTCCACCCGGTGGGCGGCCAGATCACATTCACTGTTGTCGAAGAGCTCAAAGCCGTCCCGCAGACGGTTCAAGAAAAACATCGGCTTCTCGACATCCTTGGGCTTCAGCACCGCCTTGAACACATGCTTGCCGAGGTGCTCCAGCAAGGTCTTCTGCGTTTTCGCGCCGCCGGGAGCCAGCACGTCGATCACGCCGCTGCCCGGGTAGATCACAACGTCCATGGCCATCGGTGGTCGAATGTCGCGCCAGTGGGCGCGGTTGTCGTCGCCGAACTCCAGCTGGCGCTGGGCGTTGTCCTCGATGAGGATGCCCAGTTGCACGCCGCCATCCAGATGCCGGTCCAGGGTATCGATCTGGCAGGCGCGCGGCGTGCCCTTGCGCGGCGTGAATGCCGTGGCCAGGGCGACTTCGAGGGCGCGAATGTCTTCATGGCCACGGAACAACGCATCGACCGGCGGCACTTGCAAGCGTTTCCATCCGCGTTTGCCGATGCGCAGGCTGACCGCATAGATGGCCTCGGCGGTAGCAAACTGCTCCGGCCAATTGGCCATGACCCACAAGGCCCGCTCCGCATCGCTGGAAAACTTCGTGAAATCCTCGTGGATCGCGGAGTCCGGCGCGGCGGTGTTGCGCAGGGCATCGACACCACGCTGATTGGCCAGTTCATGCACGCGCCGAAGCTCGGCGTACAGCGCCTCACTCTGGGCGGCAGGCAGCGCATCGAAAATCTCGGTGACGGTGTCGACCAGCTTGTCATCCGCAAGCTCGCTGGGTAATTCCAGTTTGCGGGACTGGAGGTAGAACTTCCAGGCGTGGGCAGGCACCTGGCGGATGAGTTGGCGGTAGTTGAAGGCGGCCATCTTGTTTTTCCTTTTTGTTGGGCCGCCGTGCCGATGACTTCTTGTGTGCGCGAGAGGCCTGGG
>CAZJKR010000127.1:0-9224 GCA_964546615.1 uncultured Curvibacter sp.
GATGATGAGCTGGGTGTTGCGCGCGATGCGGGCGCTGAACTCGGTCGGCAGCGCAATCGCTTCGTCAAAACTGTTGGTGTGCAGGCTTTGCGTGCCGCCGAAGACGGCCGCCATGGCCTCGATGGTGGTGCGCACCACGTTGTTGTAGGGGTCCTGCTCGGTCAGTGACCAACCCGAGGTCTGGCTGTGCGTGCGCAGCATCAGGCTCTTGGGGTTCTTGGCGTTGAAGCCCTTCATGATGCGGCACCACAGCAGGCGGGCGGCACGCATCTTGGCGATTTCCAGGTAGAAATTCATGCCCACCGCCCAGAAGAAGGACAGGCGGCCGGCGAAGTCGTCCACGTCCATGCCCTTGGCAATGGCGGTCTTCACATACTCCTTGCCGTCGGCCAGGGTGAAGGCCAGCTCCAGCGCCTGGTTGGCGCCGGCCTCCTGCATGTGGTAACCCGAGATCGAGATCGAGTTGAACTTGGGCATGTTCTTCGATGTGTACTCGATGATGTCGCCGATGATGCGCATGCTCGGCTCGGGCGGGTAGATGTAGGTGTTGCGGACCATGAACTCTTTCAGAATGTCGTTCTGAATCGTTCCGGACAACTTGTCCTGGCTCACGCCCTGCTCTTCCGCCGCCACCACGTAACCGGCCAGCACCGGCAGTACGGCACCATTCATGGTCATGGAGACACTGACCTTGTCCAGCGGGATCTGGTCGAACAACACCTTCATGTCTTCCACCGAATCGATCGCCACGCCGGCCTTGCCGACGTCACCGGTCACACGCGGGTGGTCGCTGTCGTAGCCGCGGTGGGTGGCCAGGTCGAAGGCCACGCTCACACCCTGACCGCCGGCGGCCAGCGCCTTGCGGTAGAAGGCATTGGACTCTTCGGCGGTGGAGAAACCGGCGTACTGGCGGATGGTCCAGGGTCGCACCGCGTACATGGTGGCCTGCGGCCCGCGCAGGTAGGGCTCGAAGCCCGGCAGTGTGTCGGCGTAGGGCAGGTTCTGGGTATCGGCTGCGGTGTACAGCGGCTTGACGCGGATGCCGTCGGGCGTGACCCAGTTCAGCGCCTCAACGTTGCCACCCGGGGCGGACTTGGCGGCGGCCTTGTGCCAGGCTTCGAGGCTGGCGCTCTGGAATTCGGGGTTTTTCGGGCTCATGGCAGGCGTACGGGCGCCAGATGACGCCCCATGTTGGGTTGCGGCGAGTTTACATCATTCATAATTATTGATGCAAAATATTCGATTGGGCTTACAATCCCCGCCATGTCTGCCGTCTCCCTCTCCCCCCGCGCCCTGTACGAAGAAGTCGCTGAGCTGCTGCGCCAGCGCATCTTCCAGCGCGAGCTGGAGCCCGGCAGCTGGATTGACGAGATGAAGATCGCCGAAGACTACGGCATCAGCCGTACACCGCTGCGCGAAGCGCTCAAGGTGCTGGCCGCCGAAGGCCTGGTGACCATGAAGGTGCGCCGCGGCGCCTATGTCACCGAGGTGAATGAAAAAGACCTGACCGACGTCTACCACCTGCTTTCCCTGCTGGAGTCCGACGCTGCCGGTGTGGTGGCCGCCAAGGCCACGCCCGAACAACTGCAGGAACTGCAGGCCTTGCACGACGATCTGGAGGCAACCGCCCGAACCGAACCGGCCGACCGCGAGCGCTTCTTCGAAATCAACGAGCGCTTCCACATGCGGCTGCTGGAGATCGCCGACAACCGCTGGCGCAACCAGATGGTCGCCGACCTGCGCAAGGTCATGAAGCTCAACCGCCACCACTCACTGCTGAAATCCGGCCGCATCGCCGAGTCGCTGGCCGAGCATCGGGCCATCATGGCAGCCCTGCAGGCACGTGATGGAGCCGAAGCCACCCGGAGCATGTTGGCGCATTTTCACCACGGCCTGCAGGCCGCAAGCTGAAGCATCGCTGGCGGGCAGCCAAGATTTCAACTATTCTGCCCGGCATGGCCTCAACGCCAAGCGCCACTCCCGACATCCGCATCCAGCAGACGCTGCTTGAGTACCAGGCTATTCTCGAAAACGCCTCGGTCGGCATCCTGTTCACGCGCGACCGCAAAATCCTGCATTGCAACCCTCGTTTTTCCGAGATCTACGGCTGGCCCCACGGGGAACTGGTGGGTCTGAGCGCCTCGGTGCTCTACGTTTCCGCGCAAGACTACGCCGAGATGGGCCAGCGTGCCGGCGCACTGCTGGCACGCGGTGCCCTGCTGGACATTGAATGGCCCATGCGGCGCAAGGACGACAGCGTCGTCCACTGCCATCTGCGTGCCAAGGCCATCAACCCGCACAACACGGCCGAAGGCACGATCTGGATCATCGAGGACATCAGCGAGCGCAAGCGTGAGCAGGCCCGGCTGCAGGAGCTGCTGCAGCGGCAGCAGGCCATTCTGGAGAACGCCTCCATCGGCATCCTGTTCACACGCGAAGGCCGCATCGTGCATTGCAACCCCCGCATGGAGCTCATCCTCGGCTGGTCTGTCGGCGAGCTGACCGGACACCGGGCCGAGGTCTTTTTCCGGGATGCCCAGGACTATGCGGCCTTCGGCGCAGCCGTGGGCAGCCGGCTGGCCGAGGGCACGCTGGTCGACATCGAGTGGCGCAATACCCGCAAGGATGGCAGCCTGATCTGGTGCCGCCACCTCGCCAAGGCACTGTCCAGCGCCGACGGCAGCCGCAGCACCATCTGGATCACGGAAGACATCAGCAACCAGAAGGCTGCCCAGGAGGCCCTGAGCCAGGCGCGCCGGGAACTGGAGCAGCGCGTCGAGGAACGGACCCGCGAGCTGGCCCAGATCAACCAGCGGCTGCAGGAAGAGATCACCGAGCGCAAGTCGGCCGAGGAGCATCTGCGCAACGAAGAAGCGCGCCTTCGCGACCTTTCGGAAATGTCATCTGACTGGTTCTGGGAGCAGGATGACCAGTTCCGCTTCGTCGAGATGTCGGGCGGCCTGGTGCACACCCGGCTGCAGCCGAGTCAGACCCTGGGCAAAACCCGTTGGGCGCTGCCCATCGTCGGCGTCACGCCGGAACAATGGCGGGAACACCGTCACCTGCTGGAGACCCATCAGCCTTTCAAGGACTTTATCTACCAGATTGAAACCCGTCCCGGCGAACTGCGCTGGTTTTCGGTCAACGGCAAGCCGATTTTCGAGAACGGGCGATTCAAGGGTTATCGCGGCACCGGAACCGACATCACCAAGCGCAAACAGGCCGAACAGCAGATCGAGTTCCTTGCCTTTCATGATCCTCTGACCGGTCTGCCAAACCGGGTGCTGCTGCAGGACCGGCTGCAGCAGGCTCTGGCCCAGGCCGAACGCAGCAAGACCCGCGGTGCGCTGATGTTTCTGGATCTCGACAACTTCAAGAGCATCAACGACTCGCTCGGGCATGCCATCGGCGACCTGCTGCTGGTGGCCGTCTCGCAGCGGCTACGCGATTGTGTGCGCGACACCGACACCATCAGCCGGCAAGGCGGCGACGAGTTCGTGATCCTGCTGCGCGATCTGCACGACAAGGAGGACTGCCTGCCCGCGCTGACCAAGGTCATGGGCAGCCTGCAGACCCCCTTCCAGCTGGAGGGCCATGAACTCTCGACCTCGGTGTCCATCGGGGTGGCCCTGTTCCCCGATGACGGCCAGGATTTCGAGTCCCTGGCGAAGAAGGCCGACATGGCCATGTACCAGGCCAAGGAAGTCGGCCGCAACACCTACCGCTTCTTCGATGCAGCCATGCATGCCGAAGCGACCGACCATCTGATGATCCGCAGCGGTCTGCGCCGGGCACTGGAGCGTGGAGAGTTCACCCTGCACTTCCAGCCCCAGATCGACCTGCGCGACGGTCGCCTGGTCGGCGCCGAGGCGCTGCTGCGCTGGCAGCACCCCGATCACGGCCTCTTGCCCCCTGGGCGCTTCATTCCGATCGCCGAAGACAGCGGGTTGATCGTGCCCATCGGCGAATGGGTGATCCAGCAGGCCTGCCGGCAGGCCAAACGCTGGGAAGATGCCGGCCTGCCCTCGTTCGTGGTGGCCGTCAATCTGTCTGCCGTGCAGTTCCGGCGCGGCAATGTGGAGCAGACCATCCAGCAGGCACTGGCGGAGTCCGGGCTGAGCCCGGCCCGGCTCGAGCTGGAACTCACCGAATCGATCCTGATCCAGAACGTCGAAAGCGTGCTCACCACGGTCCAGCGGCTCAAGCAGTTGGGGGTGAAGCTGGCCATCGACGACTTCGGCACCGGCTACTCCAGCCTGTCCTACCTCAAGCGCTTTGACATCGACAAGCTCAAGATCGACCGGAGCTTCATCCGCGACCTGGCCTCCGACCCGGACGATGCAGCCATCGTGCATGCCATCATCCGGATGGCGCACAGCCTGAACCTGCTGGCCATTGCCGAGGGCGTCGAAACGCCAGAGCTGCTGCAGCAGCTGCGCATGTTCGGCTGTGATGAGGCCCAGGGCTACCACTTCGCCCGCCCGATGCCAGCGGACGAATTTGCCGTCTACTTGGCGACCCGACCCGGCGCCGTCTGAGCGTCACGCCCACCGGCTGCTACCCGCTGTCGCCAGCCGGGCCGGGTATCAGCCCGCCTGGAGAGATGCGTCGGCGGTGGCCGGACGGCGTCCCGCCTGTTCCAGCACCAGCCGTGGATCGAGCGGCTTGAGCCGGTGATCGCTCCAGACCTGGCGCCAGCGCCGCGCGCCGGGCAGGCCGTGCCGCAGGCCCAGCATGTGGCGCGCAATGGCGTACCAGGGGGCACCATCCTCGGCATGGGCACGCAGCATGTACGCAACCATGCGCTCTTCCACCTCCTCACGTGTCAGCGCGCACGGTGCACCGTCAAAATACCGCTCGTCCCAGGAGGCCAGCCACCAGGGGTTGTGGTAGGCCTCGCGCCCGATCATCACACCATCGAGCTGCTGCAGCTGCTCGGCCACCTGTGCGTCGGAGTGGATGCCGCCGTTGACCACGATGGTGAGCTGCGGGAACTCGCGCTTGAGCTGGTGCACGAGCTCGTAGCGCAGGGGCGGAATGTCGCGGTTCTCCTTCGGGCTCAAACCCTGGAGCCAGGCGTTGCGCGCATGCACGATGAACACGCTGCAGCCGGCCTCGGCCACGGTGCCGACGAAGTCACGCACGAAGCCATAGCTTTCCACGCGGTCGATGCCGATGCGGTGCTTCACCGTGACCGGCACCGACACCGCATCCACCATGGCCTTGACGCAGTCGGCCACCAGCTGCGGCTCGGCCATCAGGCAGGCGCCGAAGGCACCGCGCTGCACGCGCTCGCTCGGGCAGCCGCAGTTCAGGTTGATCTCGTCGTAGCCCCACTGCTCGCCCAGCCGGGCGCATTGCGCCAGATCGGCCGGCTCGCTGCCACCGAGCTGCAGCGCCACCGGGTGCTCCTCGGCGTTGAATCGCAGATGCCGGGCCACATCACCGTGCAGCAATGCGCCGGTGGTCACCATTTCGGTGTACAGCAGGGCGTTCTTGCTCAGCAGGCGATGGAAATAGCGGCAATGGCGATCGGTCCAGTCCAGCATGGGCGCGACCGACAGACGCCAGCGTTCAGGCGCGACGGGCTTCTTCAGGGGCATGGGCGTGATTATCCCAGCCCGGGGCGTTCAGGGGGATTCAGCCGGCGGGGTCGGCTTCGGCCGCGACGACGCGGTTACGGCCGCCTTCCTTGGCCTGGTACAGCGCCTTGTCGGCACATTCGACCACCGACGTACTCGCGCGCACGGAGTGGCAGGCTGCAACGCCCAGGCTGATGGTGATCGGGCGCAGCGCCCAGGCATGCCCTTCGATCTCGCTGCGGACACGTTCGGCCAGGGCCAAGGCCTGCGACAGGTCACAGTCGGGCAGGATGATGGCGAACTCCTCGCCGCCATAGCGGGCCACATGGTCGTAGGGACGAACCTGGGCCTGCAGGATATCGGCCACCTCTCGCAAGGCTTCGTCGCCGCTGACATGGCCGAACTCGTCGTTGAAAGGCTTGAAGTTGTCGATATCCAGCAGGATCAGGGCCACGCTGGAATGAACCCGCTCGACGCGGGCGGCCTCCTCGGCCAGCAAGCGGTCGAAGGCGCGGCGGTTCTTCAAGCCTGTCAGCGCATCGGTCAGGCTTTGCTCGGCCAGTTCCTGGTTGGCCAGGTCCAGCCACCGCTGCGTAGCCTCCAATTGCGCCTGCCGCTCGCGCAGCGCCTGGTTCAGGGACTCCAGCTCGGCCATTGCCCGACGCAGCTCCAACAGACGCACCGCCTGCCGTGCCAGCGCCTTCAGGGCTTCGGCCATGGCCGGCGTCAGACGGCGCGGCACCCGGTCGATGATGCACAAGGTCCCGATCGCGGCACCGGTGGGTGTGACCAGTGGCGCTCCGGCGTAGAAGCGGATGCCGTCTTCAGCCGTCACCAGTGGATTGCCGGCAAAGCGGGGGTCTTGCGTGGCATCCGGCACTTCCAGGATGTCGTCGGGTCGCAGAATCGCATGCGCACAGAAGGCCTGTTCACGCGGCGTCTGCGGCACCTCCATGCCGACCCGCGCCTTGAACCACTGGCGCTGCTCGTCGATCAGGGAAATCAGCGCCACCGGCACGCCGCAAACTTGCGCTGCCAGCTGGACCAGGTCGTTGTATGCCTCCTCGGGCGGGGTATCCAGCACCGAATAGGAAGCCAAGGCCTGCAGCCGCGCGCCTTCATTGGCGGGAAGGTTCGCCGCAACACCACACGCAGGCAGGGAATGCATGGGGCGCATGATAGCGCCCCGCAGTTGCCCCTCAAACCGTGGGGGTCACGCACCAGGGAGCTGCGTCGTGCGCCAGTCCCATCCACAAGGCCCAGGCCGAACTGACCGCCAGCGCCAGCCCGGCCAGGCGAACCCCCCAATCCCCCACCCCCGGTTGGCCCCGCAAGCGCAGCCAGAGCCAGGGGCCGGCCATCATGGAAACGCTGGTTCCCGCGGCGAAAAGGGCCATCACTGCCGCGCCCTCCAGTGCATGGCTGGTCATGGCGGCCACCAGCAGAGCCGAATACAACAAGCCACAGGGCAGAAAAGTCCACAGCATGCCGATCACCAAGGGAGCACCACGCCCCCGACCCGCTGCCAGCGCGCGTGCACCGGCCCAGACCTTGCGCCCGGCGTTCTCCAGCCAGACCGGCTGCTGCGCCTTCCATACCAGCAGCATGCCGAGCAACATGGCCGCGACATGGAACAGGCTCCAGACCGGCCGCAAGGCAGCAGACTGGATGGTAAGCCAGCCCAGACCCTGGATCGAAGCGGCGGCCAGCGCACCGAGCGCCGCATAGCCGATGACGCGGCCAGCCTGGAAGGTCCACATGGCGCTGTTTTTGTGCGGCCCCGCGGCCTGGCCGATGCCGGCGCAGGCAACGCCGCACATCGCAATGCAGTGTGGCCCGCCAGCCAAGCCCATGAGCAAGGCCGTGACGGCCAAGGTGGTTTGCATGCGCCCGAGTCTATGCGGTATCAGATGATCTTGGAGAAACGGGCACGATTGCGATCAGCCTGCAGATAGCGGTCGAACACCATGGCCACGGCACGCACGAAGAACCAGCCATTGGCCGTGACCTGGATCCCGCTGTCGTCCAGCGTGACCAGGCCTTCTTCGGCCAGTTGCTGCAAAGTTTCCAACTCAGGGGCGAAATAACTCCGGAAGTCGATCAGGTAGGCCAGGTTGATGGACTCGAACAGCACCTGCCCCTGGCACATCAGTGCCATGATGACGGCACGACGCACCAGATCGTCGCGCGACAGAGCCAAGCCGCGCACCACGGCGAAACGGCCATGGTCGATCGCGTCGTAATACTCTTCCAGCGTCTTGGCATTCTGGCTGTAGGTCGCACCAATGCGCCCAATGGATGAAACGCCGAGGGCAATCAGGTCGCAATCGGGCTGGGTGCTGTACCCCTGAAAGTTGCGGTGCAGACGTCCCTGGCGCTTGGCCACGGCCAACGGGTCGCTCGGCAAGGCGAAGTGGTCCATGCCGACGTAGACATAACCGGCTTCCATGAAGCGCGCCAAGGCATTGGACAGCATGGACAGCTTGGCGACGGCACCGGGCAATTCGGCCGTGGCGATACGACGCTGCGGTTTGAAACGCTCCGGCAGATGGGCGTAGGCATACAACGCGATCCTGTCCGGCCGCAGATCGTTGATCTGCCTCAGAGTGCGCTCGAAAGACTCCGGCGTCTGCTGCGGCAAGCCATAGATCAGGTCCACATTGATGGATTCGAAGCCACGCTGGCGCGCCGCCTCCACCAAGGCGAACACCTGCTCTGCCGGCTGCACGCGATGCACCGCCTTCTGCACGGCGGGGTCGAAGTCCTGCACCCCGAAACTCAGACGGTTGAAGCCAAGCTCGGCCAGCGTATCGAGCCGCCGGGCATCGATGGTGCGCGGGTCGACCTCGATTGAATACTCGCCCCCCGGGGCGAGGCTGAAGCTGCGTCTCAGCATGGCCATGAGCTGGTGCAACTCGTCGTCACTGAGGAAGGTCGGCGACCCGCCCCCCAAGTGCAACTGCGACACACTCTGCCCCAGTCCGAGCTCAGCGGTATGCAGATCCACCTCCCGGCTCAGGTAGCGCAGGTACTCGGCCGCGCGCTCATGGTGCTTGGTGATGATCTTGTTGCAGGCGCAGTAGTAGCACAGCGATTCGCAAAAAGGAATGTGAACGTAAAGGGACAGCGGCAGTACCAGCGCAGCGGCGCCGGAACGGCGCTGTTGCAGTGCCTGGGCGTAGTCGTCGGCCGTAAAGGCTTCCACAAAACGGTCCGCCGTCGGGTAGGAGGTGTAACGCGGCCCGGCCACATCATACCGACGTAGCAGTTCAGGAGAAACGGGCTCGACAGTTTCGGCGTTCATGCAGGGTCCTTGGCTAGCTGGGAACTGTGCCCGGAATGCACAATTTCCTCCTTGATATGCATCAAAAACTGGTAAGGTACACCTTGTGATCCGGGAAGGCGAAGAGGAGGACCCCATGACTGATGTCAAAATACAGCGCATGAATCCGCAAACGATCAAAGTCGCCTGCTCCAATTGCAATCTGCGTGAACTCTGCATGCCGCTGGGGTTGAGCCCGGAAGAAATCGAGCGTCTCGACAACGTGGTCGCCAACCGTCGCAAGATCAAGCGCGGTACCTCGCTGTTCCGCAACGGCGAGAAATTCAACTCGCTGTATGCCATCCGTACCGGGTTTTTCA
>CAZJKR010000128.1:0-8803 GCA_964546615.1 uncultured Curvibacter sp.
GTTCTTGAAGCCCACCGGGCACGACAGGCCGCTGGCGAGCTGGCGGTGGCTCTGGCTTTCGGTGGTGCGCGCGCCGATGGCGCCCCAGCTCACCAGATCGCTGATGAACTGCGGGCTCAGCAGATCGAGAAACTCGGTGCCCACCGGCAGGCCGATGTCGGTGATGTCGAGCAGCAGCCGGCGCGCCATCTCCAGGCCCTCGTTCATGGCAAAGCTGCCGTCGAGGTGTGGGTCGTTGATGTAGCCCTTCCAGCCCACCGTCGTGCGCGGTTTTTCGAAATAGACGCGCATCACCACCAGCAGGTCCGCTGCGTGCTGGTCAGCCTCTTGCTTCAGGCGGCGCGCGTACTCCAGCGCCTGGTCGTGGTCGTGGATGGAACAGGGGCCCACCACCACCAGCAGGCGGTCGTCACGGCCCTGCAGCACGGCCGAGATGTCCTGGCGCGAACGCTCTACTAGCGCCAGCTGCTGCTCGGTGGCCGGCAGGCGCTCTTCAAGCAGGGCCGGGGTCATGAGCGGGCGCACACACGCGATGCGCGTGTCGTCGATGCGGGTCTTGTCCTGGGTGGTGAGCATGGGCATGGTCGGGCGAATGAGCGTCGAGGGATTGTTGGCCACGAACCTTACAGCAGCCCCGTCGTGCGGACCGGGGCGCACCATGAAAAACGGGCCACCTGATCACAAGTGGCCCGTATTTTTGGCGTTTCTGGCGGAGAGGGAGGGATTCGAACCCTCGGTAGGGTCGCCCCTACGCCTGATTTCGAGTCAGGTACATTCGACCACTCTGCCACCTCTCCGGGGTGTCTCGAAAGACCGCTATTGTAGCAGCGTCGTTGCCCTCAGGCGGCCTCACGCAGTTGCTGCAGGGCGGCGGCCACTTCGGCCAGGCTGGCGCCCTCGGCGGCGGCCAGTTGCAGCCGGGCCAGCGCGTCGGCCTCCTGCTGCAAGGTGCGGATGGTCTGGCCGGCGTCTTTCGGCGACGCATAACCGGCGCTTTGCAGCAGCAGCTTGCCCTGCGCATCGACAAACTTGAAATAGAACTGGCCATCGCTCTCGCGGTACTGCTTGAAGCTCGGCAGCGCCGCCTTGTCCTTCTTCTCTTGCTTGCCGGCGTCCTGGCTGCGCAGGTCGCGCAGGCCGACCGCATGGCGCAGCTTGACGGTGAACGGCGTGGCGATCTTGCGGGCCTTGGCGGCGCCGGCCAGCAGCATGGTTTCCAACTGCTCCGGGTGGCGCATCAGGGCTTCGTAGGCCTCGCGCATGGGGGCGATCTCGTGGTCGATGCGTTCGAACAGCACCTGCTTGGCGTCGGCCCAGGCGATGCCGTCGGCATAGGCCTGGCGCAAGGCGGCGGTTTCGGTCGGCGTCGCGAAGGCCTGGTAGATCTGGAACAGGGCCGAGCCTTCGGTTTCCTTCGGTTCGCCCGGTGCGCGCGAATCGGTCTTGATACCGGCGATCAGCTTCTTGAGCTGCTCACGCGGGGCGAAGAGCGGGATGGTGTTGTCGTAGCTCTTGCTCATCTTGCGCCCGTCCAGGCCGGGCAGGGTGGCCACGGTTTCCTCGATCTGCGCCTCGGGCAGCACGAAGTGCTCGCCATAGCGGTGGTTGAAGCTGGCGGCCATGTCGCGCGCCATCTCGATGTGCTGGATCTGGTCGCGCCCGACCGGTACGCGGTGGGCGTTGAACATCAGGATGTCGGCGGCCATCAGCACCGGGTACATGAAGAGGCCGGCGGTGACGTCGGCATCCGGGTCGATCTGCGCCAGTGTGTTCTTGTCCACTGCCGCCTTGTAGGCGTGGGCGCGGTTGAGCAGGCCCTTGCCGCAGACGCAGGTGAGGAACCAGGTCAGCTCGGGAATTTCGGGGATGTCGGACTGGCGATAGAAGGTGACGCGTTCCGGGTCGAGGCCGCAGGCGATCCAGCTGGCGGCGATTTCCAACGTGGAGCGCTGGATGCGGGCCGGCTCGTCGATCTTGATGAGGGCGTGGTAGTCGGCCAGGAAGTAGAAGCTTTCCACCCCGGCGGCGCGGCTGGCCTGGATGGCCGGGCGGATGGCGCCGACATAGTTGCCCAGGTGCGGCGTGCCCGAGGTGGTGATGCCGGTGAGGACGCGGATGGGACTCATGACGAAACGAAAAGGTTGGGCGTTAGCGGATCAGGAACGAGAGCGGCGTGAGCAGCAGGTCGAGCAGGCCGTAGGTCAGGGTCATGACCGGCCGCATCCACAAGGTGCTGATGACGCCGGCGATCACCAGCGCCATGACGATGAAAAAGCCCCAGGGTTCGATGCGCGACAGCGCAGCAGCCTGGCGCCAGGGCAGCAGGCCGACCAGGATGCGGCCGCCATCGAGCGGCGGCAGTGGAAACAGGTTGAAGGCGAACATCACCACATTTACCAGCACGCCGGCCTTGCACATCTCGAGGAAGAAGCGCTCACTGACGTCCAGTCCGAGCAGGAGGTACATCAGGGCGCCCCACAGCAGGGCTTGCAGCAGATTGGCGCCGGGGCCGGCCAGCGCCACCCAGACCATGTCGCGCTTGGGGTGCCGCAGCAGGTCAAAACGCACCGGAACCGGCTTGGCGTAGCCGAACAGGAAGGCGCCCGAGGTGGCGAAATACAGCAGCAGCGGCATCAGGATGGTGCCCACCGGGTCGATGTGCTTGATCGGGTTGAGCGTGATGCGCCCCATCATCCAGGCGGTGTTGTCACCGAAGTGGCGCGCGGCATATCCGTGCGCGGCCTCGTGCACGGTGATGGCGAACAGCACCGGCAAGGCGTAGATGAGGACGGTTTGAATCAGGTTGGCGATATCCACGGGGCCATTGTCTCAGAGTGCGAGGTCCTGTCCGTTCAGGCTGAGCCCGCGAAGCCAACCCTTCGACGGGTTCTTGGCGAGCGGTGCAAGGCTAGAGTCCGAGCGCTGCCGGGTCGCCGCGGCCCTGGCGCAGCAGCTCGGGTTCGCCGCTGCTGAGGTCCACCACCGTGGTCGGCTCCAGCGGGCAGGCGCCGGCATCGATGACGGCGGCGATCTGGTGCTCGTAGCGGGCGCGGATCTCCTGCGCGTCGTTGAGCGGCTCGGTGTCGTCGGCCGGGATCAGCGTGGTTGCCAGCAGCGGACCGCTGTACAGGGCCAGCAGGGCCTGCAGCACCGGGTGCTCTGGCACGCGCAGGCCGATGGTCTTGCGCGAAGGGTGGCTGACGCGACGCGGCACTTCCTTGGTGGCTTCCAGGATGAAGGTGTAGGGCCCGGGTGTGGCGGCCTTCAGTAGCCGGTACTGCCGGTTGTCCACGCGCGCGTAGTTGGCCAGATCGCTCAAGCTCCGGCACAGCAGGGTCAGGTGGTGCTTGTCATCCACGCCGCGGATGCTGCGCAGGCGGTCCGCCGCGGCCTTGTCGTCGAGGTGGCAGACCAGCGCGTAGCTGGAGTCGGTGGGCACCGCCAGCACGCCGCCCTTGTCGAGCAGGCCGGCGGCCTGCTTGAGCAGGCGCAGCTGCGGGTTGTCGGGGTGAACTTCGAAATACTGAGCCATCAGACCTCCAGGGGTTCGAGCCGCAGGCGGCTTTCGCGCATGGCCAGCCAGGCGCTGGCGGCGCCGCAGAAGGCGATCATGGCCATGCCCAGCAGCGACCAGTGGTCGGGCATGTGGTTGAACACGATCCAGCCGCCCAGCATGGCAAAGGCGATCTGGGCATAAAGCAGCGGCGTCAGCGTGGCCGCAGCGGCACGGCGGTAGGCCAGGATCAGCAGGAAGTGGCCGATGGTGCCCATGGCACCCATCAGCAGCAGGCCGGCCCACTGGGCGGCCTGCTGCGGCACGGTCCAGACGAAGGGCAGGGTCAGCGAACCCAGCAGGGTGCCGACCCAGCCGGTGTAGACGTGCATGGTGACCGCGTCTTCGGTCTTCACCATGCGGCTGGTCAGGATCTGGAACGCCGAGTAGCTGGCCACCATCACCAGCGGCAAGAACGTGTGCCAGCCGAACAGGTCGGAGCCGGGGCGGATGATGAACAGCGTGCCGGCAAAGCCGCCGGCCACGAGAAGCCAGCGCCGGCGCGAGACGTGTTCGCCCAGCCAGGTGGCGGCCAGCAGGGTGACCGCCAGCGGCGTGATCATGGCAATGGCGGTGAACTCGCCCACCGGCATGTACTTGACGCTCAGGAAGGTGAACAGGCTGGTGACGAACAGCAGCGCGCCGCGCAGGCACTGCAGTCCCAGGTGTTGCGTGCGCAGCAGGGCACGCCCGCGCTGCGGCAGCATGATGGCGGTGGTGACCACGGCCTGGAAGACGTAGCGGAACCACAGGGCCAGCAGCAGTGGCACGCTGAGGGTGACGTACTTGGTGGTGGTGTCCAGCGTGGCAAAACAGGCCAGCGCGGTCAGCGCCAGGGCCATGCCGACGAGGGTCTGCGGCCGGTTCACAGCATGCGATCCGCCAGCAACTCCCATACCGGTGTCAGCGTGCCGGGCAGCAGCGGCAGGGCACCCAGGTCGGTGTGCGATTCGTCGGGGCTGTGGAAGTCGCTGCCGCGCGAAGCGGCCAGACCGAACTCGCGCGCCATGTCGGCGTACTGCAGCGCCTCGGCCGCACTGTGGCTGCCGGTGACCACTTCCACCGCCTGACCCCCGTGGGCCTTGAACTCGGAGAACAGCGCGTATTCCTCGTTGGCGCTGAGGCTGTAGCGTGCCGGGTGGGCGATCACGGCCGCACCGCCTGCGGCCACGATCCAGCCCACCGCCTCGCGCAGCGTGGCCCAGCGGTGCGGCACGAAACCCGGTTTGCCTTCGGTCAGGTACTTGCGGAACACCTCGCTGGTGTCGCGGCACACCCCGGTCTCCACCAGGAAGCGGGCGAAGTGGGTGCGCGAGATCAGCTCCGGGTTGCTGACGTACTTCAAGGCGCCTTCGTAGGCGCCGCGGATACCCACGGCGGCCAGCCCGTCGGACATCTCCATCGCGCGCTGGCCACGGCCGCCGCGCGTGCGGCGCAGCCCTTCGACCATGGCGGTATCGTCCGGGTCGAAGCCCAGGCCGACGATGTGCACCGTGTGCCCGGCAAAGGTGATGGAGATCTCGGTGCCGGTGAGGTACTTCATGCCCTGGGCCTGCGCGGCGGCGGCGGCGCGGTGCTGGCCGCCGATCTCGTCATGGTCGGTCAGGGCCCACAGTTCGACGCCGTTGGCAGCGGCGCGGGCCGCCAGGGCTTCGGGCGTGAGCGTGCCGTCGGAGACGACGGAATGGCAATGGAGATCGGCGTTGAGAATGGAGGGCACTGGACTATTCTAGGCCTTGCCCGGTGGCACAATGGCGGCGCGGTTGAAGCCGCGCCGGCCCGCCGACGGGCAGCGTTCGCGGCCAGCTGTCAGCACAAGAACAACAGCCCATCCGCATGGGCCGAAGGAGTCGACTCGGACATGATCAGCCTGGATTTGCGCACCATCATCCTGACCAGCGGTGTGATGGGGCTGGTGCTGTCAGTGGTGCTGCTGTTTCTGCGCCTGAGTTATCCCAAGTCCATCCGCGGCCTCGGGTTGTGGTCGGCGGCCCCGGCGCTGGTATTCCTCTCCACCCTGCTGTTTGCCGGCCGCGGCGTGATTCCCGATGCCGTGTCGGTGGTGGCGGCCAACTTCATCCTGCTTTTGGGCCTGTCCCTGTTCATCTCCGGGACCGAACGCTTCTTCGGCCTGAAGTCTTCCTGGCGGTTCTGGATTGCAGCAGTGGTTGCGGTCACGCCCATCCTGGCCTGGTACACCCTGGTCGATCCCAGTTTCACGGCGCGGGTGATCACCGTCTCGCTGCTCTGGTCCGGCATGATGCTGTTCCTGGCGCTGCTGGTGTGGCGCAACGGGCCCGAGGTGTTCGCGACCCGCTTCACCACCATCGTGCTGATGCATGCGGGCGTGCTGCTGTTGCGTTTCTTCTCCGCCTGGCTGCCGCTGCCGGGGGAGAGTCTGCTCGATCCGTCCCGCATCCAGACCATCTACATCGTGGTCAACGCCCTGAGCACGGTGGCGCTGGGCATGGGACTGATCCTGATGGCCAGCGACCGCCTGCGCGAGGAACTGGAGCATTCCGCCTCCCACGACTCGCTGACCAATGCCCTGACGCGGCGCTCCTTCATCGCCGCGTGCGAACAGGAACTGGAGCGCTGCCGTCGTCATGGGAGCCCGATGGCGCTGCTGATGCTGGACATCGATCACTTCAAGCACATCAACGACACCCATGGCCACCAGATGGGCGATCGCGTGCTGATCGACTTCGTCGCGCGCATCCAGCCCTTGCTGCGTCGGCCCGATGGACTCGGCCGTTTCGGCGGCGAGGAGTTCGTCGTGCTGCTGCCGGAGACGAACGAGGAACAGGCACTGTCCGTGGCCGAGCGCATCCGCGCCCGCGTCGAGGCCAGCGGCAATGGCATGCCGGCCATCACGGTCAGCATCGGCGTGACTACCAACCGCCCCGACGAGTACCAGGTCGACCCGCTGCTGGCGCGCGCCGACCAGGCGCTTTACAAGGCCAAGGCCGAGGGCCGCAACCGCATTGCCGCGGCCTGACGTTCAGACGTTCAGGTCTGGGCGCCCTCGACCAGAAAGCGCACCCGGCGCACACCCTGCCACTCGTCGGCGTCGAGCCGGAAAGCCAGCAGCACGCGGCTGGGCAGCGGTTCGGTGTGGCCGAACCAGATGCCGTCCACCGGCTGGCCCTGGTGCTTGAGCTTCAATGCCAGATGCTTCTCGCCCACCAGCCGTTGCGAGAGGATTTCCACCTCTTCGCTGAAGGTCGGCGGCGCAAAGCCCTGGCCCCAGACCTCGCGGTGCAGCACATCCACCATCTCGGCACGGCGGTACTCGGACGGCAGCGCACCATCGGTTTCCAGCCGTCGCGTCAGCGTGGCGGCGTCCAGCCACTCCTGCGCCACTTCGTTCAGACCCTGCTCGAAGGCGTCAAGATGCTCCTCCGAAATGGTGCAGCCGGCCGCCATGGCGTGGCCGCCGAAGCGCAGCAGCACACCGGGGTAGCGCTTGGCCACCAGGTCCAGCGCATCGCGCAGGTGAAAGCCCGGGATGGAGCGGCCCGAGCCCTTGAGCTCGTGCTCCTTGCCCGGCGCCTGGCTGGCGGCAAAGACGAAGGTCGGCCGGTGCAGCTTGTCCTTGATGCGCGAGGCCACGATGCCGACCACGCCTTCGTGGAAGTCGGGGTCGAAGACGCAGATCGCCGGCGGCGGCGCCTCGCCTTCGTCGAACAGCGACTCGGCAATGTCGAAAGCCTGCTCGCGCATTTCGCCTTCGATCTCGCGCCGCTCGCGGTTGATGCCGTCCAGCGTGCGCGCCAGTTCCTCGGCGCGTGCCGGGTCGTCGCTCAGCAGGCATTCGATGCCCAGCGTCATGTCCGACAGGCGGCCGGCGGCGTTGATGCGCGGCCCGAGCGCAAAGCCGAAGTCGAAGGTGGTGGCAGCGGCCGCCTTTCGGCCAGCGACCTCGAACAGTGCCGCCATGCCCGGCGGCAGCGCACCGGCGCGCACGCGCTTCAAGCCCTGCGCCACCAGGCGGCGGTTGTTGGCGTCGAGCTTGACCACGTCGGCCACCGTGCCCAGCGCCACCAGCGGCAGCAGGGCATCGAGTTTCGGTTGACTGGCAGCATCGAAGATGCCCCGCTGGCGCAACTCGGCACGCAGCGCCAGCAGCACGTAGAACATCACACCGACGCCGGCGATGGATTTGCTCTCAAACGTGCAACCCGGCTGGTTCGGGTTGACGATCACCTCGGCGTCTGGAAGCTCGGGGCCGGGCAGGTGGTGATCCGTCACCAGCACCTGCAGGCCCAGCTCGCGCGCCACGCGCACCCCGTCCACGCTGGCGATGCCGTTGTCCACCGTGATCAGCACGTCGGCGCCGCTGGCCTTGACGCGTTGGGCAATCGGCGCCGTGAGGCCGTAGCCGTCGACCACGCGATCGGGCACCAGGTAGTGCACGTGCCTGGCGCCCAGCAGGCGCAGCCCGCGCACCGCTACGGCGCAGGCGGTGGCGCCGTCGCAGTCGTAGTCGGCCACGATGCACAGCGTCTTGTCCTGGGCCATGGCATCGGCCAGCAGCACCGCGGCTTCCTGTGCGCCCTTCATGGCGGCGGGCGGCAGCAGCCGGGCCAGGCCGTCGTCCAACTCGTCCTTGGCAGCCACGCCGCGGGCGGCGTACAGGCGGGCCAGCAGCGGGTGCACGCCGGCCTGTTCCAGCGCCCAGGCGGCGCGCGGGGGGATCTCTCTTGCTATTATTTTCATAGCTTGTCGGGCAATTCAGATAAGGGCGAAGTGCCAAAAAGGTTCGTAATGCGCTGGCGCAGGCCAGGCCGGGCCGGGGTGTAGCTGAGGTGGCGCTGTTCACTGCACAGGGTCAGCTGCACCTCGGGGGTGCCGGCGTCCAGCACCCTGTGCAGGGCGGCGATCTCGTTCGCGTCCAGCGCCTCCCAGGCGCGGCCCCAGGCCACCCAGTCGCCGCGCAGGGCTGCGTTCTGCAGACCGGATGCCAGCACCAGCGGACGCGACGGCGTGACCAGGGTCGCGGGCAGCGCGCCGCTGCCGCTGAGCCAGAAGGAATTCACCGCCAGCGCGCGCCGCGTACTGCGTGCCTCGTTGACGGCATGGGTGTAGAGCAGCATCTGCATCTCGTTCTGCAGCCGGCGCAGCAGCGGCGAGGCTGGCAGCCACGGGGCCACGTCGCGCCCCACGGCGCGCGCCAGTGCCGCACTGGCCAGGCCGCGGAACACCTCGCCGCGCGCCAGCCAACGTGTTGTCGTGTCGTACAGCAAGGTG
>CAZJKR010000128.1:8813-9108 GCA_964546615.1 uncultured Curvibacter sp.
CAAAGAAGGGCTGCATGGCCGCCAGCAGCGCGCGCGATTCGTCTTCCGCCAGAGCCAGTTCTTCCGGTGCCAGCAGCGTCACCTGTGCCTGCCCGACCTGCCAGTGGCAGGGCGTGACAAAGGCCCAGGCGGCATCGGCCGCGGCCGCCAGGCCCAGCTGCTGCGCGTGCAGCGCGGCCCAGGCGGGGGCTTGCGGGTCCAGGCCGAGTTCGGCGGCCTGGACCTGTTCGTGCGGCAGCGCCGGTGCGGCGGGCAGGGCGGGCGGCTGCGGCAGCGAGCGCAGGCGGCGCAGCAG
>CAZJKR010000129.1:0-1764 GCA_964546615.1 uncultured Curvibacter sp.
TGATGGCCACCGCTTTCTGAATATCGGCATGGGTGCTCACAAATCCGCTCAACTGGACCACGCCCTTGAAGGTTTCGACATTGATTTCCGCCGATTTCAAGGTGGGTTCGTTGAAGATGGCGGCTTTCACCTTGGCGGTGATCGCGGTGTCGTCCACGTACTGGCCGGTACTTTCCTGCGTCGGCGTGGAGGAGCACGCTACGAGGGATGTCAGGGCTGCGGCAGCAAGCAGCAGCGTGAAGAAGCGTTGGATGGTTTTCATGCGGATTTCCCTGTGTTGGAGTTGGGCGGGCGTTGCCGCAAGGCAATGCACCGCATGGCAAACCGGTTCGCTGTCCGGTACCAATAGGCTCACGATAGGGCGTGCGGTCGCGCACGTCTGTTCGCTACCGCACTTAACAGTCTTCCCCGATGGCCCGTCGCGTCCCCGCCGCCTGCGCTGCCAGCCAGTCGCAGAACGCCTGCACCTCCGGCCGGGCCTGGCTGTGCGGGGCGACGATGAGCCAGTAGCTCATGGGCGAGCCCAGGCGCATGCCGGGCAGCACTTCCACCAGGTCGCCACTGGCCAGGCTGTCGGCCACCAGCGGCATGCGCATCAGCGCCACGCCCTGGCCGGCCAGGGCGGCCTGGGCGATCTGGTAGGCGTAGCCGAAGTAGAGCCAGCGCTTGGGCTCCAGCTTCTTCAGGCGGTGCACATGGAGCCAGTTGCGCCAGGTCAGCCAGGCCATGGGCTGGCTGTGCTGCGCCTCGTTGGCTTCGATCAGCGTGAAGCGGGCCAGGTCCTCGCCACGCGCCAGCGCATGGTTCTTCAGCAGCCAGGGGCTGACCACCGGCGTGAGCTGTTCGTCGAACAGGTGCACCGCGTGCGGCGGCACGTTGTCGGGCTGGGTGTAGCGCAGCACGAGGTCGATGTCGGCGGTGTCCAGGTCCACCAGCGCATCGGAGGCGTCGATGCGGATGTCGATGTCAGGGTGCAGGCTCTGGAAGGCTTCCAGCCGCGGGATGAGCCACATGGAGGCGAACGAGGCCCAGGTGCTGATGGCCACGCTCTTGCGCCCGGCGCTGCGGCGGATCTGCCGCACCGCGCTGTCCAGGCGCTCCAGCGAGGGCAGCACCGCCTGCAGCAACTGTGCGCCGGCGCCGGTGAGTTCCACCGCGCGCGTGTGGCGCAGGAAGAGGCTGACGCCAACCTCGTCTTCCAGTGCCTGGATCTGCCGGCTCACCGCGCTTTGCGTCAGCGCCAGCTCTTCCGCCGCGGCGCGAAAGTTCAGGTGCCGCGCCACGGCGGCGAAAGCACGCAGATGGCCGGCGGCAATGGGCCGGGTGCGCAAGGCGAGGTCGGGCTGGGGCATGGCGCAGGGACGGTGTCGGGTTTGCAGATTGATGCGTTTATGGAATCAATACCCTAACCGGATTTCATTAGACGGCCAAGCGGAATTTGCTGATGATTCAATGCCAAATACCGCTCAGGGAGCCTGTCATGCTGTCTCCGTGTGACCAGAAGTTGCATCAATCCATCCGCGCTGCCGGGCTAGCGGGTTGCTGGAGGCTGGCGCCCGGCCGGGTGTTCGGGCTGCGCTTGCGCTCCCATGGGGTGCTGCGCATCACCCAGGGACGGGCGTGGATCACGCTGAACGAGCGCCCGCACGGGCACAGCAATGAGTCGGGAGATCACTTCCTGCAGGCCGGGCAGCAACTGCCGGTGCGTGCCGGCCAGCACCTGGTGATCGAGTCGCTCGACCCGGCGCCGCTCCAGTTCGAGTG
>CAZJKR010000129.1:1774-5150 GCA_964546615.1 uncultured Curvibacter sp.
CCCGCCGTTGTCACCTGGCGTCTGCCCCGCACGCGCTGGAACGAGGCGGTGATGCAGCCGCTGCACGACCTGGCGCGGGCGGGGTGGCTCGCCGGCAGTGCCCTGCTGCGTTTGCTGCTCGGGCTGGCCGGTTATTCCGAGTACCTGGTGGCCGGGCGCGGGCGCATCATGTCACGCCATGAGGTGAATCCGCCCTGAGCCGGTCACGGACCGGCTGGGGCGTCTGCTCAGTCGGCCTTGAAGCCGGTGGCTGCCACCGCCTTGCCCCAGGTGATGGTGTCGGCAGCGATGATGCGGGCGAACGTCTCGCGGTCGGTGCCGGTGACGCGAAAGCCCGCCTCTTCCATCTTGGCCTTGGCGTCCGGGGCCTTCATGGCCGCTTGAATGTCGGCACTGAGCTTGACCAGGATGTCATTGGGCGTCTTGGCCGGGGCCACGATGCCGAACCAGGAGCTGAACTCCAGCGTGGGGTAACCCTGTTCCTTGATGGTGGGCACATCGGGCAAGGCGGCGGCGCGCGTGGCGCCGGTGGTGCCCAGCGCCACCAGCTTGCCGGCCTTGACGTTGGGCGCGGCCAGGCCCACGCTGGCAAATACGCCCTGCACGTCACCGCTGAAGAGGCCGCCCAGCGCGTCGGCCGTGCTCTTGTAGTGCACGGCTTCGGGCTTGAGCTTGACCGCCTCGCCGAACATGAAGGCGCCGAAGTGGCCCGGCGTGCCGGCACCGAAGGTGGCCATGAACAGGCCCTTCTGCTGCTGCGTCCAGCTGACGAATTCCTTCACGTTTTTCGCCGGTACCTTCTGCGGGTTGACCAGCAGCGCGAAGTCCGCGCTCACCACCTGGCTCACCGGCGCGAAGTCCGTGGCCGGGTTGTAGGGCAGCTTGGTGTAGCTGCTGGGGGCAATGCTGAGCTGGCCGGTTTCGCCCAGCATCAGGGTGTAGCCGTCGGGTGTGGCGCGCGCGGCTTCGCTGGCGGCGATCAGGCCGCCGGCACCGGGTTTGTTGTCGACGATCACGCCCAGGTTGCCCCAGCCCTCGGACAGCTTTTGCGCCAGCAGGCGGGCCACGATGTCCGGGCCGGTGCCGGCCGGGAAGCCGACGATGATGCGCACCGGTCGCGCCGGGTAGGCCGCTTGCGCCTGGACCACGGGTGCGGCGGCGCAGGCCAGCAAGGCGGCTGCGGCGAGCACGGCACGGCGGGTGGTGGGGGTGAGGGTGGTCTTCATGGGTTGGTCTCCTGCGTTGTTATGAAAATGGGGTGGTGTCGGTAGGGAGGCCGCCGGGCTCACGCCACGGCAAACAGCTTCATCTCGACGCGGTCCGGGTGCCGCGCGCCGGTGCCGATGAACAGGCGCTCGTTGATCCAGCCCAGTGCGGGCGAAGCGGTTTCAAAACTCGGGCAACAACGGAAATAGATCAGCTGCGGGTCCACCGGCTCGCCGCGGATGAGCCGGGCGGTGAGCTCCGGCGGCGCCACACGCACGGCCCGGTTCTGCACGAAGATCAGGTCGCCGGCATCGGTCTCCAGCACGTAGCGGGCGTCCAGTTCGGCCAGGCGCGGGGTGACGATGAGCTGGAAGTCGGCGCCGCCGGGCAGCACACGCGCCGTCCAGCCCTGGCCTTGCGCCTGTCCGCCCAGGATCGGAATCAGGCGGCGCATGCCGTGCACGGTCTGGCCGACCTCCTGCGGTTTGTCCACCGTGACGGACAGGTCGGCAAAAAATTCCAGCGCGGGTTGAGGCAGGTTCAGCATGGCGGCAGCATATGACGGGTCGACGCGGACGGTTGTCATCCCTTAAGATGACAAAAAACGAGAGAGACAAGCGATGAGGAAATGGACGCCTGCCGTCAGCACCAGCAGCACGGGCCGCTATGCGCACGTGCTGGCGGACCTGATCGGCCAGCTGGGCCAGCCCCGCTTCACGTCGGCCTTGCTGGAGGGGCTGAACCCGGTGGTGCCGGCCGCGTCGTTCTCGATCTACCAGACCGGCCGCAGTTGCGTGCCGCAGCTTTTCATGTCGGGCAGCTTCGGCGTGCCGGACACCACGCGCGACTGCTGGCGCGCCTACCTCTCCGGCCCCTATCTGAGCGACCAGACGCTGGTGGACGAGCGCGCCGGCGACAGCACGCCCCTGCTGTGCCACATCACGGCGCAAGAGGTGCCGGTGCAGCACCGCGCCCGGGTGTACGAGGCGCATGGCGTGGCGGAACGGGTGTCGGTGGTGCAGCAGACCGGCGCGTCGCTCTTGGCGCTGAACTTCTACCGTCACCAGCACCAGCGGCCGTTCAGCGAGCAGCAGCTGGCCGGTTTTGCCGACATGGCGCCGGCGCTGCTGGCCCTGGCCAAGAAGCACATCGCCTTGGCCGGCCCGCCGCAGGCCGCCGACCCGATCGCGGCCTGGCAGCAGCGCCTGCGCCAGCTTTACCCGGCATTGACGCCGCGTGAGCGGGATGTCTGCGCCCGGCTGCTGACCGGCATGACGCAGGACGGCATTGCCAGCGACCTGGGGTTGAGCCTGCCCAGCGTCAAGACCTACCGCAACCGCGCCTTTGCCCGCCTGGGCATCCATTTTCGCAACGAGCTGTTTGCCTTGCTGTTGCGCTCATCCGCCGGGCCGGCCGACCACTTGCAATAGCGCGTCGCTGCAGGGCGGGTCATTGTGTCGGCGCGCCGCATGATGGGGCGCCGATAATCAGGCTCCGCCCTGCCCGCCTGATTCATGTCCGCTCCGTCCCTCCGCGTCCTGTCCGTCATCCCGCCGATGACGCAGCTCAACACGCCCTACCCGTCCACCGCCTACCTGACGGGTTTTCTGCGTTCACGCGGCATCACGGCCGTGCAGGAAGACCTGGCGCTGGCGCTGGTGCTGCGCCTGCTCTCGCCCGAGGGCCTGCGCGAGGTGCTGCAGGTGGTACAGGCGCTGCCGGTGCGGCAGCACAGCGCGGCGGTGCAGTCCTTTCTGGGGCAGCATGAGCGTTATCTGGCCACCATTGCGCCCACCATCGCCTTCCTGCAGGGGCGCGACCCGACGCTGGCGCACCGCATTGTCGGCCGCCACTTTCTGCCCGAGGGGCCGCGCTTTGCCGCGCTCGATGTCTATGTGGACGAGGAAGGCGGCGACCCGCTGGGCTGGGCCTTTGGCGCCCTGGGCTTGCAGGACCGCGCCAAGCACCTGACCACGCTCTACCTGAACGACCTGGCCGACGTACTGCGCGACGCGGTGGACCCGCGGTTTGAATTTGTGCGTTACGCTGAATCGCTGGCCGGCAGCCAGCCGAGCTTCGAGCCGCTGGCCGCCGCGCTGGCGCATGCCGAGGTGTCGCCCAACCTGGTGGACACCACGCTGGCGGCCCTGACGCGGCAGGCCATCGAGCG
>CAZJKR010000129.1:5160-9032 GCA_964546615.1 uncultured Curvibacter sp.
GTTCCCGGGGGCGGTGTATGCGGCCTTCCGCATTGCGCAGACCCTCAAGGCGCAGCACCCGCAGATCGTCACCGTGCTGGGCGGTGGTTTCGTCAACACCGAGCTGCGCGACTTGGCGGAGCCGCGTGTGTTCGACTATTTCGACTTCGTCACGCTCGATGGCGGCGAGCGCCCGCTGCTGGCGCTGCTGGAGCACCTGCAGGGCCAGCGCTCACGCCAGCGCCTGGTGCGCACCTTTGTGCGCGAAGAGAACGACCAGGGCGGCGCGGTGCGGTATGTGAACTGGCAGGAGCCCGACATTGCCTTTGCCGAGGTTGGCACACCGACCTGGGACGGCCTGCCGCTGGACAAATACCTCTCGCTGCTGGACATGCTCAACCCCATGCACCGGCTGTGGAGCGACGGGCGCTGGAACAAGCTCACCGTGGCGCACGGCTGCTACTGGAAGAAGTGCAGCTTCTGCGACGTGAGCCTGGACTACATCAGCCGCTACGAAGGCGCCAGCGCCGCCGTGCTGGCCGACCGCATTGACGCGATCGTGCAGGAAACCGGGCAGACCGGCTTTCATTTTGTTGACGAGGCCGCGCCGCCCAAGGCGCTCAAGGCGTTGGCGCAGGAGCTGATCGCGCGCAACAGCAGCATCTCCTGGTGGGGCAACATCCGTTTCGAAAAGTCGTTCACGCCGGAGCTGTGCGAGCTGCTGGCCGACAGCGGTTGCATTGCCGTCTCGGGCGGGCTGGAGGTGGCCTCCGACCGGCTGCTGCAGCTGATGAAAAAGGGTGTCTCGGTGGACCAGGTGGCGCGCGTGACCAAGGCCTTCAGCGACGCCGGCATCCTGGTGCACGCCTACCTGATGTACGGCTTTCCGACCCAGACGGTGCAGGACACGGTGGATGCGCTGGAGTATGTGCGCCAGCTGTTCGAGAACGGCTGCATCCAGAGCGGCTTCTTCCACCGCTTCGCCTGCACGGTGCATTCACCGGTGGGCCTGCACCCCGAAGAGTACGGCGTGACGCTGCAGCCGTTGCCGCCGGTGACGTTCGCCAAGAACGACATCGGCTTTCTGGACCCCACCGGCGTCGACCACGACGCCCTGGGCGGCGCGCTGAAGAAAGCGATCTACAACTACATGCACGGCATCGGGCTGGAAGAGGACGTGCGCAGCTGGTTCCCGTTCAAGGTGCCCAAGACCACCGTGCCGCGCCAGCGCATTGCGCAGGCCTTGCGCCAGCGGGGCTGAGTGCCGCCATCCGGGTTTCTCGTCAGCCGGCGGCCTTGCGCAGCCGGTAGCTGAACTGCCGCACCGTCAGGCCCAGCGCCTGCGCCGCACGCGACTGGTTGCCGCGGTGCAGTGCCAGCGTCTGCTGCAGTTCCTGCAGCGTGTGCGAGTCGGCCGGCAGGTAGCTGCGCACCGGTGGTGCGTTGTCGGGCGTGGCCGTCGGGGGTGCGGCGACAGGGCGCGCAGCCGGCGCGTGCCCGGCGTCGGATCGGCCGCGCGGCAGAAAGCGCTCCAGTTCGGCGCCCGAAATCTGGGTGCTGTCGCTCAGCAGCACCAGCCGTTCGATGACGTTGCCCAGCTCGCGGATGTTGCCGGGCCAGGGGTGGGCTTCCAGCCGGGCCAGCGCTCCCGGCATGAGGTGCACGTTGCGCTGGTTGGCCTGGTTGGCGCGGTTGACGAAGTGCAGCGCCAGCGTGCGGATGTCCTCGCGCCGCTCGCGCAAGGCCGGCAGGCGGATCGGCACCACGCTGATGCGGTAGTAGAGGTCCTGCCGGAAGCTGCCGCTTGTCACGGCGGCCTCCAGGTCGCGGTGGGTGGCGGTGACCAGCCGCACGTCGACCCGGGTTTCGCGTTTGCCGCCCAGCCGCACCACCGTGCCCTCCTGCAGTGTGCGCAGCAGCTTGGTCTGCATGGCCAGCGGCATGTCGCCGATCTCGTCCAGAAAAATGGTGCCGCCGTCGGCCTGCTCGAACCAGCCGGCGCGTGCGGCGGCTGCGCCCGTGAAGGCGCCACGCTCGTAGCCGAACAGCTCGGACTCCAGCAGCGAGTCGGGGATGGCGGCGCAGTTGACCTTGATGAAGGGGGCGTCGCGCCGCGGGCTGGACAGGTGCAGGGCGCGTGCGAACAGCTCCTTGCCGGTGCCCGATTCGCCCAGCAGCAGCACGCTGGCCTGTGATGGCGCCACCCGCTCCAGTTCGTGCAGCGCTTTCAGCAGCGCCGAGGCGCTGCCGATGATGCCGTAGCGCACGGCGGCGCCCTCGAGGGCCTGTGTCAGCAGGGCGTTGCGGGCTTCCAGCGCGCGGGTCTTTTCCTCCAGCAGACTGTGCAGCTGCAGGATCTGCCCGGCCAGCGTGGCCAAGATCTGCAGCAGCGCCATGTCGTCGTTCAGGTGGCGCAGCCGGCTGCGGATGCGGTGGCAGGCCAGCACGCCCACGGTGTGGTGGTTGACCTCGATCGGCAGCGCCATGAAGGCCACGGTGTCGGGCGGCAGCTGGGTGCGCTGCACGCAACGCGCCAGAAACAGCGGCTCGGCGTCGATGTCCTGCACCAAGATGGGCTGGCCGGTGGCCAGCACGCGGCCGGTGACACCTTCGCCCACGGCATAGACACCACGCGCCACCTCGGCCCGGGTCAGGCCGTAGGCATGGCAGATGCGGGCCGTGGCGGGCAGGTCGTCGCCGGCGGTCTCGCGGTCGAGCAGCACGATGCGCCCGCGGTTCAGGCCCAGCAGTTCGGACATGAGGTGCAGCATCTCGCGCAGCACCACGCCGGGCGCCAGGCTCTTGCCGATCAGGCGCATGACCTCGCGCATCAGCAGCAGCTCCTGGGCGCGCCACTGCGCCTCGGGCGGGGCTGCGGGGTCGCCGGCAGAGGGCGGTACGGTCAGGGGTGGAGCCATGGTCAGGATGCAAGCAAGAAACTGGCCAGCGCCCGTGGTATGGTTTGCGCTGCCATCCTGCGCTGACCCCGAGTCCATGTTCCCAAGCTGGAAAAAACCTTTCGCGCGTACCCGCGTTGCCGAGCCCGCCGAGGCGGTGCCGGTGCTGGCGCGCTCGCTGGGCTACCGGCGCTTCCTGCGCCAGGTCTTTCAGGCGCCGGTCCGGCTCAACCTGGCCGGACAGATGCGCGAGGTGCAACTGCTCGATGTCTCGCTCAAGGGCGCGCTGGTGGATGCCGGTGTGGCGCTGCGCTGCCCGGTGGGCACGCCCGGCCGGCTGCGCCTGGCGCTGTCGCCGACCACCATCATCGTCATGGGCATCGAGGTGGCGCGTGTGCAAGGCAACTGCCTGGGCCTGCAGTGCACCCACATCGACCTCGACAGCGTGACGCACCTGCGCCTGCTGATCGAGCGCAATGCGCAGGACCCGGCGCTGCTGGGGCGCGAGCTGGCGGTGCTGATCGGCAGCGCCTGAGCCTGGCGCCGAAGGGCTTCAGGCGTAGGTGATCCAGGCCGCCAGGTCGGGCTGGTCCAGGTGCGGCAGGGTGTTGTAGCTCAGCAGCGTGTGGCGTTTCGGGTTGAACTGGAACTCGGTCACCGCGCTGTTGCGGATGCGCAGGTTGAGTTCGATGGTGGTCTCGGGCGTGGTGCCCAGCACCTGGCCGACCGCGGTCACCGGGATCCGGATGTGGTCATCGGCATCCAGGGCCCACGGCGGTGGAGATCGGCCCGCCGCTGGAGACGATCAGCACATTGCCCTCATGGTTCTGCCGCACGTGGTCGAGTGCGCTCTTCACGCCGGCCAGGAACTCGTCATAGCTCGGCATGCCCTTGGGGCTGACCACGCCGTTCATCCATTGCGTCAGGCCGTCGCGCAGCAGGCGGAAGTGGTGGCGGTACAGCTCGGGGGTGTCCGGTTTTTGCAGCTTGTGCGGG
>CAZJKR010000130.1:0-8972 GCA_964546615.1 uncultured Curvibacter sp.
CAGCATGCGGCGCGCTTCGGCCGCATCGACCGGCTTGCCGTAGATGCGGCGTCCCAGCGCCACCGTGGTGTCCGAGCACAATACCGGCGCCAGCGGCAGGCCGCGACGCTTCAGGCGCGCCAGTGCCGCATGGAGCTTGAGACGTGTCACCCGCTGCACGTAGGCGGTGGGTGACTCGCCGGGCAGCACGGCCTCCAGGCTTTCAGCATCCTCATGTGCCTCGGGCAGCAGCAGTTCGTGGCGCACCCCCAGTTGCTCGAGCAGCTGGCGCCGGCGTGGACTCTGGGACGCGAGGTAGATGAAGTCAGGCATGGTTGTCGCCGTGCTCACTCACGGTGATAAGGATGGTTGGCATTGATCGACCAGGCGCGGTAGAGCTGCTCCACCAGCAGCACACGCACCATGGCATGCGGCAATGTGAGGTCCGACAGACGGATGCGTTCGTGCGCGGCTTGACGAAAAGCAGGATCGAGCCCGTCGGGCCCGCCGATGACCAGCGCCACATCGTCACCGCCGAGTTGCCAGTCCTTGAGCTTGGCCGCCAGCGCCACTGTCGTCAGGGCGGTGCCGCGCTCGTCCAGCGCCACGATGCGTGTGCCCTTCGGGATGGCTTCTTCGATGCGCTTGCGCTCGGCCGCCACCAGTTGCTCATAGGTCTTGGAACCGCGTGGCTCGGTCTTGATGGCCTTGAGTTCGACCTTCAGTTCAGAGGGAAAACGCTTGGCATAGTCGTCCCAGGCGGTCTGGGCCCAGTCCGGTACGCGCTGGCCAACGGCCACGATCAGCAGCCTCATGCGGCCGTCCCGGTTCCGGCGTCAGGCTTTGCGCGAGACAGGTTTTTTCGCAGCGCTTTTCGCGGGCGCCTTGGCAGCGGCTTTGGCCGGCGCCTTGCTCGGCACAGCCGCCTTCTTGCTCACCGTCTTGCGGGCGGCGGTCTTGGCACCCGCCTTGGCCGGCGCCTTCGCTGCCGTCTTCTTTGCGGTCGCCTTCTTCTTTTCCTGTGCCTTGGACGGGAAGGCCTCGGTCACCCCCTGCTTGGCGGCGCTGGAGCGCTTGAGGCCACCTGTCTTGGCCGGTGCTGCGGACTTTGCCGACGCCTTGGCTACGGGCTTCTCGGCGCCGAACTTCAGGCGCACCGGCTTCTCGCCCCACAGGTCTTCCAGGTGGTAGTACTGGCGGATGTTGGGCTGCATGATGTGCACCACGGCCTGACCGCAGTCCACGATGATCCACTCGCCGTTGTCCTCACCTTCCATGCGCGGCTTGGCAAAGCCGACCTCCCGCACGGCATCCCGCACACTGGACGCCAGCGCCTTGGTCTGGCGGTTGGACGTACCGGAGGCGACGATGACGCGCTCGAACAGCGGGGACAGGTGCTCGGTGTTGAACACCTGAATATCCTGGGCCTTCACGTCCTCCAGACCATCGACGATGGCGCGCTGGAGTTTCTGGATGTCTTTTTTGGCAGCGGTTTCGGTAGTCATCAAGAGGTCGAGTAAAGGTGGTGGGCTTCAATATAGCGCGCAACGGGCGCACAGACCAGCGGCGCGATGCCCTGCTGGCTGGCCACCCGGGTACGGATGCCGGTGGCGCTGATGTCCATGGCGGGCATGTGCAGCTTGCAAAAGCGCGGCGCCATCTCGGGCGGAGGCACAAACTGGACTTCCTGCCCCGTCAATCCGTCGCGGTCAGCTACACAAATTATAGCAAGACGGACGATTTCCTGCCAGTCGCGCCAGGTCGGCAGCACATCGGCCTGATCCTTGCCCATGATCAGGAACAACTCCGCTTCGGGTTGCGCCCGCTGCAACTCGCGCAGGGTGTCGAGCGTGTAGGACGGGCCGGCACGCCGGATCTCGCGGTCGTCGATCAGCAGCCGGGGCAGATCGGCAAAGGTCAGCCGCGCCATCGCCAGACGATGCTCCGCCGCCGTCAGCTGGCGAGTCTTGTGCCAGGCCTTCCCGGTTGGCAGTACACGCAGTTCGTCGAGCTGCAACTGCTGGAGCGCCACCTCGGCCAGGGCGCGGTGCGCCAGGTGCGGCGGATCGAAGGCGCCGCCGAAAACGCCCACTTTCTTCATCGCCACACTCATACCCAGTCCTGCCGTGGCAGGAAGCGGGTGTACAGCGCGGCCTCCGGCGAGTCGGGCTCCGGCTGCTGCTGGTAGGCCCAGCTCACCAGCGGCGGCATGGACAGCAGGATGGACTCGGTACGGCCACCCGACTGCAGGCCAAAGTGCGTGCCGCGGTCCCACACCAGATTGAATTCGACGTAGCGGCCGCGCCGGTAGAGCTGAAAGGCGCGCTCACGCTCACCCCAGGCCAGATGCTGGCGTCGCTCGACAATCGGCAGGTAGGCCGCCAGAAAGGCATCCCCCACCGCCCGCGTCATGGCAAAGCTGCCCTCGAAACCGAGCTCGGAGAAGTCGTCAAAAAAGACGCCGCCGATGCCGCGCTGTTCGTTGCGGTGCTTGAGGAAGAAGTACTCGTCACACCAGGCCTTGAAGCGTGGGTACTTGTCGTCGCCAAAGGGTTTGAGCGCATCGCGGCAGACGGTGTGGAAATGCACCGCATCCTCCTCGAATCCGTAGTAGGGCGTCAGGTCCATGCCGCCGCCGAACCAGCAGACCTCCTGGCCATCCTGGCCCTTGGCCGCCAGCATGCGCACGTTCATGTGCACTGTGGGCACATAGGGATTGCGCGGGTGGAACACCAGCGAGACCCCCATGGCCTCGAACGGCGCGCCGGCCAGTTCGGGCCGGTGCTGCGTGGCCGAGGGCGGCAGCTTCGGCCCCTGCACATGGGAGAAGCCGCAGCCGGCGCGCTCGAACACGCGGCCGTTTTCCAGGATCTTGGTCAGGCCGCTGCCCTGCAGTGGCTCGCTCGGCGCCTTCTCCCAGGCATCGGCCAGAAAGGCGGCGCCATCAATGGCGGCGATGGCGTCGGTGATGCGCTGCTGCAGGCCCTGCAGGTAGTCGCGCACGGTGCTGACAGTCGTTGTTTCTGTGCTCATGGTCATTTCACAATGGTTTCGGTGCGCGGCACGTCCGCGCCCAGCAATCGGATCGGCGCCGCCCCCGCCGGCCGGCACCCGGTCACGCCAGCATAAACCTCGGCGATGCGCCGGAAGTCTTCTCTTTCATCACCGGACAGACGGATGAAATCCAGGGCCCGGACCTCGCGCAGCCGATAGTCCACCCGCACCAGCCCCAGCGGCACACCCGCCTGGAGGGTGGTGCGGTAAAAGCCGCTGCGCCAGCCCGGAATGTGCTTGCGTGTGCCTTCCGGCGCCAGGGCCAGCCAGAAGTAGCGGTGCTGCGCACGCGCCTGCGCAAGTTGCGCCACCGTCTCCCCCACCACGCCTTGCGCAGCCGTACGCCGTACCGGCACGCCGCCGAGCCAGACCATCCAGCGGCCGAACAAGGGGACACGAAACAGGCTGTCCTTGCCCCAGAAGCGCACCGGGATGCCCAGCGCCCACTTGACGAGCAGAAGAACGACAAAATCCCAGTTGCTGGTGTGCGGATAGATCGCCAGCACGCCCTGCCGGGCCGGCAGGCCCTCGAAATGCACCGTCCAACCCAGCCAGCGCAACAGCCCGCGCGCCACCGCGCTGCCTCCGAATTGCACCGGAAATGGCCGGGGAAAATCGCTGACGGTCATCCTTGGCCGGGTTCTGCCATCAGCTCTTGATGGCGCGGTAACCGATGTCGTGGCGGTACTGCATGCCGTCGAAGTGAATGCCCTTGATCACCTCATAGGCACGCTGCTGCGCCTGCTTCACGCTGTCGGCCAGCGCCGTGACGCACAGCACACGGCCGCCGGACGTCAGCACCTGACCGTCCTTCAGGGTCGTGCCGGCATGGAACACCATGGCGTCGTCGGCATCGGCCGGCAGGCCGGTGATGGCATCGCCCTTGCGCGGATTCATCGGGTAGCCGTGCGCCGCCATGACCACGCCCAGCGCGCAGCGACGGTCCCACTCCAGCTCAATCTGGTCGAGCCGGCCGTGCGGCCCCGGCTCGGTAGCGGCCCACAACACATCGACCAGATCGCTCTTCAGGCGCATCATGATCGGCTGCGTCTCGGGGTCGCCCATGCGGCAGTTGAATTCCAGTGTCTTCGGCGCACCGGCGGCGTCGATCATCAGGCCGGCATAGAGGAAGCCGGTATAGGGAATGCCGTCCTTTTCCATGCCCTTGATGGTGGGCAGGATGATCTCGCGCATGGCGCGCGCATGCACGGCGGGTGTCACCACCGGTGCCGGCGAGTAGGCGCCCATGCCGCCGGTGTTCGGCCCCTGGTCGGCATCGAGCAGGCGCTTGTGGTCCTGGCTGGTGGCCAGTGCGGTGACGTTCTTGCCGTCACACAGCACAATGAAGCTGGCTTCTTCGCCCTGCAGGAACTCCTCGATCACCACCCGCGCGCCGCCCTCGTTGTGGCTCACGCCCAGCTTGTTGTCCAGCAGCATGAAGTCGATCGCCTCGTGCGCCTCGGCCGCCGTCATCGCCACCACAACCCCCTTGCCGGCGGCCAGGCCGTCGGCCTTGACCACGATGGGCGCACCCATCTTGTCCACGTAGGCGTGGGCCGCCACCGGATCGGAAAAGGTCTCGTATTCGGCGGTCGGAATGCCATGGCGCTTCATGAAGGCCTTGGAGAAGGCCTTGGAGCTTTCCAGCTGGGCGGCCGCCTTGGTGGGACCGAAGACACGCAGGCCATGCGCGCGGAATTCGTCCACCACGCCGGCCGCCAGCGGCGCCTCGGGCCCCACCACCGTCAGGCCGATCTTTTCGGCCTGGGCCCAGGCGCGCAGTTCCTTGACGTCCGTGATCGGCACGTTCTGCAGACGCGCGTCGCGCGCCGTGCCGCCGTTGCCCGGCGCCACGCAGACCACCTGCACTTTGGACGATTGGGCCAGTTTCCAGGCCAGCGCGTGTTCCCGGCCGCCGCCACCGATGACGAGTACTTTCATATCAATCCAAATCCTTGCTTATTGCCTACCGGCGGGCGAACCCGCATCCCCACCCAGGGAACACCGTGGAACCGGCTTGGCCGGGCCACTGGTGTTCGCCCCTCGAGGGGGGCTGAGCCCTGCGGCTCCAAACCTGCCTGCGCAGGCTTGGACAGGGCGAAGAGCCTGGGCCTCTGGCCCAGGCCCCACGGCGATGAGCGACACGAAGTGCGCGCAGCCTGGGGGTGTGCGTCATAGCCCTGCGTTGTGGAACACATCCTGCACGTCGTCCAGGTCTTCCAGGGCGTCGAGCAGCTTCTGCATCTTGGCCGCGTCGTCGCCGCTCAGTTCAATCGTGTTTTCCGGCCGCATGGTCACCTCAGCCACCTCGGGCTTGAGACCCGCGGCCTCCAGGGCATTTTTCACCGCCTCGAAGTCACCCGGCGCAGTCAGCACCTCAATGGCGCCGTCGTCATCCGAAATCACATCCTCGGCGCCGGCCTCCAGCGCCACTTCCATGACCCGGTCTTCACTGGTGCCGGGCGCGAAGATCAGCTGGCCGCAGTGCTTGAACTGGAAGGCCACCGACCCCTCGGTGCCCATGTTGCCGCCGTGCTTGGAGAAGGCGTGGCGCACCTCGGCCACGGTACGCACACGGTTGTCGGTCATGGTGTCGACGATGATGGCCGCGCCGCCGATGCCATAGCCTTCGTAGCGGATTTCCTCGTAGGTCACACCTTCCTGGTTGCCGGTGGCCTTGTCGATGTTGTACTTGACGCGATCGGCCGGCATGTTGGCCGCCTTGGCCTTGTCGATCGCCAGACGCAGGCGCGGATTGGCGGCTGGATCACCACCGCCGGCACGCGCCGCCACGGTGATTTCCCGAATGATGCGGGTCCAGATCTTGCCGCGCTTTTCATCCTGACGACCTTTGCGGTGCTGAATATTGGCCCATTTACTGTGTCCAGCCATGGGAAAGTCCTTGTAATTTGGTTAGGCTACAAAGGTTAGATTGTACTTTTGGCAAATTCCATGACCGAACCGATCCTGATCGCACAGCACGGCAACGTGCAATGCTTACTGCGCCCCGACAAGGCCAATCGCCACGGCCTGATCACCGGTGCTACCGGTACCGGCAAGACCATCACGCTGCAGACCCTGGCCGAAGGTTTCTCCCGCATCGGCGTGCCGGTCTTCCTGGCCGACGTCAAGGGCGACCTCACCAGCATCTCCCAGCCCGGCGTTATCGGCGAAAAGATGGCCAAAGTCCTCAAGGAACGGGCGCTGCCAGCTCCTGAATCGATAGCATGCCCGACCACCCTGTGGGACGTGTTCGGCGAACAGGGCCATCCGGTGCGCGCCACGGTGAGCGACCTCGGCCCCCTGCTGCTGGGCCGCATGCTCAACCTGAACGAGACGCAGGAAGGCGTGCTGCAGCTGGTGTTCAGGATCGCCGACGACCAGGGCCTGTTGCTGCTCGACATGAAAGATCTGCGTGCCATGTGCCAGTACGTGGGTGACAACGCCGCGCAGTTCACCACCCAGTACGGCAACATCAGTGCCGCCAGCATCGGCGCCATCCAGCGCGGCCTGCTGCAGATCGAGGCCCAGGGCGGCGACAAGTTCTTCGGCGAGCCCATGCTCAATATCGCCGACTTCATGCAGACGGACGGCGGCGGCAAAGGGCTGGTCAATGTGCTGGCGGCCGATAAGCTGATGAACGCGCCGCGCCTGTATGCCACCTTCCTGCTGTGGCTGCTGTCCGAGCTGTTCGAACAGCTGCCGGAGGTGGGCGACCTGGACAAGCCCAAACTGGTGTTTTTCTTCGACGAAGCCCACCTGCTCTTCAACGACGCGCCCAAGGCGCTGCTGGAGCGCATCGAACTGGTGGTGCGGCTGGTGCGCTCCAAGGGCGTGGGGGTGTATTTCGTCACCCAGAACCCGCTCGACATCCCGGACACGGTGCTGGGCCAGCTCGGCAACCGGGTGCAGCATGCGCTGCGTGCCTTCACCCCGCGGGACCAGAGGGCGGTCAAGTCGGCCGCCGAAACCATGCGTCCCAACCCCAAGCTGGACATTGCGGCCGCCATCACCGAACTCGGCGTGGGCGAGGCGCTGGTCAGTTTCCTGGACGAGAAAGGCCGCCCGAGCGTGACCGAGCGCGTCTACGTGCTGCCGCCGGGCAGCCAGATCGGTCCGATCACGCCAGCGCAGCGCCAAGCCCTGGTTGCCGGCTCGGTCGTGGCCGGGGTGTACGAGAAGGCGGTGGACCGCGAATCGGCTTTCGAGCTGCTGCGGGCGCGCACGCAGGCACAGATGGGACAGGCCAAGGACACGGCAGCCGAGCCATCCAGCGGCAGCCTGCTCGGCAGCCTGGGGGATCTGCTCGGCGGCGGCGCCAAGCGCACGCGCGCCAGTGCCGGCGAACAGTTGATCAAGAGTGCCGCCGGCAGTATCGGCCGCGAGGTGGGCCGTCAGATCATCCGTGGCGTGCTGGGCAGCATCCTCGGCGGCAGCAAGCGCAAATAGGCGCCCGGTGTCTCGCGCTGACGAGCGCGGTCGCGAGCAGACTCACTGCGCGGCCCAGCCGCCGTCCATGTTCCAGGCCACGCCGCGCACATTGTTGGCCGCCGGCGAGCAGAAGAACACCGCCAGCTCGCCCAACTCCTCGGGGGTGGTGAACTGCATCGAGGGCTCCTTCTCGCCCAGCAGCAGCTTCTTGGCTTCCTCGTTGGACAGGCCCAGCGCGGCCGCCTTGGCGTCCACCTGCTTTTGCACCAGCGGCGTCAGCACCCAGCCCGGACAGATGGCGTTGCAGGTCACGCCACTGGTGGCATTCTCCAGCGCCGTCACCTTGGTCAGGCCGACGATGCCGTGCTTGGCCGCCACGTAGGCTGACTTCTCCGCCGAGGCCACCAGGCCATGCACTGAAGCAACGTTGATGATGCGACCCCAGTTCGCTTGGCGCATGGCCGGCAGTGCCAGCCGCGTGGTGTGGAAGGCGCTGCTCAGGTTGATGGCGAGCACGGCATCCCAGCGCTCGACCGGAAAGTCCTCGATACGCGCCACGTGCTGGATGCCGGCGTTGTTGACCAGGATGTCCACCCGGCCGAACTGCGCTGCGGCAAAAGCCATCATGGCCTCGATCTCGGTGGCCTTGCTCATGTCGGCGCCGTGGTAGGCCACCTGCACGCCCAGCGCCGCGATCTCGGCCTTCGGGCCGTCGACGTCGCCAAAGCCGTTGAGCACGATGTTGGCGCCCTGCCGGGCCAGCGCCTTGGCAATGCCGAGGCCGATGCCGCTGGTGGAGCCGGTGACGAGGGCGGTCTTGCCTTTGAGCATGGTGTTTCTCCGATCAGACGATGCGATTGAATTAGGATGACGGGACTGCTGTCATTATCTTCAGCCCTTTGATTTCACCATGACCGAGCCTACGCTGAACTACGTAAGTTGCCCCGATGCCCACGGCGGCCACCGCATGGCGTACTGGCAATGGGGCGAGGCCGGTGCCGGCCACGTCGTGCTGTGCGTGCACGGCCTGTCGCGCCAGGGGCGCGATTTCGATGTGCTGGCCCAGGCCCTGTGCGCACGCCTGCCCCATCTGCGCGTGATCTGCCCCGATGTGGTGGGCCGGGGCAAAAGCGACTGGCTGCAGGACCCGCAGGGTTACCAGCTGCCGGCCTATGCCACCGACACGCTGGCGCTGCTGGCACAACTGCAGCCCACCACGCTGGACTGGGTGGGCACCAGCATGGGTGGCCTGATCGGCATGGCCGTGTGCGGTCAGCCGGCGCTGCCGCTGAAGGTGCGCAGACTGGTGCTCAACGACGTCGGCCCGGTGATCCAGTGGCAGGCGCTGCAGCGCATCGGCAGCTACCTGGGCCAGCCGGTGCGCTTCGCCTCGCTGGAGCAGGCGGCCGATGCGCTGTGGACCATCTCGCAGGGCTTCGGTCCGCATACGCGCGAGCAGTGGCTGGCGCTGACGCGTCATCTGCTGGCGCTGCGTCAGGAACATATTG
>CAZJKR010000131.1:0-8942 GCA_964546615.1 uncultured Curvibacter sp.
TGCCCTGGGCGATCTCGGCGCTGGCGGTGGCGACCGATTCGCTGCCTTGGCGCACCCGCGAGACGACCTTGACCAGGGAGGCCTGCATCTCGGCCAGGGCACGCAAAACCTGGGACACCTCGTCCTTGCCGCTGATCTGCAGTTGGCGGGTCAGGTCGCCATGGGCCACGGCATCGGACACTTCCACCGCCTGACGCAGGGAACGGGCAATGCCACGCACCATGGCGAGGCCCAACAACACGGCAAACAGCACGCCCAAGGCAATGGCGGCAATCGAGACGGCACGGATGAGCTGGTAACGCGCCGAGGCGTCCTCATAAGCCTGCTTGGCCACATCGAGCTGCAGCTGCGTCAGGGCAACCACGCCTTTGTGCGCCTCGTCGTACAGGCCCGGCATGGCATCGGTCACGAGCGACGCCAGCTGGGGAATGTCGTCGGCACGCAGCGCATCGATCGACGGCTTCAGGCCTTCGTTGACATACTTGACACGCGCAGTGGCGAACTTCTTGGCCAGCTCGTCCTCCTCCGGCGTGTGCGTGGTGGCCATGTAGGCATCCCAGATCTTGCCGATGGTCGCAATGCCGCCCTCGATCTCGGCGCTGTTCTGCCTGATCGACTCGGCATTGGGCTGCATCAGGGTCAGAACCACCAGCAGCCGGTTCTTCTGCATCAGGTAGTCGATTTCAGCGAGCTGCCCCACCGGGACGGTGCGGTCTTCATAGACCGTCTTGAGCGCGTCATTGGCCTTGCCGATGCCGAACAGACCGATGCCGCCAATCACGATCAGCAAGGAAGAAAGAATGCCGACCAGCAGGGTCAGGCGGGTGGAAATCTTGAAGTTGTTCATATGTCTCTGATTTGTTTTTTTCATGCTGCGACGACATGCTGCGCCCAGCCCCCGGACATGCGCCGGCATGCGCATGTCCGCGCCGGGCGGACACGCTGCAGTCCACCTCTTCAGCTCGCCGTGGCGGCGAGCATGCCCATTTCGGCGTTGCTCATGAGGGCGTCCATGTTCATGACGATGAGCATGCGTTCGCCCACATTGGCCAGGCCGGTGATGAAGCGCGCGTCGATCGCGGCCTCGAACTGCGGCGCCGGCTTGATGGCCTGGGCCGACAGGGTGACCACGTCGGATACCGAGTCCACTACGGCACCGATCACCGTGCCACGCACGTTGAGGATGATCACCACGGTGAACTCGTTGTACTCGACCTTCTCCAGATTGAGCTTCATGCGCAGATCGACGATGGGCACGATCACGCCACGCAGGTTGACCACCCCCTTGATGTAGCCCGGGGCATTCACCATGCGCGTCGGCTCCTCGTAGGAACGGATCTCCTGCACCTGCAGAATGTCGATGGCGTATTCCTCGCTGCCCAGGCGCAAGGTCAGGTACTGACCGGAATGGGCCTGGGTCTGCGCCGCACTGGCGGCCGCGCGGCTGGAATGGGATTCGTGTGGGTTCTGCATGCGGTGCGCTCCTTCTGGACGACTCTGATCGGCAAGGGCCGAGGTATCTCGATCTTCATGATACACGCCGAGCCGGCATCGGAACACCGCGCAAACGCCCGAAATGCGGCACCCGGCCACCCTTCTTCTGCGCCTGGACCCGCTGCAAGCAAAAGCGCCCGCCGGGACAGGCCGGGCGGGCGCTTCTGCTGCGAGGCTTGTCGCTGCCGCTGCGCATCAGCGGAACGGGAGCGACGGGCCGTTCGTCTTCAGGCCTGGGCCTTGTTGTAGTTGGCGATGCCGTCCATGACTTCCTTCTTGGCCGACTCCGGGCCTTCCCAGCCCTGCACCTTGACCCACTTGCCGGGCTCCAGATCCTTGTAATGCTCGAAGAAATGCTCAATGGTCTTCAGCCGCATCGGGTTCAGGTCTTCGGGTTTCTGCCACTGGGTGTAAAGCGACAGGATCTTGTCAATCGGCACGGCCAGTACCTTGCCGTCTTCGCCGGCCTCGTCCGTCATCTTCAGGATGCCGATCGGGCGGCACGGCACGACCACGCCGGGGATCAGCGGCACCGGGGTGATCACCAGCACATCCACCGGATCGCCGTCGCCGGAAATGGTCTTGGGCACATAACCGTAGTTGGTCGGGTAGTGCATGGCCGTGCTCATGAAACGGTCCACGAAGATGGCGCCGGTTTCCTTGTCCACCTCGTATTTGATGGGATCGGCGTTCATCGGGATTTCGATGATCACGTTGAAAGCGTCGGGAACATTCTTGCCAGGGGTGACGTTGTCGAGGGACATGATGGCTTCTTTGAGTTGAGTCAGAAAAGGATAAGTATTAACCCTGATTTTACTTGCTTGGCACTGACGACTGACTTGCCAGCCTCTTTTTTCAAGTTACATTCCGCCCGTTGGCCAATCGTCCTGTACGACCTGCTGGTTGGGCGCGGCGAGGAAGCAACGCATCGGTGGCCCCGCCCCCTGCGTTGCCACCTTCAAGCGATACAACAACACAGGAGATTGATATGACAGGCAACTCAGCGCTGATACTGGCGCTCGTCTGCGGGCTGATCGCCGTGGTTTACGGCTTCTGGGCGCGCAGCTGGATTCTTTCCCAGGATGCCGGCAATGCGCGCATGCAGGAAATCGCCGCCGCCATCCAGACCGGTGCCGCCGCCTACCTGGCACGCCAGTACAAGACCATCGGCATGGTCGGCATCGTGCTGGCCATCCTGATCGGCATCTTCCTCGACACCCAGACCGCGGTCGGCTTCGTCGTCGGTGCCGTCCTGTCGGGCGCCTGCGGCTTCATCGGCATGAACGTCTCGGTGCGCGCCAACGTACGCACCGCGCAGGCGGCCACCCGCGGCATCGGCCCGGCGCTGGACGTGGCCTTCCGCGGCGGTGCCATCACGGGCATGCTGGTGGTCGGCCTGGGCCTGCTGGGGGTGACGGTGTTCTACTGGTTTCTGGTCGGCAACGGCAACCTCACACCCGGCGCCAACCTGGCCAAGCTGCTCAACCCGCTGATCGGCTTTGCCTTCGGCTCCTCGCTGATCTCCATCTTCGCGCGGCTGGGCGGCGGCATCTTCACCAAGGGCGCCGATGTCGGGGCCGATCTGGTGGGCAAGGTCGAAGCCGGCATCCCCGAAGATGACCCGCGCAACCCGGCCGTGATCGCCGACAACGTGGGCGACAACGTGGGCGACTGCGCCGGCATGGCCGCTGACCTGTTCGAAACCTACGCCGTGACGCTGATCGCCACCATGGTGCTGGGCGCCCTGCTGGTGACCGGCGCCGGCACCAGCGCGGTGGTCTATCCGCTGGCGCTGGGCGCGGTGTCCATCATCGCCTCCATCATCGGCTGCTTCTTCGTCAAGGCCGCACCGGGCATGAAGAACGTGATGCCGGCCCTGTACAAGGGTCTGGCCGTGGCGGGCGTGCTGTCGCTGGTCGCCTTCTTCTTCGTCACCCAGTGGCTGATGCCTGACAACGCCATTGCGGCCTCCGGCAGCCAGCTGCGGCTGTGGGGCGCCACCGTGGTGGGCCTGGTGCTGACCGCCGCGCTGGTGTGGATCACCGAGTTCTACACCGGCACGCAGTACAAGCCGGTGCAGCACATCGCGCAGGCCTCGACCACCGGCCACGGCACCAACATCATCGCCGGTCTGGGCGTGTCCATGCGCTCCACCGCCTGGCCTGTGCTCTTCGTCTGCATTGCCATCTGGGTGTCCTACCAGCTCGCCGGCCTGTACGGCGTGGCGGTGGCCGCCACCTCCATGCTCAGCATGGCCGGTATCGTCGTGGCACTCGACGCCTACGGCCCCATCACCGACAACGCCGGTGGTATTGCCGAGATGGCCGAACTGCCCTCCAGCGTGCGCGATATCACCGACCCGCTGGATGCCGTGGGCAACACCACCAAGGCCGTGACCAAGGGTTACGCCATCGGCTCGGCCGGTCTGGCCTCGCTGGTGCTGTTTGCCGACTACACGCACAAGCTGGAATCCTTCGGCAAGGTGATCAGCTTCGACCTGAGTGATCCGATGGTCATCATCGGCCTGTTCATCGGCGGCCTGATTCCCTACCTGTTCGGCGCCATGGCCATGGAGGCCGTGGGCCGCGCCGCCGGTGCGGTGGTGGTGGAAGTGCGGCGCCAGTTCCGCGACATCAAGGGCATCATGGACGGAACCGGCAAGCCCGAGTACGACACCGCCGTAGACATGCTGACCAGCGCGGCCATCAAGGAAATGATGATTCCCTCGCTCTTGCCGGTGGTAGCGCCGATCCTGGTCGGCCTCATCCTCGGCCCGGCGGCGCTGGGCGGGTTGCTCATGGGCACCATCATCACCGGCCTGTTCGTCGCCATCTCCATGTGCACCGGCGGCGGCGCCTGGGACAACGCCAAGAAATACATCGAGGACGGCCACCACGGTGGCAAAGGCAGCGAGGCCCACAAGGCGGCCGTCACCGGTGATACCGTGGGCGACCCCTACAAGGACACCGCCGGCCCGGCCGTCAACCCGCTGATCAAGATCATCAACATCGTGGCGCTGCTGATCGTGCCGCTGATGATGAAGTTCCACGGCGGCTGAACCTCCGGCACCCCACGCTCAGGCCCGCTTCGGCGGGCCTTTTTGCTACTACTTTCATAGCACATCGCGCATGCCTGACAAGCCTGAACGGCATAAGACAAGCAAAATCGCGAGAAACCCGCCCCGACTTCCACCCCCACCGGTTCGCCCGTCCCCTGTCGGCATGCTGGCTGGCGCCCCACGGCGCCGACTCCACCCTGGTCAGACCGGCTGTCAAGCCCGCGTTGCGAGCCTGAGACAGCTGCCGACCGTCTGTCCGTCCGCCCAGGGGGTCTACTTGCCTTCCCGGGGTTTCCCTTACACTCTGATACATGTCGGTCAGATCCGGGGTACATCGGGCTGAACCCGTTCAAGACACGCAGGGGGAACATCAGGATGTTCGGATTTCTGAGGATCGGACGCGCAGGGCGAGAGCGGCCCGATCCATTGGCGGCTGATACCTCGTCGCTGCCCTACGCTTCCGCCTCGCTCAGCACCCAGCAGCACACGGCGACCCATCGAGAGCTGGTGCGTGTCGTGCTGCGCGACACCTTGCGCATGAACGGCATTCCCACCGAATGGCTGGGCTGTGAAGTGCTGACCCGCTCACGCAAGGCCGAGGACGGCGCCGTGCAGATCCAGTTGCTGATCCACCACTGGCACGAAGGCCTGCTGCGCTACGCCCCGCTGATCCAGCTGCAGTTGCTGCAGGCCCTGCAGCGCTTCGACCCGGCAAGCGACCACTCCCGCCACACCGTCGTCTGGCGGTTCTCACCGGCGTGCCAGCCCCCCCACGACAGCATGCCCCCCCCTTCCTTCTGGAGCGGCAGCGCCCCCGGCAACGCCAGGCTGCAGTTGCCCCCCTCGGACCTCGACCAGATCGACAAGGGCTTTGCCCCCACCCTGCCCGCCGACTGGCGTTGAATCCGCAGCCCGGCCGGCCCGGCGCGCCCGTCGGCCCGCCCCTTGGCCAAGTTGAGCTACCATGCCCCAGGACCCCAAGGCCTGACCCCGTATCCGAGAAACGCCGGAGAGCACGTTGAAAATTCTTGTCGTTGACGACCACGCCCTGGTTCGCGAAGGCCTGCGCCAGGTCCTCAAGGGTCTGGACGCCCATGTGGAAGTCCTGGAAGCCGGCTCCTGCACCCGTGCCTTCGAATGCGCACGCCAACACCCCGACCTCGACCTGGTGCTGCTGGACTACCATCTGCCCGACATGAACGGCATCGAGGCCCTCGACGTCTTTGCGCGTGCGCATCCGGAGCTGCCCATCATCGTCCTGTCCGGCTCGGTCAATCCGCGCGTGATGCGGCAGGTCATGAACAAGGGGGCCGCCGCTTTCCTGACCAAGTCGGGCATGAGCGACGAACTGCTCTCGGTCACCCGCCTGGTGCTGGCCGGTGACGTCTATGTACCACCCGAGCTGATGTCCGGCGCTGCCGCGGCCTCCGATGAACTGAGCGACGAACCACCGGCTCCCCAGTTCACACCGCGCCAGGAAGAAGTGCTCTACCTGCTGCTGGACGGCTACACCAACAAGGAAATCGGTCGCATGCTCAACCTGTCGGACGAAACCGTCAAGAACCATGTCACCGCCATCCTGCGTGGCTTTGGCGTGACCACCCGCACCCAGGCCGTGCTGGCGGCCAACCGCCACGGCTACGACCGCTCCGGCACCGGCCAGGCCGATTAGGTTGAGGCCGCGGCCTGCAGGGTCTCGCCCTGGGCCAGGCGCCGCAGCAGCGCGCGCAGCTTGGCCGGCCGCACCGGCTTGTGCAGCAGGGGCACGCCGGCATCGCGGCAAGCCTGGATCAGCGCCGGGTCGGTGTCACCACTCATCAGACAGGCCGGCAGGGAGGGGCCCGCGGCAAGCCGCAGGCGATCGAGCACCTGCATGCCGGTCTCGCCCGCGCGCAGCCGGTAGTCACTGAGGACGACCTGCGGCCGCCAGTCCCCGGCCACGGCCGCCAGAGCCCCCGCCAGATCTTCCACACCCACCACCGTGCAGCCCCAGGACTGCAGCAGACCGCCGAGGGCCTGCGCCGAGAAGCTGTCGTCCTCCACCACCAGCACCATCAGCCCCTGCAGATCGTCCGACGGTTTGAGCTCCACCTGCCCCGACGACCGCTGCGGGCTGCCCGGCGGCGCGGCCGGCACCTCGATGCTGAAACGTGTGCCGCGCCCCGGGATCGACTTGAGCAGCACCCGGCTGCCCAGCAAGCGGGCCGTGCGATCGACGATGTTCAGGCCCAGTCCCAGCCCCTTGCTGCGGTCTCGCTCGGGATTGGCGACCTGGAAGAATTCCTTGAAGATGTCCTGCTGATGCTCGGGTGCAATGCCGATGCCGCTGTCCCACACCTCGATGCGCAAATGGCTGCCGCCGCGGCTCGGGCGGCAGGCCAGCAGCACACCACCGTGGCGGGTGTAGCGCAGGGCATTGCCGACCAGATTCTGCAGAATGCGGTTGAGCAGGATCGGATCGCTCATGACCCAGGCCCGGCACGGGCGCACGCGCAGCCGCAGCCCCTTGTCCAGCGCTACCGGCAGCAGGCTGTCATGCAGTGGCACCAGCAGATCCGCCAACGGGAACGGCCGCGGATTGACCTTCACCGCCTGGGCGTCGAGCCGGGAGATGTCCAGCAGGGCATCCAGCAGATCCTGCATGGCCCGGACCGAGGCCTCCAGATGGCCGATCAGGGTCCGGGTCTCCTCGTCATGCGGCAGTTGCGCCAGCCGCGCCACGAACATGCCCAGGGCATGGGTCGGCTGCCGCAGATCGTGGCTGGCGGCCGCCAGAAAACGCGACTTGGCCAGGGTGGCGGTCTCGGCCTCTTCCTTCTTCTCGCGCAGCTCCAGCGTGGCCAGCGCAACACGCTGCTCCAGCTCGTCGCGGCCCTGCTGAAGCCGCTCGGCCATCTCGTTCAGACCCTGTTGCAGATCACGCAGGGGATCGTCCGGCAGCACGGCCGCCCGCGCCGAAAGCTCGCCCCGGCCCAGGCGCCCGATCATGTCGGACACCCGCAGAATCGGGCCGATCACCCCCTGCCCGATGTGCACCGCCAGAAAGCCGCCAAACAGCAAGCCGCCCAGGGTGACCGTCAGTCCGGCCAGCAGCATGTCGCGCTCACGCGATACCACCCCCTGGCGCGACACCTCGATCACCACATGGCCCAGCACCTGCGGCGCCTGTCCGGCTGTTTTCAGGCCGGCATCATCGTACGGATCATCGAGACGGATCTGGGCCGCCGTCACCGGCTGTACCAGCATGTCATGGTGCGTGGCCGGGTCAGTCCAGGCGCTCTCGCTGTCGCCCAGCACCGGCAGCCCGGCATAACCGGCCTGGCCGGCGCGCGCCAGCATGCCGCCCTGGGCGTCCTGGATCAGCACCGAGCGCACATCCGGCTCGCGCAGGACCCCGAGGGCAATCGCCTGCAGATTGCTCAGATTGCCGGAGAACACGCCATATTCGCTGGCACTGGCCACCTGGCGCACCAGCGAACGGGCGCGTTGTTCATGCGCCTCATCCAGATCGCCGACCCGCCCCAGCAGAAACACCGCCGAGATCAGGAAGGCCACCAGCGTCACCGGCAGCAGGGCCGCCAGCAGCATCCGGTCACGTATGTCGAAGAACTTCATGGACCCCTCTCCAGCCGCCTCAGCCGCTCGACCAGGGACTGCGACTCCAGCTGCAGGCCCAGGGAACGGGCCACATGCTCGTTGACACTCACGCTGAACTCCTGCGGGTACTGCGGTGCCCCGAGCGGCCGCCCCTGCAGGAAACCGCGCGCCATGGCACCGGCCTGCTGGCCGATCTGCGCCGGCGTCGAATACACCGCCAGCAGCGCACCGGCACGCACGTAGGCGGGCGAAAACGCCAGCATCGGCACCCGGGCACGAAAAGAGGTCAGCAGGATGTTCTGAATGCTGCTGTTGTTGTAGATCTGCGGGTCGGCCAGCGCCAGCAGCACGTCCGCCTCGTCCAGTATCCGTTTGAGCTCACCGAACAGCGGCTCCTGCGGCTGCACCTGGGCACTCACCAGACGCAGGTTGCGCGACTGCGCCGCATCGACCAGCAAAGGCTGCTGCGCCATCGACTCGCTGCCCAGCAGCACGCCAATGCGGCGCGCCTGCGGCAGCGCCAGCCGGGCCAGGTCGAGCTGGCGCGTCAGTGGCTGATTCAGGTAGAGCGCCGTGAACTGACTGGAAGCCCGGCGACCGCTGTCGCGCAGCACGCGCTCGAAACTGGAATGCGGCAGCAGCGTGCACAGCACCGGCACGCGAACCTCGCTGCGCGCCAGCGCCATGGCCGCCTCGGTGCCCAGCGCGATGTACAGGCGTGCCGGCGCGGCCGGCGCCGCACGCCACTCGGCGGCCGTCGTCTGCGACACCTCGCGCCGCGCCAGGCCGCCGC
>CAZJKR010000132.1:0-8858 GCA_964546615.1 uncultured Curvibacter sp.
GTGATGGACATACAAGTCCCCGGATTCCAGTGCATTGCGCAACAGCCGGTAGACCAGAAATTCGTATCGATCGACATCCAGGGTTTTGCGTTTCTCCCCGTCTTCGATAGACTCGACATACAGGTGCTTTTTGAGAGCCGGTGGGATCACGGTCTCAGGAAACTTTGAGGAATCTGCCTGGCGCAGTGACTTGCTCCGGCGCAACAGGTCTTGCATCATGGCGATCGCGGTGACCAAAGGGGCGTTCTCCAAGCGACCGGCAAAATCGATATCGCAAAAGAGGTGTCGCAAGTTGCGTTTGATGGTTGGCGACAGCATGGTGAAGTAAGTCCACTCGTAGTCCAGCTTGTCAAAGGCCACATTGCGCAGGAAGTTGGACACCGATGGAAAGGCAGCCGGCTCCAGCAAGCCGAACGCGCGCTCTTTGACCGTCGAAAACGGGCAATCACTTGCGATTGACTCATCCACAAAGAGGCCCAACACCTCACCGGCAGCTTTCAAATTACTGTTGGCCTCGTCGGAGGCCTGCTGCATGGCCACTTTCGCCGCCAGTTTGGCGTGCTTATCAAATTGCCCGACCAGGTGGATGAACGCTTCAATCAGGTTGTCGTTGATTTGGCGGAACCGGTGGAAGGCAAAGCACAATAGATACAGACGTACCGTGGAGATATCCATGCGGCGCAGCTTGTAAATCGTGTAGAACTGGACCAGCCCGGCGTAATACTTGATGCTCTCCCTGGACAGGGTGGCATCCATCAAAAATGTTTGGGCGAAGGCATGCAAGGGGGCCAGTTGTTTGCGCCGACCGACCTCCTGGCGCAGCTCCTTGTTGCTGAAATCACTCGCCTCGTGTTTCAGGACATTGATCAGATGGATTTTGTCGTCCGCATGCAGCAGGGTATTGAGCGATTGCTGCAGGTCGGCGGGCAAGGTGGCATCCAGCTTTCGGGTAACACGCTTGCGCTCGTCGGTGACAGCCTGGCTTACAAGGTCCTGCAAAGACGTGTATCCCGGTGCCACGATGCGCTGGCTTGAGAGATGCTCCAGCACCTCACGCAAAATGAATTTCGGCTGGGTTGACAACATCGCCGCCCGCTGCGCGAAAGCAAACAGCGCTTGCCTCCCCTCGCTCCCACACAGGCGATAGTCCAACAGCTCAAGAATGATTCGTTGTTGGGCCAGCCGGGTGGGCTTTGATAAAGATCTCACCTCGACCATAAGCCTGCCTGGAAAATAGCGCGTCAGAATGTGATCAATGTCGGGCCGAACATGGTCAAGACTGACAACGAAGAACTGTGCCTTGGCCTTGAAGTAGCCCAGTTGCAGTACGAGATGAACGCCCGCCGTGATTGTGCGTGCAGCATCGATGGTCTCTCGCTCTTCGGGACTCAAATCAAAATGGATTTGGCGTTCACCCTCGGTGAAGTGCGGCAAGCCATACAGGCTGTCAACTTCTTCGGTTGACAGAATGGAAAGGCGCCGAGAGGCTTCGGATTTATTGCTTGGCAAGGCTGACGTGCTCCGACGGCTGGCTCAGTCGCACGCTGAGCTCATAAAAGTGAAATGGGGATGAAGGGGCGCTTGCCGACGCCGGCAGCCAGGAGTTGTTCATTCTCGGTCGGCGTGTAAAGCTCCGCCAGCTCACGCGGTGTCGGATCGGTTTCAGGCCGGGATAGGTCGTCTCATGGAGCGTGGTCATTCGCGGGGACTACCCCGCCCGGCGGCTTTGCTACCCATCGCTTCAGTCCCAGTAGGTGTCGGTGGCGGGTTCGTGAAACGCGGTTTCCAGCAGGCACTGGTTGTCCTCGGCGATGCGGTACATGTCATCAAGCAGCGTGGCGATCACCTCGTCCAGCAAGTCGCGAGACAGATAGGGAACTGCCAGCTCGTAGAGCGTCCCCTCGGTGTTCAGGCGTTGCATGGCAAAACGCTCGAAGCAGGTCTGCTCGATCAGCCGGTGGCCACGGGCCAGACCGCGCGACTGCTTGCTGGAGCGGGCCAGCACCATCGTGACGCGCAGGACCGCCACGGGCGTCGTTCCTTCTGCCAGCAGGCGGGGGCCTTCGACCTGTTCGGTCAGCAACAACAAAGGCGGCGGTGGCTGCGGAACTGCCGGGACCAGGGCTGTCAGACCCTGCTCGAACCGGGCTTGCAGGTTTGAATCCGACGCATCAAGGTAACGCATAGCCGATTTGACGTCCTTCCAGCCGACGTATTCCATCAGTTCCTTGATGTCCCAGCCGCTGGCGCGGGCCCAGCCGGCAAAGCCGCGGCGCATGGAGTGGCTGCTGTATTCCTCGGGGGCCACGACGCCAGCCTCCGAAAGCAGGTTCCGCAGCAAAGCAATCAGGCTGTGGGCATGCAGGGCGTCCTCGGCGACATGTCCCCAGCGGTTGATCTTGCGGAACACCGGACCCTCGGTCAAGCCGGCCAGGCTGACCCAGGCATTGAAGGCGATCACGGGGCACAAACGGGACAGAGCCGGGCATTTGAAGACCCGGCCCTGCAGCTGCCTGTCGCCTTTGCTGCGGCCCAGGTAGCAGGTCAGGCCCTCGCCGGGCTTGACCTCGACGTTTTCGACGCGCAGGTTGACCAGCTCGTCAGAGCGAAAGCCACGCCAGAACCCCAGCAGTAACACGCTGCGGTTACGGGTGTGGCGAAGCAAGGCCTGAGCGTCGCCCATCTGCGCGGCGTTGCTGATCGCGGTATCGAGCCATTGAGCGACCCGCTCGAGGACCGCCAGTTCCAGCGGGCGAGCACGCTTTTCTGGCACGGCGTGAACCGAACGAATGCCCTTGAGGACCTGGCGCACCAAGACTGATTTGCTGGGATCAGGAAAGCCTTGGTCTGTATGCCAGCGGGACAGCGCCGCCAGCCGCTGGCGCAGCGTGTTGATGGCCAGGGTAGTCGCATGGTCGGCCAAGTAGCGGGCGATAGCATCGGCAGTGGAAGGCAGCAAGCCTTTCCATTCGATTTCAAAATGGCGTATGGCCGAAGCATAGCTCCGGCGCGTGTTCTCACGCTCGGCAGCCTCAATGTACTGGGCAAGGCGGGTCATGTCACTGTCGTTACGGCGGGCTTCTTTGATCGGTCTGAAGGCAGGGATGCTGGACGCCGCAGTAAGCGGCGCCGGGGGTTCTCAGCGAGAGAACACGATTTGGGATAAATCTGGAACGTCTGTCAGCATCGCACCTAGGGCAATGCTGATCAAGATCCCGTGCAATGTGGGTGACGTTGTCGCCGGGTGGCTTCACCGCTTCACGTTTGAATTCGCCCGTGAGGCTCCTTCTCATCTTCGTCATCTCTCTCCTGAGCACATCATGTCATTGGATATGTCCGAAGAACGGGAAGGAGCCCAGTAAGACTAGCGCCATTGCTTGCTGGTGGAGACTTCATGCTTGCACCTCAGGCGCAGAACGCATCATGCCCAGGCGCTCCAGCAAGGCGACATCGGCGCCTGTGTCGGGGTTGCCGGTGGTCAGCAGCTTGTCGCCGTAAAAGATCGAATTGGCGCCGGCGAGGAAACACAGTGCCTGCACCGCATCGCCCATCTGCTGGCGGCCCGCCGACAGGCGCACACGTGCCTTGGGCATGGTGATGCGCGCGACGGCAATCGTGCGCACGAATTCAAACGGGTCCAGGTCTTCCTGGCCGGCCAGCGGCGTGCCCTCGACCTTCACCAGGTTGTTGATCGGCACTGATTCGGGGTAGGGCGACAGGTTCGCGAGTTCGGCCACCAGGCCGGCGCGCTGGCGCCGGCTTTCGCCCATGCCGACGATGCCGCCGCAGCAGACCTTGACGCCTGCACTGCGCACGCGCGCCAGCGTGTCGAGCCGGTCCTGGTAGTCGCGCGTGGTGATGATGTCGCCGTAGAAGTCGGGCGCGCTGTCGAGGTTGTGGTTGTAGTAATCCAGCCCGGCGCCCTGCAGGGTTTGCGCATGGCCGTCTTCCAGCATGCCCAGGGTGGCGCAGGTTTCCAGCCCGAGCGCCTTGACCGTGCGCACCAGCTCGGCCACTTTTTCAATATCACGGTCTTTCGGCGCGCGCCAGGCGGCACCCATGCAGAAACGGGTGGCGCCGGCGTCCTTGGCGCGCTGCGCAGCGATTTTCACCTCATGCGGCTCCATCAGCTTGGTGGCTTCCACGCCGGTGTCAAAGCGTGCCGCCTGCGGGCAATAGTTGCAGTCTTCCGGGCAGCCGCCGGTTTTGACCGACAGCAGCGTGGCGAATTCAACGCGTGAAGGGTCGAAGTTTTCACGGTGCACGGTTTGGGCCTGGTGCATCAGTTCTGGAAAAGGCAGGTCAAACAAGGCCTCGATGGCATCAACACTCCAGCGGGCCTCGGGGCGGGCCGGGACGCTCTGGCGCGGGCGGTGCAGGGTGACGGGTTGTTCAAAAACGCTGGACATGTCGTTGTTCCTTGAAGCGATACACATTTCGTATCTGGTATCTAGGTTGCGGGATGCTGCTGCAATCTGAATGGCGTTGAAAGGGTGTGAAGTCTGGCCGAGCGCATCCGCTGGCTGCCGGGCGACGGCCAGTTCACTCAAGGCCTGGACCAATTCGTCGATATCGGCCTCTGTGTGGGCTGCCGACAGCGCGATACGCAGCCGCGCTGTGCCGTCGGGCACGGTGGGCGGGCGAATCGCTGGAACCCACAGACCGCGTTCGCGCAGGCCCTCCATGACGGCCAACGCTTCATCATTGCGGCCAATCAGCAGCGGCTGAATGGCCGTGAGCGAGGCGCCGAGCTGCCAGGCGCTACCTTGCAGGCGCTCGGCAAGGCCGTGTCGCAGACGCGTGATGAGCTGGATCAGATGGGCTCGCCGCCATTCGTCTTGCTCTATCAATTGCAGACTGGTGAGCAAAGCGCTGGCCAGCAGCGCAGGCGCGGCGGTAGCAAAAATATAGCTGCGCGTTTTTTGCAGCAGCCATTCGACCAGGGCATCGCTGCCCGCCACAAAGGCTCCCGCCACGCCGGCTGCCTTGCCCAGTGTGGCCATATAAAGTACGCGCGGCGAGGCGCTTGCCCCGCTCAGCCCGAAGTGGGCCAGGCAACCACGACCTTGCGGACCCAGCACGCCAAAACCGTGCGCATCATCCAGCAGCAGCAACGCGTCGTGGCGCTCGCAAAGTGCCAGCAGGGCCGGAACGTCGGCGAGATCACCGTCCATGCTGAACACCGCGTCGCTGATGACCAGTTTTCGTCGAGCCGGACTCTGCGTCAGCGCTTCGTCCAGCGCTGTGAGGTCGGCGTGTGCGTAACGGTGAATCTGTGCACGCGAGAGCCGCGCGCCGTCGATCAGGCAGGCATGGTTGAGTGCGTCGGAAAAAATAGCATCGCCCTGGCCCACCAATGCGGGGATGATGCCGATGTTGGTGGCGTAACCGGCATAGAAGTACAGCGCGCGGGGCAGACCGACAAAAGCAGCCAGTGCCTGCTCCAATGCCTCGTTGGCAGCGCTGTGGCCGCTGACCAACGGCGAAGACGCCGCCCCCACGCCAAAACGCTGCGCCCCCGTGCAGGCTGCTTCTATGAGCGCCGGATGGTTGGCCAAGCCCAGGTAGTCGTTGCTGCAAAACGCCAGCATGCTCTGGCCATCGACCTGCAGGCGGGCGCCGCTTTCCGGCAGCACCACGCGCCGGCGGCGGCGCAGGTGGCTTTCGTCCAGCGCAGCCAAACGTGCAGGAAATTCGTCAAGCCAGGAAGAGGTCTGCGGAGAACAAGTGCTTATCGCCATGCCAGGGGGAGCTCCATCGTGATTGTTCGGGCATCAGGCACGCACTGCCAGGCCAAGCGGGCCAGCAAAGGCGCGTTCAGGTGTTGCTGCAAAAAGCTGATGTTGTCGTCTTGCGCCAGCATGGCCGGATCGACGTGGTTGGCAACCCAGCCGGCCAGGCTCAAGCCGCGCGCGCGTATGGCCTCGAGCGTCAATAACGCGTGGTTCAGGCAGCCCAGCCGCAGGCCGACGACCAGAACCACCGGCAGGCCCAGTGCCTGGGCCAGGTCCGCGCCGGTCTCGCTTGCCGAGAGTGGTACCAGAAAGCCTCCCGCGCCTTCCACCACCACCGCATCGGCCAGCTGCAACAGCTGCCGGTGGCAGGCGACGATGTGGGCAATGTCAATGGTGCGGGCGGCCCGGGCGGCGGCTACATGCGGCGACACCGCGTCGGGCAGCAGCACCGGGTTGTCCAGCGCTGCGGGCACTGCGAGGGTGGAGGCCGCGCGCAGCGCCAGCACGTCTTCGTTGACTTCGCTGCGGTGGATCAGCGTGGTCCCTGCTGCTACCGGCTTCATGCCGACGACGTGCTTGTGGTGGCGTGCCAGTGCATGCAGCAGCGCCGTGCTGACCAGGGTTTTGCCGACACCGGTATCGGTGCCGGTGACAAAGCAGGAGATGGTGCGTTGCCCGGTCATCGCCAGCTTGTTTCTTCAGCCAGCGTGGCCTGCAGTGCGGCAAGCGCACCGCGCGCCAGGTGCGTGCCGCTTTCTTCGTCGATCACGTAGGGCGGCATGGCGTAAATGGTGCGGCCTATAGGGCGAAGCAGAACGCCGTGCGCCATTGCGTGCTGGTGGTAACGCTGCGCAAAGTGAGGCAGCGAGGTGTCCACATCCCAGGCCCAGATCATCCCCAGGTGGCGCGCGTGCCGGATGCGTGGATGGCTGCTCAGAGGGGCAAAAGACTGATCCAGCGTCCGGGCCAGAACAAGGTTGTTGGCCAGCACATCGGTTTGCGCAAACAGCGCCAGGGTTGCCAGCGCGGCCCGGCAGGCCAGCGGATTGCCGGTGTAGGAGTGTGAATGCAGAAAGCCGCGCGCCACTTCGTCGTCGTAAAAGGCCTCGTACACCGCGTCGGTGGTCAAAACTGCGGACAGAGGCAGTGTGCCGCCGGTCAGACCTTTTGACAGGCAAATGAAGTCGGGCAGGATGCCTGCCTGCTGGTGCGCGAACATGGTGCCGGTACGGCCAAAGCCTGTGGCAATTTCATCCACCACCAGATGAACCTCGTAGCGATCACACAGCGCGCGAATCCGGCGCAGGTAGCTTGCGTCGTGCATGGCCATGCCGGCTGCGCATTGCACAAGGGGTTCAACGATCAGCGCCGCGGTTTCCTGGTGGTGTTCATCCAGCCAGGCCTCCAGCGCGGCGGCGGCGCGCTGCGCCACGTCGGCGGCGCTTTCGCCGGACTGGGCGGCGCGTGCATCCGGGCTGGGTACGGTGGCGGCCAGCCGCACCAGTGGTGCATAGGCTTCGCGGAAGATGGCGATGTCGGTCACGGCCAGCGCGCCCACGGTTTCTCCGTGGTAGCCCCCGGACAGGCCTACAAAACGGCACTTGCCGGGGCGTCCGGTGTTGCGCCAGTAGTGCGCGCTCATCTTCAGCGCAATCTCGGTTGCCGAGGCGCCGTCGCTGCCATAAAAGGCATGGCCCAGTCCGGTCAGCGCGGCCAGTTGTTCTGACAGCTCCACCACCGGCTGGTGTGTGAAGCCTGCCAGCATGACGTGGTCGAGTCGGCCCAGCTGGTCCACCAGGGCCGCCTGAATGGCCGGATGGTTGTGCCCGAACAGGTTGACCCACCATGAACTGATGCCGTCCAGGTAACGATTGCCTTCAAAGTCATGCAGCCAGACACCTTCGGCACGTGACACAGGTACCAGGGGCACGGCTTGCGAGGCGTGCTGCTTCATCTGCGTGCAGGGGTGCCACACATGCCGCAGGCTGCGCTGGCTCATGGTCTGGTTGTCCATTGCGTTCGCCGGGAAGTCAGGAGAAAGACGGTTTCAGCGGACCTGCACCGGAATGCCGGAGCGCGCGTCCTTGATGCGGTTGCTCTCGTCGACAAACACCAGCTTAGGCTCGAAGCTCGCTACCCGGTCGGCTGGCAGCTGGCCAAAAGCCGCAATGATGATCAGGTCGCCAACAGCGGCCTGGCGTGCCGCCGAACCGTTGACCGAGATGGTGCCGCTACCGCGCTGCGCCCGTATGGCGTAAGTCACAAAACGCGCGCCGTTGTTGATGTTCCAGATGTGGATCTGCTCGAACTCGGCAATGCCCGAAGCATCCAGCAAGTCGTCGTCAATGGCGCATGAACCCTCGTAATGCAGTTCGCACTGGGTGACAGTGGCACGGTGGATTTTTCCAGCTAAAAGGGTACGTTGCATAGCGTCTCCAGCCTCGAGGCTTGGTGAGAGTGTGGGCTTGGAAAAACGGGGCTTCCTTCGTCCGCGCAGGTATCGAAATGTTCCGAAGATGTGGCCAATACCTCACTGAGGTGTTGACTGGCTAGCAGGGGATCGGCGGCAGTCAGGTCAACTTACTGCGTCGGTACGAACCGAGTCAAGTCCACGGCTTTGGGTGCTGTCCATCCCAGATATCCGACCACAATGTGCCAGCAGGACCTCGGAACGGATTCTAGTACAGCCGGCTGAGGGCTCACCCTCTCTCCTATTCCTCCGATAGCGTGCTAACCACAGGATAGTTCGCGAAGCAGCTATGCTTGCCGCCAACATTTGTATGAGACAACGAAAAAAATGAATAGTCTGCACTTTTGCGATGCCATCATGGCACTTCCTGCGCACGCCGATGCAGGCCGGGCGCTAGACGAAGACCTCGGGACAGGAGACTTGACTGCCGGCCTGGTGGACCCAGTGCAACGCAGCCAGGCCCGCGTGCTGGCGCGTGAAGCTGCAGTGATTTGCGGTCGGCCCTGGGTGGAGGCGACTTTGCAGCGACTGGACCCGCAGGCCGACCTGGTCTGGCATGTGCGTGATGGCCAGTCCTGCAGTGCCAACCAGGTCATTCTGGAAATCCAGGGAAATTCGCGCGCGCTGCTCAGCGGCGAGCGCACCTTGCTTAA
>CAZJKR010000133.1:0-5974 GCA_964546615.1 uncultured Curvibacter sp.
AACCTGATGCTCATCGTGTTGACCCTGCCGCTGATCGGCATGTGGATCAAGCTGCTGACCGTGCCTTACCGCTGGCTGTTCCCGTCGATTGTGCTGTTCTGCGCCATCGGTGTGTACTCGACCAACAACAACACCTGGGACATCTGGATGGTGGCGATCTTCGGTGTCATCGGCTACGGTTTCATCAAGCTCGGGGTCGAACCGGCGCCATTGCTGCTGGGGTTCATCCTGGGGCCGATGATGGAGGAGAACCTGCGTCGTGCGCTGCTGCTGTCGCGCGGCGACTGGAGCGTGCTGGTCACGCGTCCGTTGTCGGCCACGCTGCTGGGCATGGCGCTGTTGCTGCTGGTCATCGTGCTGCTGCCCTCGGTCAAGTCCAAGCGCGAAGAAGCGTTTGTGGAAGACTGAAGCCGCACGGTTCGACGCGACGGCACCTTCGGGTGCCGTTTTTTCTGGCCGGCCTGACCGGTTTGCGACATCATGCGATTCAACGGAGTGAGCTGACCATGAACTTCAACTACGCCAATCCCTACACCGCCACACGGTTGCCCGTGTTCGCGCGCAACGTCGTCTCCACCTCACATCCGCTGGCGGCGCAGGCCGGCCTGCGCATGCTCTACAAGGGCGGCAATGCGGTGGATGCTGCCATCGCCGCGGCGGCGGCCATCACCATCACCGAGCCGGTCAGCAACGGCCTGGGTAGCGATGCCTTTGCCCTCCTGTGGGACGGCAAGGCGCTGCATGGTCTCAATGCCTCTGGCCGCGCGCCGCAGGCCTGGACGCCGGCGTATTTCAAACGCAAGTACGGTGATGATGCGAAGACCCCCCCGAAGCGCGGTATCGACTCGGTCAGCGTGCCGGGCGCGGTGGCAGGCTGGGTCGCCTTGAGCGAGCGCTTCGGCAAGCTGCCCTTTGCCGACCTGCTGGAGCCGGCGATCGAGATCGCCGAGCGTGGTTACCTGCTGCCGGTGGTGGTGCAGCAGAAGTGGGCGGCGGCCACGCCCGAGCTGCAGGGGCTGCCGGGTTTTGCCCAGGCCTTCCTGCCCTGGGGCCGGGCGCCGCAGGTGGGCGAGCTGTTCCAGTTCAAGGCCGCGGCGCGCGGCCTGCGTGCCATTGCCGAGAGCAAGGGCCAGGCCTTTTATGGCGGCGAGATCGCGCAGGCGATCGAGAAGTTCGCCGCCGAACACGGCGGCAGCCTGAAGGCCAGCGACTTTGCGGCCTACCAGCCCGAGTGGGTCAAGCCTACGGCCAAGAACTACCGCGGCTACACGCTGCATGAGATCCCGCCCAACGGCCAGGGCATCGCGGCGCTGATTGCGCTCGGCATCCTCGACAAGTTCGATATGGCCAGCCTGCCGGTGGACAGCGTCGATTCGCAGCACCTGCAGATCGAGGCCATGAAGCTGGCTTTCGCCGACACCTACCGCTACGTGGCCGAACCCTCCGCCATGGAAGTGACGGCCGAGCAGATGCTGGACGACGCCTACCTCGCCTCGCGCGCCAGGCTGATCGACATGAGACGAGCGCAGGACTTCGGCGCCGGCAACCCGGTCAAGGGCGGCACCATCTACCTGTCGGCAGCTGACGAGAACGGCATGATGGTCAGCTTCATCCAGAGCAACTACATGGGCTTCGGTTCCGGCTGTGTCGAGCCCACCTACGGCATCAGCCTGCAGAACCGCGGCCACGCCTTCAGCCTGGACCCGCAGGGACTGAACCCGGCCAACCTGGTGGCACCGGGCAAGCGACCCTTCCACACCATCATCCCGGCCTTCCTCACCAAGGACGGCCAGCCGGTGATGAGCTACGGTGTCATGGGCGCCAACATGCAGCCGCAGGGCCATCTGCAGACGCTGGTGCGCATGCTCGACTACGGCCAGAACCCGCAGGCGGCCTGCGACGCGCCGCGCTGGCGCTACAACGCCGGGCTGGAGATCAACGTCGAGGCCAGCATGCAGGCGGCCACGGTGCAGGGCCTGGCCGCACGCGGCCACCGCATGGAAGTGATCAACGACTCCTACCAGGACTTCGGTGCCGGCCAGTTCATCTGGCGTGCCGGCGACCCCAAGGTGGAGGGCTACATCGCCGCCAGCGACGCCCGGCGCGACGGCCTGGCGGCGGGATATTGATGATGCACCCCCTGAGCGGCGTTTGCCGCTTCCCCCTCTGCTGCGCGAGGGGGACGCACCCAGCGGCCTGGCGAAGCCAGTTCCGCGGGTGCCCTGGAACGGCCGGCTGCGCGGCCTCGGCTGAGGATGCGCGTCGACTGAATCACTGATGTTGTCAAAGCATAGTGCCCCTGAAAACGTAGCGTCCGGCCTGCTCTTCGCCATGGTGGGGGCGATTGCCTTCAGCGGCAAGGCCATCATCGTCAAGCTGGCCTACCGCCACGGTGTCGATGCGGTCACGCTCATCATGTACCGCATGCTGTTTGCGTTGCCGCTGTTCGTCGGCATGGCCTGGTGGGCCAGTCGTGGCAAGCCGGCATTGACGGGCGGCGACTGGCTGGGCGTGCTGGGGCTGGGCTTTTCCGGCTACTACCTGGCCAGTTTCCTGGACTTTGCCGGCCTGGCCTTCATCACCGCCTCGCTGGAGCGGCTCATCCTCTACCTGACGCCGACCCTGGTGCTGCTGATCGCTTACCTGCTCTACGGCCGGCGCATCAGCCGTATGCAGGCCGCAGGCATGCTGATCAGCTACACCGGCGTACTGCTGGTGTTCGGTCGCGAGGTTTCGCTCGCCGGTGCCGACGTGGCCTGGGGGTCGCTGCTGGTGTTCCTGAGTGCCATCAGTTATGCGCTGTACCTGAGCTACAGCGGCGAGCTGGTGCAACGCCTGGGCGCGTTGCGCCTGGTCGGACTGGCCACCAGCGTGGCCTGTGGGCTGTGCATCTTCCAGTTTGTGCTGCTGCGCCCGCTGTCGGCTGCGGCGGTGGCGCCCGAGGTGCTCTGGCTCTCGCTGCTCAACGCCACGGCCTGCACGGCGGTGCCGGTGCTGCTGGTGATGATGGCCATCGAGCGCATCGGTGCCGGCGCCACCGCCCAGGCCGGCATGGTGGGGCCGATGTCCACCATCCTCATGGGCGCGTGGTTGCTGGGTGAGCCGTTCACGGGCTGGATCGTGGCCGGAACCGCCCTGGTTCTGGCAGGCATCTTCGTCTTCAGCCGAGCGAGGTGACACTCCCAGGCTTCGCGCACGGCGTTCCGCGGCTCGGAAAACCCGGTTTGGGCGCGGCGGAAGCGACGCACTTATCATTCCTTCACTCAACTTTTTTTCGGCAGAAAGACAAACATGGATCTCGGAATTGCAGGCAAGTGGGCGCTGGTGGGCGGCGCCAGCAAGGGGCTGGGCTTTGGTTGCGCGCAGGCATTGGTACGCGAAGGCGTCCATGTGGTGATCGTGGCGCGCGGTGCCGAGGCCTTGCAGAAGGCCGCGGAGCAGCTCAAGGCCGTGGCAGCGACGTCGAAGCAGGATGTGCAGGTGATCGCCGTGGCGGTGGACATCACCACCGTGGCCGGGCGCGAGGCCATCTTCGCGCAGCGCAAGGACTTCGACATCGTGGTCACCAACGCTGGCGGCCCGCCGCCCGGCGACTTCCGCGACTGGGACCGTGAGGCCTGGATCAAGGCGGTGGACGCCAACATGCTCACGCCGATCGAACTCATCAAGGCCACCGTGGACGGCATGGCTGCGCGCGGCTACGGCCGCATCATCAACATCACGTCCAGTGCGGTGAAGGCGCCGATCGACATCCTGGGCCTCTCCAACGGCGCGCGCAGCGGCCTGACCGGTTTCGTGGCCGGCGTGGCGCGCAACCCGAAGATCGCGGCCAGGGGCGTGACCATTAACAACCTGCTGCCCGGCGCCTTCGACACCGATCGCCTCAAGGCCACCATGGTGGGGGCCTCGCAGAAGACCGGCAAACCCATCGACGAGATTGCCGATGCGCGCCGCATGACCATCCCGGCCCAGCGCTTCGGCAGCTCGGAAGAGTTCGGCGCCATCTGCGCCTTCCTGTGCAGCCAGTACGCCGGCTACATCAACGGCCAGAACGTGCTGGCCGACGGCGGCGCCTACCCGGGCACCTATTGAGGTACACGGCCGGCGCGCGCCGATCCGCGGCGCGGCTCAACGCCGTACCGGGGCGGGCGCGGGCGGCAACGTGCTCTTGGGGGTGACGGTCAGCGTTGCCACCGAACCGCCGAGCACGCTGCCTTCGGTCAGTTCCACCGTGGCGCTGCGGTCGGCCTTGGTGAAGACCAGCAGGCTGGACTTGCCGCGCACGGCACTCACCAGCGTCCAGCCCTGTTGCGGGTACTGCTCGAGAAAGAAGTTGTAGGCGGCGTTGGGGTTCTGCCCCAGCTCCATCACCACGCGGCCGACCCAGTTCTCGCCCGAACCCATGATGAGCGACTGGCTGTGGTTGATCTTGGCGCCCGCCGGCAGGTGGGTGTTGACAATCAGGTCGTTCATGGTGCCGCTGCCCGTACCGTTGCCGCCGTCGCCGCCCGACATGCTGCTGCAACCAGCGAGCACGAGAAAAGCGGACAGCAGCAGGGGCTTGAGGAGCACGGTTTTCATGGCAAATCCTGACAAGGTTCAACGGCGAGAAGATACCACGATGCCGCCCACGATCAGCGCGAACGCGACCCCGTGGTAGGGCTGCGGCAGCTCGCCCAGCAAGGCCGATGACAGCACGGCGGCAAACAGCGGCGTGAGGTTGGAGAAGAAGCCGGCCACCGACGGCCCGGCGCGCTGCACGCCGGCTCCCCAGCAGCGGTAGGCCAGCAGGGCCGGCCCGAGGGCCACGAACAGCAAGGCGCCCACCAGCGGCCAGCCCCACTGGATGCGGGCGTCGCTGAGCACCCATTCGCCGGCGGCGAACAGCGCCGACCACGCCAGTCCCAGCACGATCTGCGCCATCAGGAAGGCGGCCCAGTCGCTGCGGATCTCTGCCGGCTCGCGGCCGGACTGCGCCAGCATCCAGCTGTACCAGGCCCAGGCCATGGCGGCCAGCAGCACATAGAGGTCGCCCGGCACCAGCTGCACCTGCAGCAGCGTATGCGGCTGACCGCGGCTGAGCACCAGCAGCACGCCGGTGATGGACAGTGTTGCGCCCAGCAGCTGGCGGCGCGAGATGCGGGCGCCGAAGAACAGACGGCCGATGATCAGCATCCAGACCGGAATGCTGGAGGCCACCAGCGTGACGTTGATCGGCGTCGAGGTATGCAGCGCCAGGTACTGCAGCGCGTTGTAGGCACCGACGCTGAGCAGGCCCAGCAGGGCGAAGCGGCGCCAGTGCGTCCACAGCCCGCTGCCCGGGCGCAGCACGCCCGAGGCCAGCGGCAGCAGCAGCACGAAGGCCAGCAGCCAGCGCAGCAGGTTGAGCGTCATCGGCGGCACCAGATCGCTCACCATCCGCCCGACCACCGCGTTGCCGGCCCACATCAGGGGCGGAATGGTCAGCAGCAGGGCGGTGGCGGGGGTGAGGCGGGCATGCATGCCGCACTGTAGCAAGCCGTCCCGCCCGTCTGCGTCACAGGTGTTTTGACTTCGTGGCACCATGGCTGCCCACGTAGAATTTCCCGACCCTTGCAGGAGACATCACCATGAGCCAGACCCCTTCCCGCGCCGTGCGCATCGAGCAGAACGGCGGACCCGAACAACTCAAGATCGTCGAGGTCATGGTGGGAGAGCCCGGCCCGGGCGAGATCCGCATCCGCCACAAGGCGGTCGGCCTGAATTTCATCGACACCTACCAGCGCTCCGGCCTGTACCAGCTCGCGCTGCCGCTGCAGCTCGGCATGGGCGCCGGCGGGGAGAGCGCAGGCGGAAGTATGGGGAAGGATACGCGTTTGCGGTCCAGGTGGAAAAGGCGGCCTACGAGACCGCGAGAGGGCTCGTGGAAGTCTCTACCAAGCCCTACGATCCCAAGCGCGGCGACGTTGGCTTCCGTGCTGCCCTGGATGCGCCG
>CAZJKR010000133.1:5984-8835 GCA_964546615.1 uncultured Curvibacter sp.
AGCTCGCGCTGCCGCTGCAGCTCGGCATGGAGGCCGCGGGCATCGTCGAGGCGGTGGGCGAGGGCGTGACGCACCTGCAGGTGGGCGACCGTGCCGCCTACGCCAGCCAGCCGCCCGGTGCCTATTGCGAGCTGCGTGTGATGCCGGCCAAGTGTGTGTGCAAACTGCCCGATGCCATCTCCTTCGAGACCGGCGCGGCCATGATGCTCAAGGGCCTGACGGTGCAGTACCTGCTGCGCAGCACCCAGCCGCAAGGCGGTCTGCAGGCCGGCGATTTCATCCTGTTCCATGCGGCGGCCGGCGGTGTCGGCCTGATCGCCTGCCAGTGGGCGCGGGCCATGGGCTTGCAGCTGATCGGCACGGCCGGCTCGGACGCCAAATGTGCGCTGGCCAAGGCCCACGGTGCGGCACATGTCATCAACTACGCCAAGGAAGATTTCGTGGCGCGTGTGAAGGAGATCACCGGGGGTCAGGGCGTCAAGGTGGTGTATGACTCGGTCGGCAAGGACACCTTCCTCAAGTCGCTCGACTGCCTGCGTCCCTTCGGCCTGCTGGCCAATTTCGGCAACGCCTCGGGCAAGGTCGAGCCGCTGGACATCGGGCTGTTGGCGGCCAAGGGCTCGCTGTACGTGTCGCGCCCGACGCTGTTCACCCACATCGCCACGCGCGAGAGCACGCAGGCGATGGCAGACGATCTGTTCGCCATGGTGAGCAGCGGCCAGGTGAAGATCCAGATCGACCAGACCTACCCGCTGGAGCAGGTGCAGCAGGCACACCGCGACCTGGAAGCGCGCAAGACCACCGGCTGCACCATCCTGACGCTGTAAGCCGCCCGACGGCCCGGTGCCGCGTGGCCGCATCCGTCGTGCTGCGGGCGAGTGGTAAGCTTTTGTCCAGACTACCGATCCGGGATCATGGACAGCACACGGCACAGGCAGGGAGAAAAGGCATTGGCGGCGTCCGCAGGGGCCGAGCCCGTCTTGGCCTCGGCGGTTCTGCGGGAGCGGATCGAGTCCTTGTACGACCGCCTGCCCTTTGTTCTGGTCAGCAGTGTCGGTGTGGCCGTGGCCCTGGTGGCCATGCTCTGGATCGATGGCGCGCGGCCCGATCTGTTGCTGGCCTGGCTGGCCTGCGTGGTGCTGCTCGGGGTGGTGCGTGGCTGGCTGCTGCGGGAATTCCGGCGCCAGGCGCCGCAACAACGCGACCCGCAACGCTGGGCGCGTCTGTACCTGGCCACGGTGTTCGCTTCGGGCGGCCTGCTCGGTGCAGCCGGCCTGCTGTTTTTCCAGGGCCAGTTGCTGACGCTGTTTGCCATCAGCCTGGTCGTCGGCGTCAGCTCCATCGTGTCCATCACCCTGCACGCGGTCTATCTGCCGGCGCATCTGCTGTTCGTGCTGCCCGGGCTGCTGCCCTTTGCCGTGCGCTGCCTGCTGGAGCCGGAGCCGATTTTCGTGACGGTGGGCCTCATGGGCCTGATCTTCCTGCCGTTCAACCTGCTGCTGGCCCGCAAGATGCAGGCGGGCCTGATCGAGTCGATCCAGCTGCGCCTGCGCAACCAGGCCTTGATCGAGGCGCTGACGCAGCAGAAGGAAGTGGCCGAAGCCGCTCAGAAACGGGCGGAGCAGGCCAATGCTGCCAAGACGCGTTTTTTCGCCGCCGCCAGCCATGACCTGCGCCAGCCGGTCCAGGCGCTTGAACTGTTTTCGGCCACGCTTGAGCAGGAGCTGGAACACCACCCCAGCCGCACGCTGGTGGGCAACATCCGTGCCGTCGGGCGCGAATTCAGCGACTTGCTCAGCGCCCTGCTCGATTTCTCCCGCATCGATGCGGCCGCGGTCCAGCCCGTCGTGCGTGACTTCCCGGTGGCCGAGCTGCTGCAGCGCATGGCCGACGATTTCAAGCCGCAGGCCGCCGCCCACGGCCTGCAGTGCCGGGTGGTGAACAGTTCGGCCTGGGTGCGCAGCGACCCGGTGCTGCTGGAGCGCATGCTGCGCAACCTGATGAGCAATGCCGTCAAGTACACGCAGCACGGCAAGGTCCTGCTGGGCTGCCGCCGCGTGGGCAACAGCCTGCGCATCGAGGTGCACGACACCGGGCCGGGCATCGCGCCGATGCAGCAGCAGGAGATCTTCAATGAATTCGTCCAGGTGGCCAATCCTGAACGTGACCGCCACAAGGGGCTCGGTCTGGGGCTGGCCATCGTCGATGGGCTGGCGCGCTTGCTCAAGCACCCGCTGAGCCTGCGCTCGCAGCCGCAGCGCGGCTCGGTGTTCGCCATCACCGTGCCGCTGGGTCGACCAGGGCTCCAGGTGGCGGGCGGCGAGCTGCAACCGGCGCACACCCGGGCGCTGGAGGCCTCGATCCTGCTGGTCGATGACGACCAGTCGATCCGGCTGTCTGCCGCCCGTCTGCTGGAGAACTGGGGTTTTGCCGTGGTGACGGCCGAATCTGCCGAGCAGGCACTGGAGATGCTGCGCAGCACCGGCTTGCGGCCCGACGTGATCCTGGCCGATTACCGGTTGCGCGAGGGACAGACCGGGGTTGAGGCGATCCGCCTCATGCGTGCCTTCTGCGGTCGACCGGTGCCGGCGGCCATCATCAGCGGCGACACCGAGCCCGAACTGCTGCAGGAGGCCCGTGCGGCGGGCTTCCCCCTGCTCTACAAGCCGGTGGCGGCGGCCAAGCTGCGCAGCCTGATCGGCAACCTGATGCGGGCCTGAACGGGCGCTAAGCCGGTGCGCTGGCGCGCTCGACCAGAAAGTCGAGGAAGGTGCGTGTCTTCAGCGGCATGAACTTGCGTGTCGGCACCGCGGCGTAGGCGGTCAGGCGTCCCAGCATCCAGTCGGGCAGC
>CAZJKR010000134.1:0-216 GCA_964546615.1 uncultured Curvibacter sp.
CGGGACGCCGCCGAGGAGCGCCTTCTTGACCGCCTGATTCCGCCGCCGCGCAGCGAATACGGCGAGGCCACGGCGCCCACCGACAGCACGGCGCGCCAGGTGTTTCGCAAGAAACTGCGCGAGGGCCAGCTCGACGAGCGCGAGATCGAGCTCGACGTGGCCGAGCCGCGGCCGCAGCTGGAAATCATGGGCCCGGCGGGCATGCATTCGTTCGGC
>CAZJKR010000134.1:226-3034 GCA_964546615.1 uncultured Curvibacter sp.
CCGAGCAGTTGCGTGGTCTGTTCGGGCAGATGGGTGCCGGCAAACGCAAGACGCGCAAGATGCGGATCGACGAGGCCTTCAGGCTGCTGATCGAGGAGGAGGCGGCCAAGCTGGTCAACGAGGACGAGATCAAGGCCCAGGCGCTGGCCAATGCCGAGCAGAATGGCATCGTCTTCATCGACGAGATCGACAAGGTGACCTCGCGCAGCGAAGGCGGGGGGGCCGAAGTCTCGCGCCAGGGGGTGCAGCGCGACCTGCTGCCGCTGGTGGAGGGCACCACGGTGTCGACCAAGTACGGCATGGTCAGGACCGACCACATCCTGTTCATCGCCTCGGGCGCCTTCCACCTGAGCAAGCCGAGCGACCTGATACCGGAGCTGCAAGGGCGTTTTCCCATTCGCGTCGAGCTGCAATCACTTTCGGTGCAGGACTTCGAGGCCATCCTGACGCAAACCCATGCCTCGCTGGTCAAGCAGTACCAGGCCTTGCTGGCGACCGAAGGGGTGACGCTGGAATTCCTGCCCGAGGGCATCACGCGTCTGGCGCACATTGCCTGCGACGTGAACGAGCGCACAGAGAACATCGGTGCGCGCCGCCTGGCCACGGTGATGGAGCGCCTGCTGGACGACGTCAGCTTCGATGCAGCCGGCCTGGCGGGGCAGGCCGTACGCATCGACGCCGCTTACGTGGATGCCCGGCTGGCCGACCTGAGCCGCGACGAGGACCTCTCCCGTTACATTTTGTGAGCCTCGCATGAAGGGCGAGTTCCTTCATGCAACACATTCATATCATTTGCTAAGTGCTTAATTTAGAACGATTTTTGCGTTCTATTTTTCTCCGAAATCCGTGCTAAGTCCTTGATTTCATTGAAAATTTTCTTGTAACCCCTCTTGCAGCAGGCAATTTTGCTGCTACAGTGCAAAAAAGTGGAATTAAGTGGTGAAAAGTGCCTCTGCGCTTTTCATCTCTCGCTTTTCTGTCCAAAAGGGGTTTGCTGTCGTGTTTCAAGGGGCTTCGTCACTGAGTCTGGATGCCAAGGGCCGCCTGTCGGTGCCCACGCGGCACCGTGACGTGCTGAGCGCCACGGCGGCCGGCCAGTTGACCATCACCAAGCACCCGCACGGCTGTCTCATGGTCTTCCCGCGCCCGGAATGGGAGAAGTTCCGCGAGCGCATCGCCGCCCTGCCGATGGCGGCGCAGTGGTGGAAACGCATCTTCCTGGGCAACGCCATGGACGTGGAGATGGATGCCACCGGCCGCGTGCTGGTGTCGCCCGAGCTGCGCGTGGCCGCCGGCATCACCAAGGACGCCATGCTGCTTGGCATGGGCAACCACTTCGAGCTCTGGGACAAGGCGAGCTACGAGGCGCAGGAGGCCCAGGCGATGCAGGGCGAGATGCCTGACGTCTTCAAGGACTTCTCCTTCTGAAGGTCGACGGTGGAAACCTCCGCATGGACACACACCACCGTCTTGTTGAACGAAGCCGTCGAAGCCTTATTCAACAAGCCGGATGCGCAGGCGGGCGGGCCGACCCCGGCCGACGGCACCTACGTCGACGCCACTTTCGGTCGCGGCGGCCACTCGCGCCTCATCCTGTCCCGGCTGTCGCCCCTGGGGCGACTGATCGCCTTCGACAAGGACCCGATGGCCATCGCCGAGGCGCAGCGCATCACCGACCCGCGCTTTGCCATCCGCCACCAGGGTTTCTGCCATCTGGGCGAACTGCCGCCGGCCAGTGCCGCGGGCGTGCTGATGGACCTGGGCGTGAGTTCGCCGCAGATCGACGACCCGCAGCGGGGCTTCAGTTTCCGATTCGAGGGTCCGCTGGACATGCGCATGGACACCACGCGCGGCCAGAGTGTGGCCGATTGGCTGGCAACGGCCGAAACCAGGCAGATCGCGGAGGTGATACGTGACTACGGTGAAGAACGGTTTGCTGGCCAAATTGCAAAGGCGATTGTTGCTCGCCGACAAGAGCGGGGCCCAATTTCAACCACCACTGAACTGGCCCAGCTCGTGGCTGACACGGTCAAAACCCGCGAGCCGGGCCAGAACCCTGCAACGCGCACATTTCAGGCTCTTCGGATTTTCATCAACGCCGAGCTTGAAGAGCTGCAAGCGGCGCTAGCGGCCAGCCTGGATGTGCTGCAACCCGGAGGCCGTCTGGTGGTGATCAGTTTCCACTCACTGGAAGACCGCATCGTCAAGCAGTTCATCGCGCAGCATGCGCGCGAGGTGTATGACCGCCGCGCGCCGTTTGCCGCACCGAAGCCGATGAAGCTCAAGGCACTTGAACGCATCAAGCCGGGTGCGGCCGAAGTGGCGGCCAACCCGCGTGCGCGCAGCGCCATCATGCGGGTGGCGGAGAGGACGGCGGCATGAGCGTCGAGGCCATCCTGTGCCATGCTGCAGGGCGCCACACGCAGCGGGCAACCGTGGGGGGCACGTCCTCATGACCCGGCTCAACGTCGTCCTGCTACTGGCCGTGCTGGCCAGTGCGCTCTATCTGGTCAACGTGCAGTACGAGTCGCGCCGTCTCTACACCGAGCTCGATCGCGCCCGGCTCGAGGCGCGCCGGCTGGAGACGGAGCGCGAACAGTTGCAGATCGACAAGCGGGCCCAGGCCACGCCGCTGCGCGTGGACAAGCTGGCGCGTGAGCAGTTGCAGATGCGGGTGACCACGCCGGCCATCACGCACTACGTCACCTACGCCGGGCCGGCGACCTCCGCCACGCAGGAAGCGGCGGGCCGGCCGCAAGCCGGGGGACGCGTGCAATGAGCCGCAGCATCCTCTACACCTCCAGTCCG
>CAZJKR010000134.1:3044-3389 GCA_964546615.1 uncultured Curvibacter sp.
TCATCGTGGCGGCATTGGCCCTCGGTTTCGGCGGACTGGCCATGCGTGCGGCCTATGTGCAGGTGGTCGGCAACGATTTCTTCCAGCGCCAGGGCGAAGTGCGCTTCGCGCGCACGCTGGAGCTGCCGGCGCATCGCGGCCGCATCCTGGACCGCAACGGCCTGTTGCTGGCGTCCAATGTGGTGGCGCCCAGCATCTGGGCCATCCCCGAGGACGTGGCGACCGACGACCCCGAGGTCAAGGCCAAGCTGCGGCAGCTGGCGCAGCTGCTGGGTGTGCCGCAGGCCGAATTGAACAGGAAGCTTGCGGACGACGACAAGACCTTCGTCTGGCTCAAGCGTCAGG
>CAZJKR010000134.1:3423-8758 GCA_964546615.1 uncultured Curvibacter sp.
AGCAGATTGCGGCGCTGAACATCAAGGGCATCTACCAGCGCAAGGAATACAAGCGCAAGTACCCCGAGGGCGAAGCGGCAGCGCATGTCGTCGGCTTCGCCAACGTGGAGAACAATGGCCAGGAAGGTGTGGAGCTGGCGTTCGACAAGTCGCTCGCCGGCCGCCCCGGCTCGCGCCGCGTCATCAAGGACCGGCTCGGGCGTGTGGTGGAAGATGTGGGTGAACAGGTGCCGCCGATCGATGGCAAGGACATCCAGCTCTCGATCGACAGCAAGGTGCAGTTCTTCGCCTACCAGAAGCTCAAGTCCGCGGTGATCGAGAACCGGGCCAAGGCCGGCAGCGTGGTGGTGCTCGATGCGGTGACTGGCGAGGTGCTGGCTTTGGCCAACTACCCGAGTTACGTCCCCGACCGGCGCCAGAATCTCACCGGCGCGCAACTGCGCAACATCGCGCTGACCGACGTGTTCGAGCCCGGTTCGACGATGAAGCCTTTCATCATCGGGCTGGCACTGGAGAGCGGCCGCGTCAAGCCGAGCACGCCGATCCAGACCGCGCCGGGGAAGATCCAGATTACCGGCTCCACCATCTCCGATGCCCACCCGCACGGTGTGCTGACGGTGGAGGAGGTGATCCAGAAATCGAGCAACGTCGGCACCGTCAAGCTGGCCATGCAGATGCAGCCGCGTGAGATGTGGGAGCTGTTCTCGGCCGCCGGTTTCGGCCAGAAGCCGCAACTGAGTTTCCCGGGGGTGGCTTCGGGCCGCCTGCGACCCTACAAATCGTGGCGCCCGGTCGAGCAGGCCACCATGTCCTACGGCTACGGCCTGTCAGCCTCGCTGTTCCAGATGGCGCGCTCCTACACCGTGTTTGCGCACGACGGCCAGATCATCCCCGCCACGCTGCTCAAGAGCAGCGAGCCCGTGGTGGGCGTGCAGGTGCTGTCACCGCAGACGGCGGCGCAGGTGCGCAAGATGCTGCAGATGGCCGCCGGGCCGGGCGGCACCGGGCAGAAGGCCCAGACCATGGGCTATTCGGTCGGCGGCAAGTCTGGCACCGCCCACAAGCAGATCGGACGCAGCTACGCCAGCAACAAGTACCGCGCCTGGTTTACCGGCATGGCGCCGATCGATCAGCCGCGCATCATCGTCGCCGTCATGATCGACGAGCCCAGCGCAGGCCAGTATTACGGCGGCGCTGTGGCGGCGCCGGTGTTCAGCGAGGTGGTCCAGCAGACGCTGCGCATGATGGGTGTGGCACCCGACATGGCAGTCAAGCCGCAGATCGTGGCCGAGGCGGTGGAGGAGAGCTTCTGATGATCGAGCTCCGCACCCCCGACCAGGCCGCGCAATGGCTGCACGCCCATGTGCATGGCACGCTGCAGACCGACAGCCGGCGGGTTGCCGCCGGTGACGGCTTCATTGCCTGGCCGGGCGCGGCGACCGATGGCCGCCGGTATGTCCAGGGCGCACTGGCGCAGGGCGCGACCGCCTGCCTGGTCGAGCGCGCTGGTGCCGAAAGCTATTGTTTCGAGAGCGATGCCGTGGCGAGCTACGAAGGGCTCAAGGTGGCCAGCGGCCCGATTGCGGCCGCCTACTACGAGCGGCCCTCGCAACAGCTCGATGTGCTGGCGGTGACCGGCACCAACGGCAAGACCTCGACCAGTTGGTGGCTGGCACAGGCCCTGTCGGCGCTGCAGCCCCCCCGGCCCTGCGGCCTGATCGGCACGCTCGGCATCGGCCGCGCACCACGCACCGGTGCTGCCGCCGAGGTGGTCGGCACCGGCCTGACCACCCCCGACCCGGTGCTGCTGCAACAGACCTTCCGCCGCTTTGTCGACGAAGGGCTCAGCGCCTGCGCCATCGAGGCGTCGTCCATCGGCATCGCGGAGCGGCGCCTGGACGGCACGCAGATCCGCACCGCCGTCTTCACCAATTTCACCCAGGACCATCTCGACTACCACGGCAGCATGGCGGACTACTGGCAGGCCAAGGCGGCGCTGTTCGACTGGCCGGGTTTGCGCGCGGCCGTGCTCAACATCGACGACGAAAAGGGTGCCGAACTGGCCGCGCAGCTGGCCGGCCGTGCGCTCGACCTGTGGACGGTGTCGTGCAAGGTGCCGGCGCGGTTGAATGCGCGCGACATCCGCTTCGAGGGCGGTGGTCTGCGCTTCACCGTCTGCGAAGGCGCGGCCGCCCATGAACTGGCGACGCAGATGGTCGGCCACTACAACGTGAGCAATCTGCTGGGCGTGATCGCTGCCATGCGGACCTTGGGCGTGCCCTTGGACGCCGCGGTGGAAGCCTGTCGCGGCCTGCAGCCGGTGCCCGGACGGATGGAGTGCCTCGGCGGCATGGGCCAGCCGCTGGTGGTGGTGGACTATGCCCATACCCCCGACGCGCTGGCGCAGGTGCTGCAGGCGCTGCGTCCGCTGGCCGCGCAGCGCGGCGGCCGGCTCTGGTGTGTGTTCGGCTGTGGCGGCGATCGCGATCCGCTCAAGCGCCCCCTCATGGGGGCTGTCGCCGGCCAGCATGCGGATCACGTGGTGCTGACCAGCGACAACCCGCGCAGCGAAAAACCCGAAGCCATCATCAGCCAGATTCTGCTCGGGCTCGAGGGCCACAGCGCGGTCAGCGTGCGAGGCGATCGCGCACAGGCCATTGCCGACGCCACGCAGCAGGCGATGGTGCACGACGTTGTGCTGGTGGCCGGCAAGGGGCATGAGGCGTACCAGGAGACAGCCGGCCAGCGCCTGCCGTTTTCCGACCGGGCCGAGGTGCAGCGCGCGCTGCAGGCCCGCTCCGTCAACCCGCAGGGGGTACAGGCATGAGCACCATGATGACCTTGCAGCAGGCCGCCCAGTGGGTGGCGGGGGCGCAACTGGTGGGCGACGGCGCCGTGGCGCGGCAGCGCGTGCACACCGACACCCGCACGCTGCAGCCGGGCGACCTGTTCGTGGCGCTCAAGGGGGAGCGCTTCGACGCCAACGACTTTCTGGCCGAGGCGCGCACCAAAGGCGCGGTCGCCGCGCTGTGCAGCAACGCGGCGGCGCTGCGCGCGGCCGGCCTGCCCGGGCTGGTCGTGGAGGACAGCAAGCGCGCGCTGGGGCAGCTGGCCGCCGGCTGGCGCGCCCGGTTCAAGCTGCCGCTGGTAGCCGTCACCGGCAGCAACGGCAAGACCACGGTGACGCAGATGGTGGCTGCCATCCTGCGGGCCTGGAAGCCGCAGGCCATGCTGGCCACCGAGGGCAACCTGAACAACGAGATCGGCGTACCGTTGACCGTGCTGCGACTGAATGCCGCGCATGCGCTGGCGGTGGTCGAGCTCGGCATGAACCACCCGGGCGAGATCGCCGTGCTGGCCGGCATCGCCCAGCCGACGGTAGCCCTGGTGAACAACGCGCAGCGCGAGCACCAGGAATTCATGGCCAGCATCGAAGCGGTGGCGCGCGAAAACGGTGCGGTGATCGAGGCACTCGGCCCCAGCGGCACCGCCGTGTTCCCGGCCGATGACGCCTACACCCCGCTGTGGCATGGCCTGGCGGGTCAGCGCCCGCAGCTGACCTTTGCCATCACGAGCGATCCACAGGCCGCCGATGTGAGCTGTGCCGCGCCGCACTGGAGCGGGAGGGCCTGGCAGGTGCAGGCGCGCACGCCGGCCGGCCCGCTGGTCTACACGCTGCAGGTGGCCGGACTGCACAACGTCAAGAATTCACTGGCCGCCGCCGCCTGCGCGCTGGCCGCCGGCGTGCCGCTGGCCGAGATCGAGCGCGGCCTGACCGCGTTCGAGCCGGTCAAGGGGCGCTCGCGTGCGCTGGCGCTGACCATTGAAGGCCACCCGCTCACGCTGGTGGATGACAGCTACAACGCCAACCCCGACTCGGTGCGTGCCGCCATCGACGTGCTCGCCGGCCTGCCCGGGCCGCACCTGCTGGTGCTGGGCGACATGGGCGAAGTCGGCATGGAGGGGCCGCGTTTTCATGCCGAGGTGGGTGCCTATGCGCGCGAGCGGGGCATCGAGATGCTGTTCGCGCTGGGCGATCAGGCGGCACAGTCGGTGCGGAACTTCGCACCGCAGGGCGGTCGGGGCTGCCATTTCACGGACATCGAGACATTGAATACCGCCGTGCTCAGCACCTTGCCCGCCATCGGCAGTGTGCTGGTGAAAGGCTCGCGTTTCATGCGCATGGAGCGGGTGGTGCAGGCAGTTGCCACGCACACCGAACAGAACAAGGAAGAACATCATGCTGCTTAGCCTGGCCCAGTGGCTGCAGACCCTGTCGCCGGAATTCGGATTCTTCCGGGTGTTCCAGTACCTGACATTCCGTGCCGTCATGGCCGCGCTGACCGCGCTGCTGATGGGGCTGGTGGCCGGCCCCTACGTGATCCGGCGCCTGACGGCGCTCAAGATCGGCCAGCCGGTACGCGGCTACGGCATGGAGACGCACCTGTCCAAGAGCGGCACCCCGACCATGGGCGGGGTGCTGATCCTGCTCTCGATCGCCGTGGCCACGCTGCTGTGGTTCGATCTGTCCAACCGTTTCGTCTGGATCGTGCTGCTGGTCACACTGGGTTTCGGTGCCATCGGCTGGGTCGATGACTGGCGCAAGGTGGTCAACAAGGACCCGGAGGGCATGCGCTCGCGGGAGAAATATTTCTGGCAGTCGCTCATCGGCCTGGTGGCCGCGCTGTACCTGGTGTTCAGCATTTCCGAGAGCAACAACCTGCGCGTGCTGGAGCTGTTCATCACCTGGGTGCGTTCCGGCTTCGATGTCGACCTGCCGCCCAAGGCCGGTCTGCTGCTGCCCTTCTTCAAGGAGGTCAGCTACCCGCTGGGTGTGTTCGGTTTTGTCATCATGACCTACCTGGTCATCGTCGGCGCCAGCAATGCCGTCAACCTGACCGACGGCCTGGACGGCCTGGCCATCATGCCGGTGGTGATGGTCGGCTCGGCACTGGGCGTGTTTGCCTACGTCGCCGGTAGTGCGGTGTATTCCCGGTACCTGTTCTTCCCGCACATCCCGGGCGCCGGCGAACTGCTGATCTTCTGCGCCGCCATGGCCGGTGCCGGCCTGGCCTTCCTCTGGTTCAACGCCCACCCGGCCCAGGTGTTCATGGGCGACGTTGGCGCCCTGGCGCTCGGCGGCGCCCTGGGCACGATCGCGGTGATCGTGCGGCAGGAAATCGTGCTGGCCATCATGGGCGGCATCTTCGTGGTGGAGGCCCTGTCGGTGATGCTGCAGGTGAGCTGGTTCAAGTACACGAAGCGCAAATACGGCGAGGGCCGGCGCCTGTTCAAGATGGCGCCGCTGCACCATCACTTCGAGAAAAGCGGCTGG
>CAZJKR010000135.1:0-2307 GCA_964546615.1 uncultured Curvibacter sp.
TCGGCAAAGGCCAGCGGCACGAAGGCGGCGCCGGGCGCGTTGAGGTTCTCGTCCGCACCGCGTTCGGCATGCACGCGGTAGAAGCCACCCACCACATAGCGGTCCATCATGTAGACCACCGGCTCGGCCACGGCGTCGTTGATGCGTTCGTTGGTCAGCACGCCTTCCTGGATGATGACATCGTTGACGGCCTGGCCGTCCTTGATGACGCTCATCTTGTTGCGCGTGCGGCGGTTGAGCTCCTCCAGCTCCTTGGCGTCGCGCACCATCATGATGCCCATGCCGTAGGTGCCGTTGTCGGCCTTGACGACGACGAAGGGCTTTTCCTTGATGCCGTATTCCTTGTATTTGCGCCGGATCTTGCCGAGCAGCGCATCGACGTTGCTGGTCAGGCACTCCATGCCGCTGCCTTCGGCGAAGTTGACCTCGCCGCATTTGTTGAACATCGGGTTGATCAGCCAGGGATCGATGCCCAGCAGCTTGCCGAAGCGCTTGCTCACCTCCTCGTAGCTGCGGAAATGGTTGCTCTTGCGCCGCGTCGACCAGCCGGCGTGCAGCGGCGGCAGCAGGTACTGCTCATGGATGTCTTCCAGAATGCCCGGGATGCCGGCCGACAGGTCGTTGTTGAGCAGGATGGTGCAGGGGTCGAAGTCCTTCAGGCCCAGGCGCCGCTTGTTGCGGATCACCGGCTCCAGCGTCACCGCCTCGCCATTGGGCAATTCCACCGTGGTGCTCTTCTTGATCTCCGGGTTGATCGAGCCGATGCGCACGTTCAGCCCCGCCATGTGGAAGATGCGGCGCAATTGCGCCACGTTGCTGAGGTAGAAGGTGTTGCGGGTGTGGTTTTCCGGAATCAGCAGCAGGTTGCGCGCCTCGGGGCAGATCTTCTCGATCGCCGCCATCGCGGCCTGCACCGCCAGCGGCAGCATCTCGGGCGTGAGGTTGTTCCAGCCGCCGGGGTAGAGGTTGGTGTCCACCGGCGCCAGCTTGAAGCCGGCGTTGCGCACGTCGACCGAGCTGTAGAACGGCGGCGTGTGCTCCATCCACTCCAGCCGGAACCAGCGCTCGATGGCCGGCATGGAGTCGAGGATGCGTTGTTCGAGTTCGTTGATCGGGCCTGTCAGCGCCGTGATGAGATGGGGAACCATGCAGCCCTCGTTTTTCTGTAGTGGAGCAATTCTAGGACCTGGGGACCGTCACGCCATATTCAAGGCGACAGGCCGGACGCTGCGCCGTCCTGGCTCCGCTGTCTGTGTTATTTCGCGCCGTCGAACAGCCAATGGATCAGTCGCTGGGCCGTTTCCGGGCTGAGGTGCTCATGGGCGGGGATACGCCGCAGCGGTTCGCCCCGCAGCAGCTCCTCAACCGCATGCTGTTCGGCCGCGGCATCGCCGCGGCGCTTCTCAAACCGGGCCGCCAGACGCTCGAAACTGGGCGCATCGGCCCGCAGCGGGGAGCCATGGCAGTTGTAGCAGCCCATCTCGACGGCCAGGGACGAGCTGGCCTGGCTCGCCAGGGGCGCAGCCAGAACCATCCCCAGCAGAATCGCGCGACGCATGCTCAGGCCCTGATCTCGCCGTCGCCCAGCACCACGTACTTCAGCGACGTCAGGCCTTCGATACCGACCGGGCCGCGGGCGTGGAACTTGTCGGTGCTGATGCCGATCTCGGCCCCCAGCCCGTACTCGAAGCCGTCGGCGAAGCGGGTGCTTGCGTTCACCATGACGCTGCCGGAATCCACCTCGCGCAGGAAGGCCTGCGCATGCCTGTGGTCGCGCGTGAGGATGGCATCGGTGTGGTGGCTGCCATAGCGGTTGATGTGGGCAATCGCCTCGTCCAGCCCGGCCACCACCTTGACGCTGATGATCGGCGCGAGGAATTCCTCATACCAGTCCTGCTCGGTCGCCTCCTTGAGGGTGGCGCCCGGAATTCCTTCCAGGATGGCCCAGGATTCGGGGCAGCAGCGCATCTCCACGCCCTTGGCGGCATAGACGGCACCGATACGCGGCAGAAATTCGGTCGCCACGCCACGCGCCACCAGCAGGCTTTCCGTGGCATTGCAGGGGCTGTACTTGTTGGTCTTGGCGTTGTCGGCCACCTTCACGGCCATGGCGATATCGCAGGGGTCGTCCACATAGGTGTGGCAGTTGCCGTCCAGGTGCTTGATCACGGGCACCTTGGCGTCGCGGCTGATGCGCTCGATCAGCGACTTGCCGCCGCGCGGGATGATCACGTCCACGTACTGCGGCATGGCAATGAGCTGGCCTACCACCTCGCGTTCGGTGGTCTGCACCAGCTGCACCGCATC
>CAZJKR010000135.1:2317-7300 GCA_964546615.1 uncultured Curvibacter sp.
CGGCCGGCAGGCCGCTCTCCACCAGCGCCTGCTGCACGAGTTTGGCCAGCGCCTTGTTGGATTCGATCGCCTCCGAGCCGCCGCGCAGAATGCAGGCGTTGCCGCTCTTGATGCTCAGGCTGGCCGCTTCGATGGTGACGTTGGGCCGGCTCTCGAAGATCATGCCGAAGACGCCGATCGGCACGCGCATCTGACCGACGCGGATGCCGCTGGGCTGCTGCTTCATGCCGACGATCTCGCCGATCACATCCGGCATGGCTGCCAGTTGCTCGCAGCCCTGCGCCACAGTCTCGATCACTTTGGGCGTCAGGCGCAGCCGATCCACCATGGGCGCGGCCAGACCCGCGGCTTCCGCGCGGGCAATATCCCGGGCGTTGTCCTGCGCCAGCGTCCCGGCATTGGCGCGCAGCAGCGTGGCCAGGCGCTTGAGTGCTACGTTCTTGGTAGCTGTTGACGCTTTGGCCATGAGGGCGGAGGCCGCTTTGGCCTGCATGCCCAAGGCCTGGGTGTATTCGGCGATGTTGAGCGCGTTCATCGTGTCATTTTCGCACGCCCGCCGTTCTGACGGCTGTCCCCGCCGGCAGCGCGCAGTGCTGGCACAGTTGCAGGGCCAGCCGGTGCAGCGCCTGCCAGGGCTCGGCCGGCCAGTCGGGCTGCTTCAGGCCCTTGACGATGCCGTCCACCTGATGTGCGGCATGCAGCAGATTGGCCAGTGCGGTCTCGGTCAGCCGGGGCAGCACACGCTCGAACAGGCGCTCGCGCAAGCCCCAGATGCGCTGCTCGCGCAGCGCCATGGGTACCGGCCGCCCCTGGGCCACCGCGTCCTTGACGCGCTTGAGCGCGCGGATGTCCTCGGCCAGCGCGTAATGCACCAGCACCTCGGCCTCGCCCTCGGCGCGCAGTCCGTCGAGCATGCGCTGCACACGCGCCGCCTGCCCGGCCAGCACGGCCTCGGACAGCTTGAAGACGTCGTAGCGCGCCACATTGAGCACCGCGCTCTCGACCTGCTCGAAGCTCAGCTCGCCGGCCGGATGCAGCAGCGCCAGCTTCTGGATTTCCTGATGCGCCGCCAGCAGGTTGCCTTCCACCCGGTCGGCGAAGAACTGCAAGGTGCGCTGGCCCTCTTCGCCCGCCGCGACACGCTGGCCCTGTGCGGCCAGCCGCAGGGCGATCCATTGCGGCAGGGCGCTGCGCTCCACCGGGTCGAGCTGCACCGTCACGCCAAAACTCTCCAGCGCGCCGAACCAGGCGCCGCTGCGGGTCAGCTTGTCCAGCCGCGGCAGCATGACCAGCGTGAGCGTGCTGTCATTGCCCTGCGCGCTTTCCGCCAGCTGCTGCAATGCCACGCTGCCGTCCTTGCCGGGCTTGCCCGAAGGAATGCGGATCTCGACGATCTGCCTGTCGGCAAACAGGCTCAAGCTTCCGCCGGCCGCCAGCACCTCGCTCCAGTCGAAGTGCGCGCCCGCCACGGTGTGCGAAGTGCGCTCGGTGTACCCCTGCGCGCGTGCCGCCGCCCGGATGGCATCTGCCGCCTCCTGCTGCAGCAAGGGCTCGTCACCGTGCAGCGTGTACAGGCTCTTCAGCCCGCGCTGCAGGTGCGCTTCCAACTGGTTGGCCGCAACTTGCATCAACTACCCCAAAGAAAACCGGACACGCAACGCCCGCAAGCCCCCAAAACCGGGAAACGCCGTGGAACCGGCTTGGCCGGGCCACTGGCGTTGTCCCCCCCTTGGGGGGAAGGCGCGGCAGCGCCTCAGGGGGGTGCTCATATCTCTTTTATGGCGGCGAGACGGCGCAGCAACTGCTGCACGATGTCGGTCTGCATGCTGCGGTACAGCAGCGCTTCTTCGGTTTCCTTGGCCAGCACCGCCGATTCGTTGAAGCTGATGTCGCGCTGCTGCACCATCTCGGTGTCGGGGATCAGCTCCTTGCCCTGTGGCGTGCGCAGGCGGAAGCGGAAGGTCAGCCGCAGCTGGAACTCACGTACCTGGCCAGCCGCATTCATGCCGACAACGAGCTTCTGGCGCTGCTCCTGCAGGATGTCGAGAATCACCTCGGCCTTCTGCTGCTGCGCGGCATCGGTGATCAGCTCCACGTTGCCCAGGGCGGCGAGGTTGCGCTTGAGCTCGCTGCCCAGCACGGACGTTGGCGCCACGCTGGTGTAGATCGACTTGAAGGCAAAGTTGGGGGTCTGGCGCAACTGGAAGCCGCAGCCGGCCAGCCCTGGCAGCAGCAGGGCGGCAAGGCCCGCGGCGAAGGCGCGACGACCGAAGGTGGTGACAGGCCGGTCCATCACAGCACCACGTTGACCAGACGACCGGGCACCACGATCACGCGCTTGGCCGCAGCACCCTGCGCCTGTTTCTGCACCACCTCGTGCGCCACGGCTGCCGCCTCGATCGCCTCCTTGCTGGCGCCGGCCGGCACACGCACCGCACCACGGTGCTTGCCGTTGATCTGCAGCACCAGCTCGATCTCGTCCTGCTGCAGCGCGCCCTCGTCCGCCTGCGGCCAGGGGGCATCAAGCAGGTCGCCCAGCACGCCGGCATAACCGAGCTCGCTCCACAGCTGGTGCGTGATGTGCGGCGTGGCCGGGTAGAGGCAGCGCAGCAGGATGCCGAAGCCTTCGTACAGCGCCACCGCGGCACCCGCGTCGTTCATGCCCTTGAAGTCCTCCAGCGCGTTGAGCAGCTTCATGGCCCCGGAGACCACGGTGTTGTACTGCATGCGCTGGTAGTCATAGTCGATCTGCTTGAGCACGGTGTGGATCTCCAGCCGCAAGGCCTTGGCCGTCTTGCCAAATTCCACATCTTTCAGGCTTCTGGCGCCTGCCACACCTGCGTCTGCCGCTACGGAATCGATAGCAGTCAACTTGACGCCGAAGTTCCAGACGCGGCGCAGGAAGCGGTAGCTGCCCTCCACCGCGGCGTCGTTCCACTCCAGCGTGGCTTCCGGCGGCGCGGTAAACATGGTGTACAGGCGCGCGGTGTCGGCACCGTATTTCTCGATCAGCGCCTGCGGATCGACGCCATTGTTCTTGGACTTGGACATGGTGCCCACGCCCTCGTAGTCGATGGCGGTGCCGGCCGGCAGGTCACCGACCGCCTTGTTGAGCTTGGCGCCGATGATCTTGCCGCCTTCGTCCAGCACGTGGTCGACGTCATGCGGCCAGAAGTACTCCTTGCCACCCTTCTCGGTGCGGCGCGAGTAGATGTGGTTCAGCACCATGCCCTGCGTCAGCAGCCTGGTGAAGGGTTCGTCCACCTTGACCAGGCCCAGGTCGCGCATGACCTTGGTCCAGAAGCGCGCGTACAGCAGGTGCAGGATGGCGTGCTCGATGCCGCCGATGTACTGGTCCATCGGCATCCAGTACTGCGCGCCCTCGGCCACCATCCGTTCCGGGTTGGTCGGGTCGCAGTAGCGCATGAAGTACCAGGACGAATCGACAAAGGTGTCCATGGTGTCGGTCTCGCGCCGCGCCGGCTTGCCGCAGCAGGGACAGGCCACCTTGAGGAAGGCCTCGCACTTGTTCAAGGGGTTGCCCGAACCGTCCGGCACCAGGTCCTGCGGCAGCACCACCGGCAGGTCCTTCTCGGGCACCGGCACCGGGCCGCAGGCCTCGCAATGGATGATCGGGATCGGGGTGCCCCAGTAGCGCTGGCGGCTGATGCCCCAGTCGCGCAGACGCCAGGTGGTCTTCTTCTCGCCCAGGCCCCGCGTGCTCAGCGCATGGGCCACGGCATTGACCGCCTCATGGTAGCGCAGGCCGCTGAAGCTGTCGGAATTGATCGTGACGCCGCTCTGCTTGTCGGCATACCACTCCTGCCACCGGTGGTAGTCGTAGTGTTCGCCATCCACCTGCACCACCTGGCGGATCGGCAGCTGGTACTTGAGCGCAAAGGCGAAGTCGCGCTCGTCGTGCGCCGGCACGCCCATGACGGCGCCGTCGCCGTAGCTCATCAGCACGTAGTTGCCGACCCAGACCTCGATCTGCTCGTTGTTCAGCGGATGCTTGACGAACAGGCCGGTGGCCATGCCCTCCTTCTCTCTGAGTGCCAGCTCGGCTTCGGTAGTGCCGCCGCGCTTGCAGTCCTCGATGAAGGCCGCGAGTTTCGGATTGGTCTTCGCCGCGTGCTGGGCCAGCGGGTGCTCGGGCGCCACGGCACAGAAGGTCACGCCCATGATGGTGTCGGCACGGGTGGTGAAGACATACATCTTGCCGTCACCGATGCGCTGGCCGTCTTCGCCCTGGATATCGTGCGTGAAGGCAAAACGCACACCCTCGCTGCGGCCGATCCAGTTCTCCTGCATCAGGCGTACGCGCTCGGGCCAGCCGTTGAGCGTGGCTTTCTCGTTGCCGATCTGCACGTGGTCCAGCAGTTCCTGCGCGTAGTCGGTGATCTTCAGGTAATAACCGGGGATCTCGCGCTTTTCCACCAGCGCGCCGGTGCGCCAGCCACGGCCGTCGATCACCTGCTCGTTGGCCAGCACCGTCTGGTCCACCGGGTCCCAGTTCACGACCTGGGTCTTGCGGTAGGCGATGCCCTTCTCCAGCATCTTGAGGAACAGCCACTGGTTCCACTTGTAATAGGCCGGGTCACAGGTGGCGACCTCACGGCTCCAGTCGATCGCCAGGCCCATGGCCTGCATCTGCCCCTTCATGTAGGCGATGTTCTCGTAGGTCCACTTGGCCGGCGGCACGCCGTTCTTCAGCGCCGCGTTCTCGGCCGGCAGGCCGAAGGCGTCCCAGCCCATGGGCATGAGCACGTTGTAGCCGTTCATGCGCAGGTAGCGCGTGAGCATGTCGTTGATGGTGTAGTTGCGCACGTGGCCCATGTGCAGCTTGCCGCTCGGGTAGGGCAGCATGGAGCAGGCGTAGAACTTCTTGCGGCCGGCCTCTTCCGTCACCCGATAGGCGTCGCGCGCCACCCAGTGGCTGTGAGCCGCTTTCTCAACGTCGAGATGGTTGTATTTGTCTTGCAT
>CAZJKR010000135.1:7331-8746 GCA_964546615.1 uncultured Curvibacter sp.
CCCATTTTAAGGAGGCCCCGCCTCAGGGCTGCCGCGGCTGGGCCACAAAGCCGATGCGACTCAGGCCGGCCTGGTGCGCGGCATCCAGCACCGCGACCACCCTGCCATAGGGCACGGCCTCGTCGGCGCGCAACTGAAGCTCGGTTTCGGCATCCTGGCGCGCGATCTCGCGCAGCCGTTGCAGCAATCCCGCCAGCGACAGCGGCTGGTCCTGGATGAAAATCTGGCCAGTCCTGTCGAGCGCCACCTGCAGCACCTGGGGGGCATCCTGCGGCTTGGCCGCCTGCGCCTGCGGCAGATCGAGCCGGAGCGAGCTGGCCAGCAGCGGCGCCGTGAGGATGAAGATCACCACCAGCACCAGCATGACGTCGATCAGCGGCGTCATGTTGATGTCGCTCATGGGCTGCGGCCCGGTGGTGCGCTCAAGGCGACCGAAAGCCATCTTGCCTCAGGCGCCGGCAAACCCTGCCGGGCCGTCCGTCAGCAGCAGTTCACGCAGATCGAGCGCAAAACCTTCCAGATCGGCCTCGATCTGACCGACCAGCCGTCCGAACACGTTGTAGGCCAGCACGGCGGGAATCGCCACCGCCAGGCCGGCGGCGGTCATGATGAGCGCCTCGCCGACCGGACCGGCCACACGCTCGATGGTGATCTGGCCGGCGCTGGCCATGCCCAGCAGGGCGTGGTAGATGCCCCACACCGTGCCCAGCAACCCGACAAAGGGGGCGGTGGAGCCGACCGTGGCCAGCAGCACCTGGCCGAACTGCAACCGGCGCAACACGCCGTGCAGCGCATCGCGCAACACGCGCGTGTACTGCTGTGAGCGTTCCCCGGCCGCTGCCAGCGTGCCGGCGGCGGGCTGCTGCATCGCCTCGACCAGAGGCAGCAGTACACCACTGCGGTCGAAGGCGCCGACCTTCTGCCGCGCCTCCGTCAGCGAAGCGGCCTGCCAGAAGGCGGCCGTGGCACGCGCCGCATCCCTGCGCGCCCGCTGCAAAAGCCAGCTCTTCCAGAAGATCAGCGCCCAACTCGCCACCGACATGGCCAGCAGGAGCAGCGCCACGCCCCGGCTGACGGCATCACCCTGCAGGAACAGCTCCGGCAGGCTCATTTGAGGCCCAGGACGTCGAACATGTCGTACAGGCCGGCCTTGCGCCCGGCCAGGAAGCGCACCGCGCGCAAACTGCCCTGGGCATAGGTGGCGCGGCTGGAGGACTTGTGCGTGACCTCGATGCGTTCGCCGATACCGGCAAACAGCACGGTGTGGTCGCCGACAATGTCGCCGCCGCGTATGGTGGCGAAACCGATGGTCGAGGGGTCCCGCTCACCGGTGTGGCCGTACCGCTCGTAGACGGCACAGTCCTTCAGGTCGCGCCCCAGGGCGCCAGCCACCACTTCGCCCATCTTGAGCGCCG
>CAZJKR010000136.1:0-8713 GCA_964546615.1 uncultured Curvibacter sp.
GGAACTCGTGGCGCACGACGACGAAGACCAGTTCCCCGGAGCGACCGCTCTTGTGATCGACCGACATCACCCGCGAGCGGCGCTGTACCGCTTCACCGACCCGCAATGGCTGCGGAAACGTCAGGCGACCACCGGCCCACATGCGCCGCGGCAGCGGCACCGGCGGCAGGAAGCCGCCCCGCCTGGCATGGCCGTCCTCGCCGAGTTCGCTGTGACGGGTGAGCGGCGTGAAATAGAGCCAGTGCCACAGGGGCGGCAACGCAGTGCCGGGCACGGGGGTCGGGTCGTCACGGTCCAGCGTGGCCGAGAGGGCGGCCAGCGGGGTGGCGGTGAGCAGGTCGTCGCGGCGCTCGGTGCGACCGATCCAGTCGCGAAGCCGGTTCAGGTCGGTGCAGGCGGTGTCGGTTTTTTCCATGCCCGCATGATGCGGCATCCCTGTTCGCGCCGCCATTTGTATTTGGGCAAGGGGCTGTTAGCCGGCTGTTAATGCCCCGGCGGCCACGACGCGGTCCCGCCCGGCATGCTTGGCGGCATACAGGGCCTCGTCGGCGCGCGCCACCAACGCATCGGCGCTTTCCTGCGGCTGCAGTTGTGCGGCACCGATCGAGATGGTGATCTGAAAGCTGCCGCCTTCGACCTCGAACACCATGGCGCCGATCGCACGACGCAAACGCTGCGCGGCCTCGACCGCCTCGTCCAGCCCGGTTTGCGGCATCAGGACGATGAATTCCTCGCCGCCCCAGCGGCCGAACAGATCGCCACTGCGCAAGGCGCCTTGCGCGACGGCCGCCAGGCGCCGCAACACCTCATCACCCTCCGCATGGCCATACTGGTCGTTGACGCGTTTGAAGAAGTCGATGTCCAGCATCAGGACGCAGAAATCGTCGTGCCGCCGGTGCAGGCTCTGGATCAGGCGGCGCAGTTCGGACTCGATGTGGCCGCGGCGAAAGGCACGCGTCAGGCCGTCGCGCACCGCCAGCTCGCCCAGTTCGCGGTTGCGCAAGGCCAGTTCCTCTGACTGCTGGCGCAGCAGCTCCTTGGTGCGGCGCTCTTCGTCCAGCGTAGAGTTGAGCTGGGCCAGCAGCCGTTGCCGGTTCAGGCGTGCGCGGACCCACTCGTGCGTGCGGTGGTACTCGCCGCGGCTGCGGATCAGCAGCATGAAACCATAGGCCACGAGGCCAACCGGCACCACCGGGTAGTGCGTGGGGAAAGCGGGGTGCTGCAGGTAGAGCGCGGCCAGCGTACCCACCACCAGCACGGCCAGCACGCTGGCATAGATGCGCACAGCGATGCCGGTGGAGCTGAGCAGGAAGGACATCAGCCCGACGACGAAGATCAGGCGCAGGTAGAACAGCGGGTCCATGGCCTGCGTGTCCAGCCAGGCGGTGCCACCGACCCAGCCCAGCGCCAGGCCCACCACCCCCAGCCATTCACCGGCGTACCAGCGCCGCAGTCGCGCGGCCTGCGCCTCGGGCTGGCCGATGTAGCTGTTGGCCAGCACAAAACGCGCGACTTGCACGAAGGCCATGAAAGCGGCCCAGGTCAGCAGCCTCGGCAGGGGGTGGACATCGAGGTGCGCCCAGACGATCAGCAGGATGGGCAGCAGCCCCAGGACGGTGGATTCGCGGTTGCGCAAGCACAACTCGTGCATGACGCCGACCCGGACCTCTTCATCGGGAATCTCGGTCGGATCGTCGGAAATGGGCGGGGCGGAAGTCATTCAGGCAGAGGCTCGTATGGTTTTGCTCCCGAAAATGTTTTAATTCTTGAAAAATATCCATAATTATCGCCAAATAAAGCAATAATTACCAGCCATGGACAAGCTCAAGCAGATGGAATCCTTTGTCTCGGTAGCCACACGCGGCAGTCTGACGGCCGCGGCCATTGCCGAAGGCGTGGCGCCGGCCATCATGGGGCGCCGACTCGATGCCCTGGAGGCGCGCCTGGGGGTCAAGCTGCTGGTGCGTACCACCCGCCGCATCACGCTGACGCACGAGGGTAGCGCCTTTCTGGAAGATTGTCAGCGCCTGCTGGCGGATGTGGCCAATGCCGAGGCCAGCGTCTCGGCCGGTGGCGTCAAGGCCAGCGGCCATCTGCGCGTCACGGCGCCGGCCGGCTTTGGCCGCCGCCACGTGGCGCCGCTGGTGCCCAGGTTCCGCGAACTGCATGCGGACGTGACGATCTCGCTCAACCTGAGCGACCGCGTGGTGGACATCGCCGGCGAAGGCTACGACTGCGCCGTGCGCGTGGGCGACATGCCCGACTCCTCGCTGGTCAGCGTGCGCCTGGCCGACAACCGTCGTCTGTGCGTGGCCACGCCCCAGTTTCTCCAGCAGCACGGCACACCCCAGGTGCCGCAGGACCTGGCGCGCTTCGCTTGTCTGGTGCTGTCCAGCGACGCCTCGCAGACGCGCGGCTGGGCGTTCCGCGTGCCGCGCAACGCCCCGGGGCGCCACCAGGAAGGAGGCGCCCCGGCGGCCGAGGCCAAGGAAACCGAGGTCATCCACTTCAAGCCCAACGGCCCGATGGACTGCTCCGACGGCCAGGTGCTGCACGACTGGTGCCTGGCGGGCTACGGCATTGCCTGGCGCAGCACCTGGGAGGTGGAGGCCGAGATCCAGGCCGGCCGCCTGGTGGAGGTGCTGGCCGATTACGCCGCACCACCCAACGGCATCTACGCCGTTTTCCCCCAGCGCAAGCACCTGCCGCTGCGCGTGCGCCTGTGGGTGGATTTCCTCAAGCACCACTACAGCCAGAGCAGCTTCTGGCAGGGCTGAAGCGGGTCATCGCCAGCCGGGGGTCCCGCGATAAAAAACCCGCGCAGCCCCTGGCTGGCGGGTTTTTGTGTGTAGCGAAGTGCGGCTTACTGGCTCTTGAGGCACTCACTCATGAACTTCTTGCGTTCGTCCCCGGTTTTGCCCTTGGCGTCGGCGTTGCACTGCTTCATGCGCTCCTGCTGCGCTGTGCGCTTGTCGGCGGCTTCGGCGTGCTGGCCGCTCAGGCACTCGCTCATGAATTTCTTGCGTTCGTCGCCCTTGCGGTCGCCGGCTTCCTTGTTGCAGACGGTCATCTTGTTCTGCTGGGCGGACGAGGCCTTCTTGTCGTCGGCGGCGTGCGCGGCGCCTACGGTCAAGGCCAGCCCGAGGGCCAGGGTGGTCAGGAGTTTTTGCATGGTGTAGTTCCTCTTGGTGTCGCGAATCCCGGGGGTGTCCCGCAAGGCATTCCAGCATACAACGCCGCTGGGGGCAAACCGGCTCACATCCGGTAACAGGCCCGCGGCAGGGCAGGAAGGCGGGTGCCTCGTAAAATCGACCTCTATGTTGTCTGTCAAAACCGAACTGCTCCAGGCGCTCACCGCCGTGCTCGAGCAACTCCAGCCCGGCGCGGGTGCCCGGGCTGCCTTCGAATCCCCCAAGGTGGCGGCCCACGGCGACCTGGCCACCACGGCCGCCATGCAGCTGGCCAAGCCCCTGAAGCAGCCGCCACGCCAGGTGGCCGAGAGCCTGCGCTCTGCCTTGCTGGCTACGCCGGTCTACCAGCAGTGGGTCGAGGCGGTGGACATTGCCGGCCCCGGTTTCATCAACATCAAACTCAAGCCCGCCGCCAAGCAGCAGGTGGTGCGCGAGATACTGGCGCAAGGTGAGCGCTTCGGCAGCCGCGCGGCCAACGGCCAGCGCATGATGGTGGAGTTCGTCTCCGCCAACCCCACCGGCCCGCTGCACGTGGGCCATGGCCGCCAGGCCGCGCTGGGTGACGCCATCTGCAACCTGTACGCCACGCAGGGCTGGGACGTCTACCGCGAGTTCTATTACAACGACGCCGGCGTGCAGATCCAGACCCTGGCCAACAGCGTGCAACTGCGCGCCAAGGGCTTCAAGCCGGGCGACCCCGAATGGCCGGAGGCCGCCTACAACGGCGACTACATCGCCGACATCGCGGCCGACTTTCTGGCAAAGAAGACCGTGCACTCGGACGACCGCGCGTACACCGCCAGCGGCGATGTGAACGACCTCGACGGCATGCGCCTGTTTGCCGTGGCCTACCTGCGCCACGAGCAGGATCTGGACCTCAAGGCCTTTGCGGTCAAGTTCGACAACTACTACCTGGAGTCGAGCCTGTACACCAGCGGCAAGGTCGATGCGGCGGTGAGCAAGCTGCGCGAGGCCGGCAAGACCTACGAGCACGACGGCGCGCTGTGGCTCAAGACCACCGACTACGGCGACGACAAGGACCGCGTCATGCGCAAGGGCGACGGCAGCTACACCTACTTCGTGCCGGACGTGGCCTACCACATCACCAAATGGGAACGCGGCTTCCAGAAGGTGGTCAACATCCAGGGCACCGACCACCACGGCACCATCGCCCGCGTGCGCGCCGGCCTGCAGGCTGCCGGCGTCGGCATACCCGAAGGCTTCCCCGACTACGTGCTGCACACCATGGTGCGCGTGGTGCGTGGCGGCGAAGAGGTGAAGATCTCCAAGCGCGCCGGCAGCTACGTGACGCTGCGCGACCTGATCGACTGGACCAGCAAGGATGCGGTGCGCTTCTTCCTGCTCAGCCGCAAGCCGGACACCGAGTACACCTTCGACGTCGACCTGGCGGTGACGCAGAACAATGACAACCCGGTCTATTACGTGCAGTACGCCCATGCGCGCATCTGCTCGGTGCTGACGGCGTGGCGCGAGAAGGAAGGCGGCGACGTGGCATCGTTGAAGGGCGCCGACCTGTCGGCCCTCGACAGCCCGCAGGCACAGACTCTGATGCTGCAACTGGCCAAGTACCCGGAGATGCTGAGCGCCGCTGCGGCCGACTTCGCACCGCACGACGTCACCTTCTACCTGCGCGACCTGGCCGCCAGCTACCACAGCTATTACGATGCCGAGCGCATCCTGGTGGACGACGAAACCGTCAAGCGCGCACGCCTGGCGCTGGTCGCAGCCACCGCGCAGGTGCTGCACAATGGCCTGGCCGTGCTGGGGGTGAGCGCCCCACAGAAGATGTGAGCAGGCGCACCCCATGCAGAAGCAACACGAACGACAAAGGCGAGGCATGAAACAGCAACGCGGCGGAACCCTTCTGGGTTTCATCTTGGGTGTGGTCGTGGGCCTCGGTACCGCCCTGGCAGTGGCCGTGTACGTGACCAAGGTGCCTGTGCCCTTCCTCAACAAGGGCCAGAGCCGCACCCCCGACCAGGACGCGGCGGAAGCCGAGAAGAACAAGGACTGGAACCCCAACGCCCCCTTGTACGGCAAGACGCCGGCCCGGCCGGCGGCCACCCCGCCAGCCGCCGAATCCGCCGCTCCGGCCGCAGCCGCCAAACCCGAAAGCAAGCCGGCGGTCACGGCCGACCCGCTGGGTGACCTGGCTCGCGCCAAGGCGGGTGCAGAACCGTTTGCCTACTTCGTGCAGGTGGGTGCCTTCCGTACGCCGGAGGACGCCGAAAGCCAGCGCGCCAAACTGTCGCTGGCCGGCGTCGAGGCCAAGGTGTCGGAGCGCGAGCAGTCGGGCCGCCTGGTGTACCGCGTGCGCGTAGGGCCGTTCGACAAGCGCGACGAGGCCGAGCGCACCAAGGACAAGCTCGACGGCGCCGGCTACGAGACGGCGCTGGTGCGTGTGCAGCGCTGAGCCGCCTCTGGACGCAGTCCCCTGAACTTTTCCCCCTCAGCCCGGTCTGACCCGGATTCGCAAGGAGTCGCTGAATGAAACGTCGTGATTTTTCCCTGGCCTGTGGCTCGGCCTTGGCTGCCAGCACCCTGCTGACGCCGCTGGCCCGGGCCCAGACCACCACCCCGGCACAGCTGCAAGGCAAGCGCCCCGAAGCCGGGCAGGACTACCTGCCGCTGGAAAAGCCGGCGCCGGTGGAAGCGCCGGCCGGCAAGATCGAGGTGGTCGAGTTCTTCTGGTACAACTGCCCGCACTGCAATTCCTTCGAGCCCACCTTCGAGGCCTGGGTCAAGCGCGCTCCCAAGGATGTGGCGGTACGCCGCGCGCCGGTGGCGTTTCGCAGCGACTTCGAACCGCAGCAGCGGCTCTACTACACGCTGGAGGCGCTGGGGCTGGTCGAGCAGCTGCATGTCAAGGTGTTCCAGGCCATCCACGTGGAGAAAAAACGCCTGGACCGCCCCGATGCCATCATCGACTGGGTGGTCAAACAGGGCGTGGACAAGGCCCGGTTCGTCGAGCAGTTCAATTCATTCAGCTCGGCGTCCAAGGCAGCGCGCGCGACCCAGCTGATGAACGCCTACAAGGTGGAGGGCGTGCCGGCGCTCGGCGTAGCCGGCCGCTTCTACACCGACGGTACCCTGGCCCACAGCATGGCACGCACCCTGCAGGTCGTGGACTACCTGGTGGCCGAGGTGCGTCGAGGGCGCTGAACACCGCCGCACCCGCAAGCCCGCCTGTTGCGGGCTTTTTCTTGCCCGAAGCGCCGGACCAGCCGCGCTGCGTGCTACTTATTTGATAGCAATGCAAGGCGCCGGAGCCGCGGCATCGCCGTCGGCCCGGTCAGATCTCGATCTTCGAGCCCAGCTCCACCACCGCATTGCTCGGCAGGTTGAGGAAGGCGGCGGCGGCGCTGGCGTTGTGGTGCATCTGGGCAAACAGCTTCTCGCGCCAGGGCGCCATGCCCTTGCCCAGACGCGGGATCACGATGTCGCGCGAGAGGAAATAGCTGGTCGTCATGGCCTCCAGTTCACAACCGCGGTGGCGGATCTGCTGCAGCGCCGAAGGCAGGTCGGGATCGTTCTTGAAGCCATAGTGCACGATGACCTGCCAGCAGTCATGGCCCAACGGCTCGATCTCCAGCCGCTTTTCCATGCCGATCCATGGCACTTCATGGTTGCGCACCGTCACGAACAGGTTCTGCTGGTGCAGCACCTTGTTGTGCTTGAGGTTGTGCAGCAGCGCGTTGGGCACGTTGCCCGGTTCGGCGGTGAGGAACACGGCCGTGCCCTCCACGCGCAGCGGCGGGCTGACGAATACCGCCTCCAGAAAACCCGGCAGATCCAGCGCCTCCTGACGCAGGGCCGCGTTGAGCTGGCTGCGCCCCTGCTTCCAGGTGCTCATCAGCACGAAGATGGCCCCGCCGATCAGCAGCGGGAACCAGCCGCCCTCGACCAGCTTCATCAGGTTGGAGCTGAAGAAGGCCAGGTCGACGACAAAGAAAAAGCCCGTGGCGCTGACGCACAGCCAGAGCGGGTATTTCCAGCCATGGCGGATGACGAAGAAGGTCAGCACGGTGGTGATCAGCATGTCGAGCGTGACCGTGATGCCGTAGGCGGCTGCCAGGTTGCTGGACGAGCGGAACATCATCACTGCCAGCACGATGGCGGCAAACAGTCCCCAGTTGACGAAGGGCATGTAGATCTGGCCGGTGTCCTTGACACTGGTGTGCTGCACCTGCAGCCGCGGCAGGTAGCCGAGCTGGATGACCTGCTTGGTGACGCTGAAGGCGCCCGAAATCAGCGCCTGCGAGGCAATCACCGTCGCCATGGTGGCCAGCCCCACCAGCGGCAGCAGCACCCAGTCGGGTGCCATCATGAAAAAGGGATTCTTCACCGCTTCCGGGTTATTGAGCAGCAGCGCCCCCTGGCCGAAGTAGTTCAGCGTCAACGCCGGCATGACAACGGAGAACCAGGCCAGCCGGATCGGTTTGCGGCCGAAATGTCCCATGTCGGCATACAGCGCCTCGCTACCGGTCACGCACAGCACCACCGCGCCCAGGATGATGAACGTCGTGCCCGGGTTGTGCCACATGAAGCCGACGGCATGGTGCGGGCTCAGAGCCCACAGAATGGCAGGGTTGCCGGCAATCTGCACCACACCCAGCACGGCAATGGCGGCAAACCAGACCAGGGTGATCGGGCCGAAGAAGCGGCCGATGCCGGCCGTCCCGCGCTTTTGCACCGCAAACAGGCCGAACAGGATGACCAGGGTGAGCGGGATCACCGCCTTCTTGAAGGCCGGTGAGACCACCTCCAGCCCTTCCACCGCCGACAGCACCGAGATCGCCGGCGTGATGACGCCGTCACCGTAGAAGAGACAGGTGCCGAAGATGCCGACCAGCAGCAGCCTGCTGCGCAGGGCCGGCTTGTCCTTGACCGACTGCGAGGCCAGCGCCAGCATGGCCACCAGACCGCCCTCGCCCTTGTTGTCGGCGCGCAGCACCAGCACCACGTACTTGAGCGAGACGATGACCGTCAGGGTCCAGAAGACGATGGAAAGAATGCCGTAGACATTGGCCGGCGTGAACGGCACATGCCCGGAGCCGAAGACTTCCTTGATGGCATACAGGACACTGGTACCGATGTCGCCATAGACGACACCGAGGGCGCCCAGCGTGAGCGCGGCAAGCGAAGATTTGGAAGCGGACACGCGACTGCCCCGTTTCCATGCGGGACTCCATGCGATGCGAAGGCGCTATTGTGCGCCCGCACGGCCGGGCTTCCAAGCGGCACGCACCGTGTTGTCACCCGGAATGTTGCGTCGCAGCAACTGCTAGTCGTAGATCTCGGCTTCGGGGTCGGTGGCTTCCAGCTCGTAGCTGGCGGCCAGCATGGCCAGGCGGCCGATCACGCCGTACATGTAGAAGCGGTTGGGCGCACTGGCGCCGGGCTTGATGCCCGGCTGCGGCAAGTGGGTACTCTCGGCAAAGGCCAGCGGCACGAAGGCGGCGCCGGGCGCGTTGAGGTTCTCGTCCACACCGCGTTCGGCA
>CAZJKR010000137.1:0-2521 GCA_964546615.1 uncultured Curvibacter sp.
CGGCGACGGCTATGCGGGCCTGTCGGAGTTCGCGCTGTACTACATCGGCGGCATCATCAAGCACGCCCGTGCCCTGAACGCCATCACCAACCCCGGCACGAACTCCTATAAGCGCCTGGTGCCACACTTCGAAGCCCCGGTGAAGCTGGCCTACTCGGCCAAGAACCGCTCGGCCTCGATCCGCATCCCGTACGTGCCGAACCCCAAGGGCCGTCGCGTGGAAGCCCGCTTCCCCGATCCGCTGATGAACCCCTACCTGGGCTTTGCCGCTCTGCTGATGGCCGGTCTGGACGGCGTGGAAAACAAGATCCATCCGGGCGAAGCCGCCACCAAGGACCTGTACCACCTGCCCCCGGAAGAGGACAAGCTGGTGCCGACCGTCTGCCACAGCCTGGACCAAGCGCTGGACTATCTGGACAAGGACCGTGCCTTCCTGACCAAGGGCGGCGTGTTCACCGACTCCATGCTCGACGCCTACATCGAGCTGAAGATGGGCGAAGTCACGCGCTTCCGCATGGCACCGCACCCGGTCGAGTACGACATGTACTACTCCCTGTAATTGGAGTGGCCGGCACTGTGGGTAACCACAGTGTGTCGTGCAAAAAGGACGGCTGCGGCCGTCCTTTTTGTTTTCAGAGTGTTACCAGGATTGGACTTTGTCGTGCTTTGAGGGATACTGGCCGACCGCCCAGCATTGTTCAATGCGTGGAGAGAGCATGAAAACCGCACTGATGATTACGTTGGCAGCTACGTTTTTTGTAGCAAACAGCCATGCCCAGGGCCGCATCTACCGCTGCGGCAACGAGTACACCAACACGGTTGCCGACGCCCAGCGCAGCGGCTGCAAGCCGCTCGATGGCGGCAACCTGACCGTGGTGCAGAGCCAGCGCCCGCCGCAAGCCGCACCCGTGCGCCTGGCGTCCGCACCCCAGGCGGGCTCACGCATCGATACGGTCGAACAGCGTGCGCGCGACTCCGATGCGCGCCTGATCCTGGAGTCCGAGTTGCGCAAGGCCGAAGCCCGCCGCGAAGAACTGCAGAAGGAATACAACAACGGTGAGCCGGAAAAAATCGGTCACGAAACGCGCAATCACCAGAAGTACCTGGACCGCGTGGCCGAACTCAAGGCCAGCTTGGACCGCACGCAAAGCGATATTGAGGGCATCCGGCGTGAACTGAGCCGAGCCAGCGCGCCAACTGCGTCAAAATAGGCAGCTTGAAAAAGTCTGCCCCACCCTCCGCCCGTTTCCAGACCTTCGATCTGCTTGCCACCCTGGTAGCGGTGGTGCACAGCAATGGCGCAGTGCTGTTTGCCAATGCCGCGCTCGAAGATGCGCTGGGCACCTCCCGCCGTCTCATTGTCGGCACCGATCTGGCCGAAGCCTTCACCGAGTCCCAGGTGCTGAAGAACGCCCTGAGCGGTGTGCGCAGCAACGAGTTTGCCGCCTTGCGCTATGACGCCTGGCTCAAGCGGCCCAACCGTGATCTGCTGCCGGTGCATGTCATCCTGACCCGTACCGACCACGCCGACGAGATTGTGGTCGAACTGCTGCCGCTGGAGCAGCAGGCACGCCAGGAGCGCGAAGAGCGCCTGCTGGACCAGGCCCAGGCCAACAAGGAGCTGATCCGCAATCTGGCCCATGAGATCAAGAACCCCCTGGGGGGCATCCGGGGTGCGGCGCAATTGCTGGAGATGGAGATCGACACGCAACTGACCGAGTACACGCGTGTCATCATCCACGAGGCCGACCGGCTGCAGACGCTGGTAGACCGGCTGCTGGCACCGCACCGCCGTCCGCACGTGGTGGGGGACGTCAATATCCATGAGGTCTGTGAGCGGGTGCGCTCGCTCATCCTGGCTGAGTTTCCCAAGGGCCTGCGGGTGGTGCGCGACTACGACACCTCGATCCCCGAATTCCGTGGTGACCGTGAGCAGCTGATCCAGGCCGTGCTCAACATTGCCCACAATGCCTGTCAGGCCCTGGCTGAACGCATGGCTGCCGGCGATGCGCGCCTGACCTTCCGGACCCGCATCGCACGCCAGGTGACTTTCGGCAAGCAGCGCTACAAGCTGGCACTGGAATTGCATGTCATCGACAACGGGCCCGGCGTGCCGGACTCGATCAAGGACCGTATCTTCTTCCCGCTGGTGTCGGGGCGCGAGGGCGGCTCCGGCCTGGGGTTGACGCTGGCACAGACTTTCGTGCAGCAGCACCATGGCCTGATCGAGTGCGACAGCGAGCCGGGCCGGACCGATTTCAAGATTCTGATCCCGCTGCCCTGAGGCATTCACGGCGGCATGACCTGAGGTAAGCCACGACATGAAGCCGATTTGGATCGTAGATGATGACCAGTCCATCCGCTTCGTGCTGGAGAAGGCCCTGCTGCGTGAGCAATTGCCGACGCGCAGCTTCACCAACCCGCGGGAAGTTCTGGCTGCGCTCGACGAAGACGCCGAGGGGCCGCAAGTCCTGGTGAGTGACATCCGGATGCCTGGCGGAAGCGGTCTGCAGCTGCTGGA
>CAZJKR010000137.1:2531-8704 GCA_964546615.1 uncultured Curvibacter sp.
TCAAGTCCCGCCTGCCGGGTCTGCCGGTCATCATCATGACCGCCTTCTCCGATCTGGACAGCGCCGTCTCGGCCTTTCAGGGCGGCGCCTTCGAGTACCTGCCCAAGCCTTTCGATCTGCCCAAGGCCGTGGAGTTGATCCACCGTGCCGTGGAGGAAAGCCAGCGCGAAGAGGTGGCTCAGGAGAGCATCGACAGCGCACCCGAGATGCTGGGCCAGGCACCGGCCATGCAGGACGTCTTTCGTGCCATCGGCCGACTCTCACAGAGCAACGTGACGGTACTCATCACCGGTGAATCGGGTTCGGGCAAGGAGCTGGTGGCGCGTGCGCTGCACAAGCACTCGCCACGCGCCAACGGTCCGTTCGTGGCGATCAACACGGCGGCCATTCCGAAAGATCTGCTGGAGAGCGAGCTGTTCGGCCACGAGCGCGGCGCCTTCACCGGCGCGCAGACCATGCGTCGCGGCCGTTTCGAACAGGCCGAGGGTGGCACGCTGTTCCTCGACGAGATCGGCGACATGCCCTTCGACCTGCAGACCCGGTTGCTGCGCGTGCTCTCCGATGGTCATTTCTACCGCGTCGGCGGTCACAGCGCCGTCAAGGCCAATGTACGGGTGATCGCCGCCACCCACCAGGACCTGGAGCAGCGTGTCAAGGAAGGTGTGTTCCGCGAGGATCTGTTTCACCGCCTGAACGTCATCCGCCTGCGTCTGCCCGCACTGCGCGAGCGACGCGAGGACGTGCCCATGCTGACGCGTCATTTTCTGCAACAAAGCGCCCGTCAGCTGGGGGTCGAACCCAAGCGGATTTCGGACGCTGCACTCGAGCGTCTGAGCCGCTTCGGTTTTCCTGGCAATGTGCGTCAGCTGGAGAACATCTGCCATTGGCTCACGGTCATGGCGCCGGCGCAGGTCATCGAGCCGAAGGACCTGCCGCCCGAGGTCGTGCTCGACGACGCGCGTCCTGTTGTCGCGAGCGAGCCCGACGGCGAGTCCCTTGCGCGCGGCGCAGCGCCGGTCGTGGCGCCGTCTTCTCCGACCGGCGGCGCGATGGTCGCGCCGGTGCCGTCTGCCGCGCATGAGGGCTGGGAAGGCGGGTTGGAGGCAGAGGCACTGGCCTTGCTGGCCAGTGGGCGTCATGACGTCTGGGATGAACTGATGCACCGTTTCGAACGCAGGCTCATCCTCACCGCCCTGTCCAACACCAAGGGGCGTCGCATCGAGGCGGCACACAAGCTCGGCATCGGCCGCAACACCATCACCCGCAAGATCCAGGAACTCGGGCTGGAGGAATAGGTACTGCGCGGCGCGCCGAAAGCTCAGGGAGTCTGCAAGGTCAGCACCACCGGGGCGTGGTCGCTCGGGCGCTCATTCCTGCGCGGTGTGACGTCGATGACGCAGGCGCTGGCCAGCGGCTGGAGGGCATCGCTGATCAGGATGTGGTCGATGCGCAGCCCCTGCTTGCGGCGGAACGCCATGTTGCGGTAGTCCCACCAGGAGTAGTTCTTTTCCGGCTGCGGAAAGAGGCGCACCGCATCGTGCAGGCCCAGATCAACGAGCGCACGCAGGTGGGTGCGCTCTTCTTCGGTGCAGTGGATGGTGTCTTTCAGGCCCACCGGGTCCCAGACATCGCGGTCGTCGAAGGTGATGTTGAAATCACCCATCAGCACCAGCCTCGGCTTGGCGGCCAGTTCACCGCGCAGCCAGTCGTGCAGGGCCTCGAGCCAGCGCATCTTGTAGGCGAACTTGTCCGACCCCGGTGCCTGGCCGTTGGGAAAATAGGCGCCGACCACACGCAGTTCGCCCACGTCGGCGCTGATGACGCGCGCCATGTCGTCGGCGAAGCCCGGGATGTTGCGTACCACGTTGCTGGCCGGCGAGCGCGTCAGGAGTGCGACACCGTTGTAGGTTTTCTGGCCGAAGCATTGCGCCTGATAACCCGCCTGCGCGAAGGCATCGTGCGGAAACTTGTCGTCCGTCAACTTCAGCTCCTGCAGTGCCAGCACGTCGACCGGGTTGGCCGCAAGCCAGTCGAGTACCTGCGGCAGACGCACGCTGAGCGAGTTGATGTTCCAGGTGGCGAGTTTCATGGGGCGCTGGCGGATTTCCGGTAGGTGACGAAACTGTAGTTCAGGCCGCTGGCGGCCACATGGCGTTCGCGTGCCGTTTCCTGCCATTCGGGGCCGAACTGCGGGGCCCAGGCATCGCCTTCGAATTCGGCCTCGATCTCGGTGACCACCGCCGTGCTGGCCAGCGGCAGCGACTGGGTGTAGATATCGGCGCCGCCGATGATCCAGGCATCCGGCGCGTCACCGCACAAGGCCAGCGCTTCAGGCAGCGAGTGCGCCACGCTGGCGCCGCTGTCCTGCCAGTCGTTCTGGCGCGTCACCACCACATTGATGCGGCCGGGCAGGGGCCGGAAGCGGGCGGGGAGTGACTCCCAGGTCTTGCGGCCCATGATCACCGGGCAGCCCAGCGTGGTGCGCTTGAAGTGCGCCAGGTCTTCCGGCAGATGCCAGGGCATGGTGCCGTCCTTGCCGATCACGCCATTGGCCGCGCGGGCGAAGATGATGTGCAGGTTCATGCGGGAAGTCCTCGGGAGCGGGGCGGCAGCAGCACGGCAGCGATCGCGGCCATCACGAAGGCGATGGCCACGAAATCATGCCAGTGCGGCCATTCGCCGACGATGACGGTGGCACTCAGGGTGCCGATGAGCGGAATCGCCATGATGCTCATGGCGCTGGTGGCCGGGGGCAGATTGCGCGCCAGGCTGGCCCACAGGGTCTGGGCAAAACCGTAGTTGATGAAGGCGCCGTAAGCCAGGCTGGCCCACATCGGGGCGGTGAACTGCCAGCTTGGCCAGGGTTCGCTCACGAAGGCAATCACCCACAGGCAGCAGGCGGTCAGGATCATCATCCAGATCGTCAGGGTCTCGACGGGCAGGGTGAGGGTGGCGCGACGCATCATCAGCGTGCCGATGGCCCAGCACACGGCGGCAATCTCCATCCACACGATACCCAGCGGCCGGCCGGAGATGGCCGTGAACTCGCTGGAAGTCAGCAGCACGATGGCGATCGCCACCGCCACGGCCGCCAGCGCGACGCGCCGGGTGAGTCTTTCGCCCAGGAACAGCACGCCGATCAGCACGGTCCAGATCGGCATGGTGAAACCCAGGATGGCCGCGCGCCCCGAGGCCAGTTCCTTGACGCCGAGAATGGACACCGTGTGCCAGCCCAGCATGTTGGGGATGCCGATGGCCACGACCGATTTCCACTCCGGCCCCTGCGGCAGCATGCGCAGGCCGCGCGCGCGGTACCAGCTGTAGAGAAACAGCGCACCGAAACTCATGGTCAGGGCGCGAAAGTACAGGGGCGAGAGTTCGCGCAGCGAGAACTTCATCATCGGCCAGTTGATGCCCCACATCAACGTCAGGGCGATCAGGGCCAGCAACTGCTGACGGTTGATCACACCGCCACCGGTGCCTTGATGGCCGGATGGCACTGGTAGTTCAGCACCTCGAAGTCCTCGTACTGGTAGTCGAAGATCGAGTCCGGGCGGCGCTTGATGTTCAGTGTCGGGTAAGGGTAGGGCGCGCGGCTCAGCTGCAGTTCCACCTGCTCATGGTGGTTGCTGTAGATGTGGCAGTCGCCACCGGTCCAGATGAAGTCGCCCACGCCCAGATCGCACTGTTGCGCCACCATGTGCGTCAGCAGGGCGTAGCTGGCGATGTTGAAGGGCACGCCCAGGAAGATGTCGGCACTGCGCTGGTAGAGCTGGCACGAGAGCTTGGCGGACTCGCCAGCCACCTGCGATGGCGCGACGTAGAACTGGAAGAAGGCGTGGCAGGGCATGAGCGCCATCTTGTTGAGTTCGGCCACGTTCCAGGCGCTGACGATGATGCGACGCGAATCGGGGTTGCTCTTGAGGGTCTTGATGACCTCGGCGATCTGGTCGATGTGGCCGCCGTCCGGCGTCGGCCAGCTGCGCCACTGCACGCCGTAGACCGGGCCCAGGTCGCCGTCGGGTTTGGCCCACTCGTCCCAGATCGTGACACCGCGTTCCTTCAACCAGTTGTTGTTGCTTGAGCCGGTGAGGAACCACAGCAGCTCCTGGATGATGGACTTCAGGTGCACCTTCTTGGTGGTCACCAGCGGGAAACCCTCGTTGAGGTCGAAGCGCATCTGGTGGCCGAACACGCTGCGCGTGCCGGTGCCGGTGCGGTCGGTCTTGGCCACGCCCGTGGTGTAGACGTGGCGCATGAAGTCTTCGTACTGGGAGCGGATGGGGCGGGTGGTCATAGCGTGGTGATTTTCCTACAAGTCGCGTTACTCGTCCGGGTGGCGTCCGCGGGCTGCGCAAAAGTGTCATCCGGCTCTCGTATAGTCGATGTCGACGTTGTCAGCACTCGAAGAAGCCACAGGGAAGATTACCGATGTCCGCCATCCTCACTTCGTCGTCCGCCGATGGCGAACGCCGCCAGACCGAACGCAAACCCCTGAGCGTGCGTGTGCGCTTCACGCCGGCGGGGCGGCCCGAGATGGAGGTGCGCTCGGTGGACATCAGCACCACCGGCATGAGCGTGGTGTCCGACCTGAACCTGGCAGCGTCCACCGCCTGCAGCGTGGCGTTCAGCCTGCCGCAGGCCGACGGCAGCTCGCACAAGGTGGCGCTGTCCGCCAGCGTGGCGCACAGCACCTACAGCGGCCAGCGCATGGGTTTCGTCAACGGCCTGCAGTTCAGGAACGTGCCGTCCGACTTGCAGGCGGCATTGATGCGCTATGTCAAGGGCTGAAGGCGGGTTCAGCCTTTGAGCATCCGGTTCGGGTTCATCAGCTTGTGCGGGTCCAGCGCCTGCTTGATGGCGCGCATCATGTTCAGTGCCACCGGCGACTTGTGGTGCACCAGCTTGTCGGCTTTCAGGCTGCCGATGCCGTGTTCGGCCGAGATCGAGCCGTTGTAGCGGTCCACCACGGCGTACACCAGCTCGTTCATCGGCGCTTCTTCCTCGTTGAGGAAGCGCGCCTGATCGTCCCCCTCCGGCGCTTGCACGTTGTAGTGCAGGTTGCCGTCACCCAGGTGGCCGTAGGTCACCAGGCGCGCGCCGGGAAAGCGTTCCAGCAGCAGGGCATTGGTTTCTGCCACGAAGGCGGGGATGCGCGAGACGTTGATGGAAATGTCGTGCTTGATGTTCAGGCCTTCCTCGGCCTGTGCCAGCGGAATGCTCTCGCGGATGTGCCACAGCGCATGGGCCTGGGCCATGCTCTCGGCCACCACGGCGTCGGTCACGCAGCCGGCCTCCATGGCGGCTTCCAGCAGGCGCTCGAAACAGTCGCGCGCATGGGCTTCCGATTCGTTGTCCGAGTTTTCCAGCACCACGTAGTACGGAGCCCCCACGCTCCCCACTTCGTGTGGTTCGCTGCCCCCCGAGGGGGTCGCGCCTTGCTTGGGGCTGCCCGGCGCTGCGGCCGGCGACGCCTGCCAGAAGGGTATGCGCTGCTGCGGGAAGTGCTTGGCCACCAGGCTGAGCGCAAACTGGCCCATGACCTCGAAGCCGGTCAGGCCGGCGCTCAGGTACTGGTGCGCCAGACCGAGCAGCTGCACCGCCGCTTCCAGCGAAGGCACGGCGGCAAAGGCGGTGAGCTGGGCTTTCGGCATCGGGTACAGCTTCATCACGGCGCCAGTGATCACGCCCAGCGTGCCTTCCGAGCCGATGAAGAGGTGGCGCAGGTCGTAGCCGGTGTTGTCCTTGCGCAGGCCGCTCAGGCCGTTCCAGACCTCGCCCTGCGCCGTCACCACTTCCAGCCCCAGGCAGAGCTCGCGCGTGTTGCCGTAGCGCACCACCTGGGTGCCGCCGGCGTTGGTGCCGAGGTTGCCGCCGATGGTGCAGCTGCCTTCCGAGGCCAGGCTGAGCGGGAACAGGAAGCCGGCCTTTTCGCATTCCTCCTGCAGGCTCTGCAGCACGCAGCCGGCGTCCACGGTGATGGTCAGGTTGCCGGCATCCAGGCTGCGCACCTTGTTCATGCGCGTGAGGCTCAGCACCACCTGCTGGCCGCTGGCGTCGGGCGTGGAGCCCACCACCATGCCGGTGTTGCCGCCTTGCGGCACCATGGCCACGCGCGCGGCGGCGCAGGCCGTGACCACGGCGGCCACCTCGTCGGTGCTGGCCGGGCGCAC
>CAZJKR010000138.1:0-3759 GCA_964546615.1 uncultured Curvibacter sp.
CCGCGCGGGCCGGCCGTGCAACTGAGCGGCGGCTGGCGCCGCACCGTGGCCTCGCCGCGGCCGCTGGCCGTGCTGGAAGAGCGGGCCATTGCCACCCTGCTGCGCGAACAGCACGTGATTGCCGGCGGCGGCGGTGGCATTGCCATCAACCGCGCCAGTACTGCCACGGCGCAGGGCGCGCCGGGGCCGGCCGGCGTGATCGACAAGGACTGGATGGCCGCGCGCCTGGCCGTGGCGCTGGACGCACAGCTGCTGGTGTTTGCCACCAATATAGCGGGGGTGGAGGACGGGCACGGCACCGCGCAGGCCCGGCTGCGGGAACGCTTGACCTGCTGGCCGCGGGCGGGCTGGGCGCCGGCTCGATGGCGCCCAAGGTGGAGAGTGCTATCGAATTTGTAGCAGCCACCGCACGACCCGCCTTGATCTTGCACACCAATGTGCTGGCGCAGGCGCTGGACGCCGTGCCGCCGGGCACGCGAGTGCTGCCTTAGGGCTTCGCGGAACAGGTCCGTTCGCGTTGAGCCTGTCGAAACGCCCCCTTGCAGAGCAACAGCTTGGTGAGCCCTTCGACCAGCTCAGGGCGAACGGATACGCAGTGCCCGCCTACTTGACCCACGCCCCCGGCGCAATGATGGGCGGTGCGGCGTTCAGCGCCTCGATGGCAAAACCCGCGGCCTGCTTGTAGCGGGCCATGAACTCGTCGCGCTCGGCCTTGGGGATGACGTCGTCAATGTTGTCAAAAACACCGCCGCAGCGTTCTTCCACCAGGCCCAGGATGGCGAAGGGGCCGGAGCCGCGGTTGCGCAGCACCAGGGCCGAGATGTCCTTGCACAGCTTCTGGTCATAGGCCTGCAGCGCCTGCGGCGTGACGCCGTGCTGCACCATGGCCGCGCCCAGCACCCGCGTGTCGACGATGCCCTGGCTGGCACCGCTGGAGCCCACGGGGTACATCACGTGGGCGGCGTCGCCGATCAGGGCGACGCGGCCGTCCACCCAGGTGGGCACCGGGTCGCGGTCGATCATGGGGTACTCGAACACCTCCTTCGCGCCGCGCAGCATGGCGGGCACGTCCAGCCAGTCGTAGTTCCAGCCTTCGAAGTGATGGATGAAGTCTTGCAGCTGCACGCGGCGGTTCCAGTCGCCCTGCGGCCAGCCACCCGAGTTGTCCACGGTGATCTCGGCGATCCAGTTCAGGACGGACAGGCCGGTGGACGGGTCCGGCGGGGTGAGCGGGTACACCACCACGCGGTGCTTGAGCGAGCCCAGGCCGATGAAAGACGAACCGGTGCGGCTGGCCACACCCGGTGTGGTGCCGCGCCACATGATGGCGCCGCCCCACTGGATGGGCGGCTGCGTGGGGTGCATCTGCGCGCGCACGGCGGAGTGCAGGCCGTCGGCGGCAACGAGCAGCCTGCCCTGCTCTTCGCGGCGCTCGCCGCTGTGTGTTTCGATCAGGGCCGTGACCCGCTGCGCGTCCTGCCGATAGCCCGTCACCTTGCAGCCGGTGTGCACGGCGTCCGGCCCCAGGCGGCGCTGCACTTCGCGCAACAGCAGCATCTGGAACTGGCCGCGGTGCACCGCGTACTGTGGCCAGTGGTAGCCGGCCAGCAGGCCGCGCGGCTCGGCATACACGTCGTTGCCGTTGCGCCCCACCAGCGCCCACTCCTTGGCCTGGATGCCGATGGTGTCGAGCAGCTCGGCGCCGATGCCCAGTTCGTAGAGCTCGCGCACGGCGTTGGGCTGCAGGTTGATGCCCACGCCCAGGGGCGCCAGTTCGGGCACGGCTTCAAACACTCTGCAGGGCACACCGATCTGGTGCAGGGTAAGGGCCAGCGTGAGGCCGGCAATGCCGCCGCCGGCGATGAGGACGGGGTCTTGTTCCTGGTTCTGGTAGGTCATGGCTGTCGTTTGTTCTGGTGATCCGCTCCGGGGCGCGGCCCCGGGCGTGGCAACACTGTAAGGCATGGCCGGGCCGCTTTGCGGCGGCCCGGCGCACCCCTTGCCCCCTGCGCAGCTCAGGTGGTGTAGTCGCCCGAGGCCTCGGGCTGGAACAGGATGGCGGCCACAGTGGCCAGGCGCTCCTCGCCGTCGGGCAGGCGCCAGCAGGCCAGATCGCCCGCGCGCAGGCCCAGCAGGGCTGCGCCGATGGGCGACAGCACCGAAACAAACCCCAGCGCCGGCTCGGCGTCGGCCGGGTAGCAGAGCGTGAGCTTCTGCCGCAGGCCGGAGTCGGTGAGGATGATCTCGACCTGGGAGTACATGGTGACGACGTCGGGTGCGATCTCGCGCGAGGGCACCAGTTCGGCCGCGCTCAGTTCGTGCGGCAGCGGGCCGCCGCGAAGTTTCGACAGGCGGGCGAAGTCCAGTTCGGTCAGCAGGCGCTCACCGGTAGGGTTGGGTTGCATGAGACATCTCCATCAAGGTGCGACCCGTTCTGGCAGAAACAGACGGCCGCGATCGCGCGGGGCGGTGGCCCGGCGATAGATGGTTTGCGCAGAAAAGAGGGAAAGGGTTATCGCCGGGCTGAAGAATGTGCGACGGGCTTGCGGGGCCAGGTCTGGCACACAGCGGCGCACCGCTCCCCGCACGGGCGACGCGTGGCGCCCGTGTGCAGGGGAGTGAAGGTGGCTGGCATGGGAGGCACTGTAGTGTCTTTCACGGCTGGCGTGGCAACAGCCGCGCAATATCGCACCGGAGCGCGCGGGTTTTGGTGCTGCCGCGATGGCACAATCCGCCCTCCTGCGCCTGCCCCCAGGCCCCTGCCCTCATACCTCTCGCCATGACCCTCCCCGGCACGCTCGGCATCGATTTCGGCACCTCCAACTCCGCCATGGCCTGGGCTGCGCCCGGCGGCACGGCGCGGCTGATTGCCCTGGAGGGCGAGGCCACGGCCATGCCCACGGCGGTGTTCTACAACAGCGAAGACCACAGCACCCACTTCGGCCGCGATGCGGTGGCGCACTACCTGGAAGGCACCGAGGGGCGGCTGATGCGCTCGCTCAAGAGCCTGCTGGGCAGCCCGCTGCTGCTGGAGACGACGGTGGTCAACAACCGGCAGATCAGCTTTCTGGACATCATTGCCACCTTTCTGGCCACGCTGCGCGAACGCGCCACCCAGGCGCTGGGCGCGGCGCCCACACGCGTGGTGATGGGGCGGCCGGTGCATTTTGTGGACGACGACCCCGCGCGCGATGCGCTGGCACAAGCCTCGCTGCTGCAGGCGGCGCAGGCGGTGGGTTTCACGGACGTGACGTTCCAGCTGGAGCCGATTGCCGCGGCGCTGGACTACGAACGCCGGCTGGACCAGGAAAGCACGGTGCTGGTGGTGGACCTGGGTGGCGGCACTTCGGACTTCACCGTGGTGCGCCTGGGGCCCGAGCGCATGCAGCAGGCCGACCGCAGCCAGGACATTCTGGCCACCACCGGTGTGCACATTGGCGGCACGGACTTCGACCACAAGCTCAGCCTGGAGCAGGTGATGCCGCTGCTGGGTTACCGCCACATCGGCCCCGAGGGGCGCGAGGTGCCCAGTCGCATCTTCTTCGACCTCTCCACCTGGCACCTGATCCACTGGCTGTACCAGCCGCGCGCCATCGCCCAGGCGCAGGCGCTGTGGACCAACTACACCGACGCGCGCCTGCACCAGCGCCTGATGCGGGTGCTGCAGGAGCGCCAGGGCCACCACATTGCGCACGAGGTTGAGCAGGCCAAGATCCGCTGCTCGCAGACGGATGCCGACACCACGCTGGACCTGTCGTA
>CAZJKR010000138.1:3806-8613 GCA_964546615.1 uncultured Curvibacter sp.
GCACAGCCTGCTGGCGCGTACCGTGGCCTGCGCGCGCGAGTGCGTGCAGCGCGCGCAACTGGGCCACGGCCCGCTCAACGCCATCTACCTCACCGGCGGCTCTTCTGCCCTGCGGCCGTTCCAGCGCGCCTTGCAGGCCGAGTTTCCCGGTGTGCCGCTGGTGGAGGGTGACCTGTTTGGCGGCGTGGCCTCGGGCCTGGCCTACAGCGGCACGCCTTGAAAGCGCTACGCTAGGGCACCATGGCAACAGACCCGGCGTCCGCCCCGCTGCTGAAAGAGCTGCTGAACGCCGAGGCGCTGGCCCGCATCGGCCGCGCGGCCGCGCAAGCGCACCCGGCGTTCGACCAGCAAGCCTATCTGGCCATGGCGTGCGAGGGGCTGGACGACCTGTCCATCATGCAGCGCATGAGCCGCGCAGCGGACAGCCTGCGCGCGTTTCTGCCGGCCGACTACCCCCGCGCACTGAAGGCGGTGCGGCGCATGGCACCGCTGCTGCCGGGCGGGTTTGCCGACATGGTGCTGCCCGAGTTCGTGGGCCGGCACGGGCTGGACCACTTCGAACTTTCGCTGGCGGCGCTGCGCGAGCTCACGCCCTACAGCAGCGCCGAGTTCGCCATCCGCCCCTTCATTGCGCAGGACCCGGACGCCGTGCTGGCGCTGGCCGCGCGCTGGGCCGAAGACGACAACGAACACGTGCGCCGCCTGGCCAGCGAGGGCACCCGAGCGCGCCTGCCCTGGGCCCGGCGCCTGCCCCTGCTGGTGGCCGAGCCGCAGCGCACGCGGCCCATCCTGGAAAAGCTGCAGGCGGACCCGAGCGACTACGTGCGCCGCTCGGTGGCCAACCACCTCAACGACATCAGCAAGGCGCACCCCGACTGGGCGCTGGAGCTGCTGGAGGGCTGGCCGACGCAACGCGCCGAGACGAAGTGGATCGTGAAACACGCGCTGCGCAATCTCATCAAGGCCGGCCACCCGCGTGCGCTGCGGCTCGTGGGTGCCACGCTGGGCGCCAAGGTGCAACTGGGTGCCTTTGAGGTCTCCCCCACCACCTTGCGCCTGGGGCAGACGCTGCAGCTCAACGCCACACTGGTTTCCACGGCAGACCAGCCGCAGCGGCTGGTGGTGGACTACGCCATCCACTACGTGAAGAAAAACGGCGAGAGCAGCCGCAAGGTCTTCAAGCTGCGCACGCTGGCGCTGGACGGCCAGGCGGAGGTCACGCTGAGCAAACGCCAGACCATTGCCGACTTCACCACCCGCACCCACTACGCGGGGCGGCACCAGGTGGAGCTGCTGGTCAACGGCCTGCCGCTGGCGCAAGGCCACTTCGACCTGAAGAAACCCGCGGCATAGCGGTCAGGCCTGTGCCGCCTGGCCCGCCTGCATCATGCGGTCCAGCCTGGGCTTGACGTAGAAGGCCATCAACAGGCCGATCAGCATGCCCACCGGCAAGGAGCGGCTGAAGGCCAGCCACCAATAGCGGCCGAAACCGCTGTCCCACGGACTGTTGATGACGCTGACCGCCAGGGCCAGCACGCTCTCGATGGCGAAGGCCGTGAGCAGCGACACCACGAACTTGCGGGCGAACGGGTGCAGGGCGGGGAAGCGCCGGCTCACCAGCCGCTCCAGCGGCCCCAGGCTGGCCAGGACCAGGGGAAGAATCACCAGGCTGCTGAGGAAACTGCGCCCCCAGGTGGAGAGATAGGCATCACCCAAACCGACGTTGGCCCAGGTCATGAAGGCGCTGAGGATGAAGGCGACCGACGGCATGATGATGAGCGGGGGCAGGATCTTGCGCAGCGTGCGGGCCAAGGCGGAGGGCGGTGCTGCAGGGCGGGGAGTTTTCATGAACAGACAAATAGTTGACAATAGCAACAGTATACCAAGTCGTTGACTTTATCAACCTTATAGACACCATGCGCCAACCCAGCCGCCGCGAAACCGCCTCTGCCCTGGCCACCTTCCAGGTTTTCATGACCCTGTTCGGCAGCGTGCGGCAGGTGATGAAGACCCGCATGGGCGACGACACCCGGCACACGCTGGGGCCGGTGCATCTGCGTGCACTGAGCCTGTGCCAACGCCACCCGGGCTGGACCCAGCAGCAGCTGGGTCAGGCCATGGGGCGGGACAAGGGGCAGATGACGCGGCTGATCCGTGAGCTGGAAGAGCAGGGCCTCCTGAGCCGCAGCCCGGACGAGCAGGACCGCCGGGTCTGGCGCCTGAACGTGACGCCTGCCGGCGAGAAGGAATGCGACTGGTTCCTGGCCATCGAAGCGCAATTGGCCGCAGAAATGTTCGGCGGGCTCGCCGCGAAGGAGCGCGAGCAGCTGGTGCAGTTGCTGGACGGGGTGCGCGAGCGGATCAGCGCGGCGGCGGATGGGCCTTAGGGCCTGTTCACACTAATTTCTCGAGAAATTGGTGTGAACAGGCCCTAATCAGCCACCAGCACCTTGTTGCGCCCACCCTCTTTGGCTGCATACAAGGCCTGGTCGGCGCGGGCGATCATGTCGGCCGCCAGCACGGCAGCCTCGGTAACGTCGGGCAGCGGCCGCAGCATGGCCACGCCGATGGAGATGGTCACGCGCACCGTCTCGGTCACCCGTGTCGGCACGCTCTGCACGCTGACGACACGACGGATGCGCTCGGCAATCTCCAGCCCGGCCAGGCAGGGGGTGGCGGGCAGCAGCACCACGAACTCCTCGCCGCCGTAGCGCGCCACCACGTCACTGCCGCGCAGCTGCACCTTGATGAGGTTGGCCACGTAGCGCAGCACCTCGTCGCCGGCCTGGTGGCCCAGGGTGTCATTGAGCTGCTTGAAGCGGTCCACGTCGAGGAACATGCACACCAGCGGCTGGCCGCTGCGGCGCGCGGCCAGCACTTCCTCCAGGCAGCGCGACTCGAAATAACGACGGTTGTGCACGCCGGTGAGCACATCGGTCAGGCCGGCGAGCTTGAGGCGCTCGGTAGCCAGGGCACTGTCCAGGCACACCGCCACCAGCGCGGCCAGGCGCGCCAGAAAGTCGGTGCTGCTGCCGGCCACGAAGCGCTGCGCGTCGCGGCTGCCCAGGTTGAGGCTGCCGATGAACTGGCCATGGTGCAACAGCGGCAGCAAGGCCACCGAGGCCAGGCCGGTGGGCGCGTCTTCGAACAGAAAGGCCGGCACCTCGTCGAAGCTGGCCAGCAGCGGGTGGCGCACGCCGGCATAGAGCGCCTGCAGCTCGGCATCGCGGTCCAGAAACAGCAGGCCCTCGGCCGCAAGGGCGGTGCCGCCCAGCACCCGCCCCACTTCGTACTGCGGGTCCACCAGCGCCAGGGTGACGGCGTCGAGCTCGAACAGCGCCTTGTATTGCAGCAGCAGGGTGTCGATGAGCGCGGCCAGCGAAGGCGCGGCAATGACCTGGCGTTCGAGCTGGTCGAAGCGGTGCATCTTCTCCTGGTTCAGGCGTGCCTCGCGCAGCATGGCGTCGAGCTGGGCGCGCAGGCGCTGGTTTTCGGCCTGCAGCGCCGCCAGCGACAGGCGGTCGGGCGAGGACACGATCTCGTCGTCGTCCATTCCGTTCAAGCTCCCTGCCTGCATCGTGCGCGCGCCATCGTGCAATGGTAACGCCACCGCAGGCCGGCGCATCAGCCCACCGGGCCGACGGACCGGACCATGCCGTTGCGCCTATTGGCCGGCGTTGGGGAAGAACAACTGCTCGCCGCCGATCTTGTAGGCGGCAATGGCGGCCTGGCCGGCGGGCGAAACGACCCAGTCGACGAACTTCTGCGCTTCGGCGCGCTTGACATGCGGATGCCGGGCGGGATTGACCACCATCACGCCGTACTGGTTGAACAGGCGCTTGTCGCCCTCGACCAGCACGGCCAGATCGGCGCGGTTCTTGAAATTGAGCCAGGTGCCGCGGTCGGCCAGCACGTACGCACCGGCGCTGGCGGCGATGTTGAGTGCCGGGCCCATGCCGCAGCCACACTCCTTGTAGCCGCTGCCCTTGGCCTCTTGGCCGGCCATTTTCCAGAAGCGCAGCTCGGCCGCATGGGTGCCGCTCTTGTCGCCGCGCGAGATGAAGGCGCCGTTGGCGGCGGCGATCTTCTTCAGGGCTTCGACAACATCCTTGCCCCGGGTAGCCAGCGGATCGGCTTTGGGGCCGATGAGCACAAAGTCGTTGTACATGACGGCCTGGCGCGGCAGGCCGAAACCGTCGGCGACGAACTTCTCTTCAGCCACCTGGTCGTGCACGAAGACCACGTCGGCGTCTCCGCGGCGCGCCATGTCCAGCGCCTGGCCGGTGCCCAGCGCCACCACCTTGATGTCGATGCCGCTGGCGGCCTTGAAGGCCGGCAGCAGGTGCGAGAACAGGCCCGACTGCTCGGTAGAAGTAGTGGAAGACATGACGATGGTCTGTGCCGAGACCGCCATGGATGCTACAGAAATAATAGCTGCCATCGCATACTGGGCGGTCCTCAACACACCAAAAGACCATGAAAGTTTGAAAGCACTCATACCAGTTCTCCTTTGACGAAAAGATGGGCGGCGGGCGAAACGGCCTGCAGCCGCTCGGCGTCGAAGAATTCCTGTACCGGCAGGTCGGCCAGCACACGCCCGCGTTCCAGGTAGATCACCCGCGTGGCCAGACGCTTGACCTGGCCCAGGTTGTGGCTGGCGAAAACGACGGTCACGGGCTGGCCCGCCAGCGTGCGGCTGCGGGCGAAGTCGGCAATGAGTTCCTCGACCTCGCGTTTGGCGTGCGGGTCCAGGCTGGCCGTCGGTTCGTCGAGCAGCAGCACCTCGGGCCGCAGGGCCCAGGCGCGG
>CAZJKR010000139.1:0-8604 GCA_964546615.1 uncultured Curvibacter sp.
AGCCAACCGCCGTTACCTGTACTTCGCGAACAAGGCCGATGTGGAAGGCCAGAACGACGTGGCGGCCTTGTTCCGCTCCACCGCCGAAGGCGAAACCGGCCATGCCCACGGCCACCTGGAGTTTCTGGAGCAATCCGGCGACCCGGCCACCGGCCTGCCGATCGGCTCCACCCGCGACAACCTGAAATCCGCCGTGGCTGGCGAAACGCATGAGTACACCGACATGTACCCGGGCATGGCCAAGACGGCGCGCTCGGAAGGCTTCGATGAAATCGCTGACTGGTTCGAAACCCTGGCCAAGGCCGAGCGTTCGCATGCGAACCGGTATGCCAAAGCCTTGGCTGAACTGGTCGACTGATCTTTGATCAGGGCCTCGCTACGCCGCAAGGCGTAGCGGTTTCACAAAAAGGCTTCGATCAGAGGCCTTTTTGTAAAAATCCAAACCATAACGAGACAAAGGACTGGCCATGGCACGCGAAGGCAACCTGGAAGCCCCGACCCGACATCCGCTGGACTGGAAAAACCCCGACTTCTACGACGAGGCCTCCTGCTTCAAGGAGCTGGAGCGCATCTTCGACATCTGCCACGGCTGCCGCCGCTGCGTCAGCCTGTGCGGTGCCTTCCCCACGTTGTTCGATCTGGTGGACGAGAGCGAGACCCTGGAAGTCGACGGCGTGGCCAAGGCCGACTACTGGAAGGTGGTGGACCAGTGCTACATGTGCGACCTGTGCTACATGACCAAGTGTCCGTACACCCCGCCGCACGAATGGAACCTGGATTTCCCGCACACCATGCTGCGGGCCAAGGCGATCAAGTTCAGACGAGGCGAGGTCGGCGCCGGCGAGAAGTTCCTTGCCTCCACCGATGTGCACGGGCAGTTCGCCGGCATTCCGGTTGTGGTGCAGGTGGTCAATGCGGTGAACAAGACCCGGGCCATGCGCAGCGTGATGGAAAGCGTGGTCGGCGTGGACAAGGCGGCCTGGTTGCCCGCGTTGGCGACCCGGAAGTTCCGCTCCGGCCCGCCCGAAGCGCAGGCTACCGTGGTGAAGGTCGGCGAGAAGACCCCCGGCAAGGTGGCCATCTTTGCCACCTGCTACGTCAACTACAACGAACCCGGCATCGGCCACGACCTGCTCAAGATCCTGGACCACAACGAGATTCCGTATGTAATCGTCGAGAAGGAAAAATGCTGCGGCATGCCCAAGCTGGAACTGGGCGACCTCGATGCCGTGGACGCCAGCAAGGAGGCCAACATTCCGGTGCTGGTCAGGTACGCCCGGGACGGTTTCGCCATCCTGAGTGCCGTGCCGAGCTGCACCCTGATGTTCAAGCAGGAAATCCCCCTCATGTACCCGGAGGAAGCGGATGTGCAGCTGGTCAAGGACGCCATGTGGGACCCCTTCGAGTACCTGATGGCGCGCAAGCGCGACGGCCTGCTCAAGACCGAGTTTCCGCAGAAACTGGGCAATGTCAGCTACCAGATTCCCTGCCACGGCCGCGTGCAGAACATCGGCAAGAAGACCGAAGAGATGCTGAAGATGATTCCGGACACCACCATCAACACCATCGAGCGCTGCTCCGGCCATGCCGGCACCTTCGGCGTCAAGAAGGCCCACCACCAGACTGCCATGAAGATCGGCAAGCCGGTGTTCAAGGCCATGGCCACCATGAAAGATGGCGCCAAGCCCGACTACATCAGCTCCGACTGCCCGCTGGGCGGCCACCACATCGCCCAGGGCTTCGAGGTCAACGGCCTGGGCGCGCCTGAACTGCAACATCCGCTGAGCCTGGTGCGCAAAGCCTACGGACTGAAGTAATGGAGATGGACATGCAACTCACCGGCAAGATCACCCCCGACAGCCTCATGACCTTGGAGGCCTACAGCAAGTGGCGCAAGGCGCACAAGGGCGAGGTCATGGCGCACCGCAAGCTGCGCACCGTGCATCTGGGCGAGCACATCAGCGTGCAGTTCGAGTCCGAGATGACGATGCGCTACCAGATTCAGGAGATGCTGCGCATCGAGAAGATCTTCGAGGAAGAGGGCATCCAGGACGAGATCGATGCCTATGCGCCGCTGGTGCCGGACGGCAGCAACTGGAAGGCGACCATGATGATCGAGTACCCCGACATCAACGAGCGCAAGCGCGAACTGGCGCGCCTGATCGGGGTCGAAGACCGCATGTTCGTCGAGGTGGAAGGCTATGAGCGCGTCTATGCCATCGCCGACGAGGACCTGGACCGCGAGAACGACGAGAAGACCTCGGCCGTGCACTTCGTGCGTTTCGAGCTCACGCCGGCCATGCGTGCCGCGGTCAAGGCCGGTGCCAGCGTGAAAGTCGGCTGCGACCACACCCACTACCCGGCGCACGTGACCATCAATGCCGAAACGCTGGCTTTATTGGCGGGGGATCTGAAGTAGTCAGTTTGCCGTTGCTGACACGGATGCGCCGCACTCGCCCGTGTCGTGCAGCTGCCAACCCGACCACGCCGGTCCCGGCGCTGCTTCAATGCAGAGCGGCGTGCTGTCGACGGGATGTCTGAGCTCCAGCCGCAACGCATGCAGCCACAGCCGCTGCAGACCCAGGAACTCCGCCACCGCACGATTCAACGGCCCCTTGCCGTGGGTGGCGTCGCCGATGATGGGGTGGGCGATGTGCTTCAGGTGGCGGCGCAGCTGATGCCGCCGGCCGGTCAGCGGTTGCAGCTCCACCAGCGCGCAGCGCGTGGTGGCAAAGCTGCCGTAGGGCAGCGGCAACTCGTAGTGTTCGAGCGTCCGGTAGCGCGTCTGCGCCGCTTGCACTTCGTCGCGGCCCGGGCGGGCATCGTCGTCCAGGCGCTTGAGCGGGTGGTCGATCAAGCCTTCAGCCGGTGGCCAGCCGCGTACCACGGCGCGGTAGGTCTTTTTCACGCTATCGCCAACGTCGAAGGTCTGGCCGATCAGGCTGGCGGTGGTCGCGTCGAGCGCGAACAGCAGCACGCCGCTGGTGCCCTTGTCGAGCCGGTGCGCGGGCCAGACCGGGCGGCCGAGCTGGTCGCGCAGCAGTTGCAGGGCAAATTGCGTTTCTCCGGCATCCAGGCCCGTGCGGTGCACCAGCAGGCCGGGCGGCTTGTCCACTGCCACGAGATAATCGTCCTGATACAGGATACGCAACATGTTGTTTCTACTTTCCCCCGCGAAATCATTGGACTATGACACGCCAGCCGGTGACGTGCCGCACACCCAGCCGCTGTTCACCCAGCAGTCGGCCGAGCTGATCGAGATCCTGCGTGGCTATTCGCCGCAACAGATTGCCGAGCTGATGGATCTGAGCGACCAGCTCGCCGGCCTGAACGTGGCGCGCTACCAGGCCTGGAGTCCAAAGTTCACCGCCAAGAATTCCAAGCAGGCGGTGCTGGCCTTCAATGGCGACGTCTACGAAGGGCTGGACGCCAAGACGCTCCAGGCCGACGACCTGGCCTGGGCGCAGGAGCATGTCTGTATCCTGAGCGGCCTCTATGGCGTGCTGCGGCCGCTGGACTGGATGCAGCCCTACCGGCTGGAGATGGGTACCCAGTTGGCAAACGCAAAAGGCAACAACCTCTACAAGTTCTGGGGCACCCAGATTGCTGATTATCTGAACCAGCGCCTGCAGGCCGACAAGACGCCGGTGGTGGTGAACCTGGCGTCGCAGGAGTATTTCAAGTCGGTCGACCAGAAGGTCCTGAAGGCACGCGTGATCGAATGCGTGTTTGAAGACTACAAGGGCGGCAAGTACAAGATCATCAGCTTCCTGGCCAAGCGCGCGCGCGGCCTGATGGCGCGCTACGCCGCCACCCATCGCGTGACGACGCCGAAGCAGCTGGAGAAGTTCAACCTGGAAGGTTATGCCTTCGATGCCACGGCCTCTGAAGCAGATCGTCTCGTCTTCCGTCGCAAGGTGCAGGCATGACCACACCCGAAAACTCCGCGCTCGGCAAGGCGGTCGCCTACGCCGACCAGTACGACCCGAGCCTGCTGTACCCGATCGCCCGCCTGCCCAAGCGGCAGGAGATCGGCCTCAGCCTCAAGGAGGGGGCCACGCTGCCTTTTCTCGGTGCCGATCTGTGGACGGCCTACGAGCTGAGCTGGCTGAATGCGCGCGGCAAGCCGCAGGTGGCGCTGGCCCACATCACCGTGCCGTGCGAGACGCCCAACATCGTGGAGAGCAAGTCCTTCAAGCTCTACCTCAACAGCTTCAACAACACCAAGTTTGCCGATGCGGCCGAGGTCCAAGCCCGCATCCGTGCCGACATCAGCGAGGCGGTGTGGCGTGGTTCCGAGGCCAAGGGCACGGTGGGCGTCAAGCTGATCGGACCCGAGCTGTTCGACCGCGAGCCGATCCATGAACTCGACGGCCTGAGCCTGGACCGGCTGGAGGTGGCGTGCACGCAGTACACGCCGGCGCCCGAGTTGCTGACGGCCGCCTTCGACGAGCAGCCGGTGAGCGAGGTGCTGACCAGCAACTTGCTCAAGAGCAACTGCCTGGTGACCGGCCAGCCCGACTGGGCCAGCGTGCAGATCAGCTACAGCGGGCCGCAGATCGAGCAGGAAGGTCTGTTGCAGTACATCGTGAGCTTTCGCAACCACAACGAGTTCCACGAGCAGTGCGTGGAGCGCATCTTCATGGACGTGTGGGCGCGCTGCAAGCCGACCAAGTTGTCCGTCTACGCACGCTACACCCGGCGCGGCGGGCTGGACATCAACCCCTGGCGCACCAGCCACCCGCAGGCGCTGCCGGCCAACGTGCGCACGGCACGTCAGTAATTTGCTATCAAAAACGTAGCTGCTGGCGCTTATTCGGCAAGGGCTACTGGCCAATTTCCTTGAAGGATTGCAGCGGTGCCAGCGGCGGGAAGTTGCCGCCGCGCTTTTCCTTCATGGCCGTCACGGCTTCGAGCACATGCTTGTTGCTCCAGATCGCGCCCTGCAGCCAGCCCATCTGCTTGAGCGCGTCGTCCACGCCGTGGTCGCGTGCGTAGTGCAGTGCCTGCTTGGTGCCCCAGATCGCCACCGGCGGCTTGGCCGCAATCTCCCGGGCCGTCTGCAGCGCACCGGCCAGCAGCGCTTCGGGGCTGTCGAACACCTGGTTCACCAGGCCGTAACCGAGCGCCTGCGCCGCCGGCAGGCGGCGGCCGGTGTAGGCCAGCTCCTTCACCACGCCCAGCGGCATCAGCTTGGGCAGCCGTTGCAGCGTGCCGACGTCGGCCACCATGCCGATGTTGATTTCCTGGATGCAGAAGAAGGCGTCCGCGGTGGCGTAGCGCAGGCAGCAGGCGCTCACCATGTCCACTGCGCCGCCGATGCAGCCGCCCTGGATGGCGGCGATCACCGGGATGCGCAGCGTCTCCAGCTTGGTGAAGGTGGCCTGCATGTCGGTCAGCAGGTCGAAGACGGCGGCGCGGCCCTCCGGAGTCTGGTCGTCCAGCAAGGCGCCGCCGAAAGTCTCCAGCGCCATGCCGGCGCTGAAGTGCTTGCCGGTGCTGCTGATGACGAGCGCGCGCGCCGTGTTGCCGGCATGCAGTTGCGTCAGCACGGCGTCCAGCTCACGCCAGAACTGCGGGTGCATGGTGTTCATCGCCTCCGGGCGCTTGAGCACCAGGTGGGCAACGTGATCGGTGAGGGTGAGCGTGAAGCAGTGCAGGGTGTTCATGCCCCCACTGTAACCAAGCCGCGGTCGCGGTTCAGAACAGGGAGGCTGTGGATGCTACCGAATCGATAGCGTTCGGCGTACTGTCCGCCTGGTCGGAGGCCTGTTTTTGTGCTTCAAACGCATCGGCGCGCAGCAGCGAGCCGACACGCACGCCCAGCAGGCGCAGCCGGCGCGTCAGGTCCACGCGCTTGAGGCACTGGCCGGCGGTCTGGCGGATGGTCCTGGCGTCGGCGGTGTAGTGGGTCAGCGTCTGGTCGCGCGTGACGCTCCTGAAGTCGTCGTAGCGCAGCTTGATGCCGATGGTCTTGCCCACATAACCTTTGCGCTGCAGGTCGGCCGCCACGCGCTCGCACAGCGCGGTGAAGACGGCGCCAAGTTCGGCCTTGTCGCGCACGGCGTGCAGGTCGCGCTCAAAGGTTGTTTCGCGGCTGACCGACACCGGCTCGCTTTCGGTCACCACCGGCCGCTCGTCGCGGCCCCAGGCGGCCTCATGCAGCCAGGCGCCGTAGCTCCGGCCGAAGTGTTCGATCAGCCACGCCGGCTCGCAGGCGGCGAGTTCGCCGATGGTGTGGATGCCCTCGGCCTGCAGCCTGGCGTCCGTCTTCGGGCCGATGCCGTTGATCTTGCGGCACGGCAGCGGCCAGATCCGCGCCTGCAGGTCCTGCGGCAACACGATGGAGATGCCGTTCGGTTTGTTGAACTCGCTCGCCATCTTGGCCAGCAGCTTGTTGGGCGCCACGCCGATGGAGCAGGTCAGTCCGGTGGCGTCGAGGATGCTCTTCTGGATCAGCCGCGCGAGCGTGCGGCCGCCCTCGCGCTGGCCGCCGGGCACGTCGGTGAAGTCGATGTAGACCTCGTCCACGCCGCGGTCTTCCATCACCGGCGCGATCTCGGTGATGACGTCCTTGAAGCGGCGTGAATACTTGCGGTACTCGTCGAAGTCCACCGGCAGCAGGATGGCCTGCGGGCACAGCCGGGCCGCCTTCATCAGCCCCATGGCCGAGCCGACACCGAACTGGCGCGCCGCGTAGGTGGCGGTGGTGATGACGCCGCGGCCGGCGTAGTCCTTGAGCAGCGCAAAGGCTGCCACCGGGATCGCCGACAGCGGCCGGTCCGCGTACTGCTGCAGCAACGCGTCGTCGGGCTGGCGTCGCGCGCCGCCGATCACCACCGGCAGGCCCTTGAGCTGCGGGTAGCGCAGCAGCTCGACCGAGGCGTAGAACGCATCCATGTCGAGGTGGGCGATGCGGCGGGGCAGCGGGGCGTCGCGGTGCATGGTGCGGGCAGGGCGGAGCACCCGGTCAGGGCGCGGGGGTCAGGTGCTCGCGGCCGACGGTGGCAGCAGCGGCAGCTCAAAATGAAAGGTCGTTCCCTGGCCCGGGACCGACTCGAAACCGACGTGGCCGCCATGCGCCTCGACCAGTGCCTTGACGATGCTCAGGCCCAGGCCGGTACTGGCAATCGGCCGGTTGGGCTGGGCCGGGCCGCGTGCGAACTTCCCGAACACGCGGGGCTGGAAGTCGGCCGGGATGCCCGGCCCGTCGTCGTGCACGGACACGCGCACCATGCTTTTGCCCGTCCGCTCAAGGGACACACGCACCGTGCCGCCCTGGGGCGAGAACTTGGCGGCGTTGGACAGCAGGTTGGTGCAGATCTGCTGCAGCCGTACCGGATCGGCATGAACCCAGAGCGGCGCGTCCAGCGACGTGAAGGCGAAGTCGACCGCGCTTTGCCGGGCGTAGTCGCGCAGCTGCTCCAGGGTCTCGCGCACGCAAAGCGCCAGGTCGACGTCGGTCTTCTGCAGCGAGAGCTGGCCCGACTCGATGCGGCGGGACTCCAGCAGGTCGTCGATCAGGCGGCGCAGCCGTTCGGCATTGCGTTCCAGCAGGGAGATGCTGTCCAGCAGCGCTGGCGGCAGCTCCCCCAGCACGCCGTGGCGCATCAGTCCGAGCGTGCCCGACATGGCGGTGACCGGGGTGCGCATCTCATGCGTGACAACCGAGAACAGGTGCTCGCGTGTCTGCTCGGCTACCCAGCGACGGTGTTCCTCGCGGCGCAGCAGCACCAGCGAGGCGCCGACCACCAGGCCCAGGGCCACCAGCGCCAGCAGATGGGTCAGCAAATTCCGTTGCCGGAACGACTCGAAGAAACCGGGCTGGGCCAGCACCGCCACGTTCCACAGGCTGTGGTCCACCGGACGCGATGCCAGCAGCCGCCGCAGCTCCTCGGGTTTGAGCCGGTAGTCGCTGCGCGGTGTCTTGTCGCGTGCGCCCTGGGCCGTGACCTCCAGCAGCGGCGGTTCGCTGTTGGACAGCAGCATCAGTTCGTGCCCGGGCGCTTCGATGGAGCGCAGCAGCTGGCTCAGCGCCCTGGGCTCGAAGCTGACCATCAGCATGTGGCGTGCGCCGTCGGCACTCTGCCAGTCGGCCATGACGTCGTAGTGGTAGGCATGGTTGTTCGGATGGATGCGCGCCAGATACTGCCCGCTCTGGGCATAGGCCCGGATGTCCTGCTCGCAGGTCTCGCCCACGAAGCCTTCGAAGTCGGCGATCAGGGGCTGGCCGCGGGCATCGGTGATGGTGAAGGCGAACACGTCGGGAAAGGTCCGCTTCAGGTTGCGCTCCAGCGCCTGGTAGGCCTCGGGTTTGTCAGGGCTGGTGAGCAGCTGCTGCAGCAGCGCCCGGTGGTCTTCGGCATACAGCATCACCTGTCGTTGCCGTTCGGCCAGGATGAAGGCCACCTGGCTGGCGACTTCCGTGCTCGCGGTGCGCGCCAGAGCGCGCTGCGAGGCTTCGAAGCTGCTCACCCGCTCCTGGTAATTCAGCACCAGAAGCATGACCGCCAGCGCGCTGAGCACGACGACGATCTTGCCGGCCCGCAGGAACGGCTCGATGATCGCCTCCAAGAGGCTCGCCGGCGCGCACTCGATGACGAG
>CAZJKR010000140.1:0-1551 GCA_964546615.1 uncultured Curvibacter sp.
CTGGCGCTGCGTGTCACGGCAGCTTGCGGCGTGTTCGGCGGCTTCGGCTACGCGGTGCTGGCCTATGCGGGCTTCTTCTACGCGCCGGCGGCCCATGCCTCGGTGCTGATGCCCGGCAGCCTGCCGCTGTGGACCACGTTGCTGGCGGCCCTCATCCTGCACACCCCCATCACGCGGGCGCGCGCCATCGGCCTGGCCTGCATCGTCGGTGGCGACCTGCTGGTCGGTGGCGCCAGTCTGTTGCAGGCCTTCGACGGCGGCGAGGTCTGGAAGGGCGACCTGCTGTTCATGAGCGCGGCGCTGTGCTGGTCGGCCTACAGCGTGCTGGCGCGCCGCTACGGCCTGGACGCCGTGCGCGCCACCGCGGCCGTCACCGTGTTCGCCCTGTTCACCTATGTGCCGGTGTATGCCCTGCTGCTGGGGCTGGAGCTGCTGCACAGCCAGCTGGCCACGGCGCCGCTGGGTGAAGTGCTCTTTCAGGTGCTGTTCCAGGGCGTGGGCTCGGTGGTGATCTCGGGCATCACCTTCGTGCGCATGATCCAGTACTTCGGCCCGGTGCGCTCGACCATGATCACCGCGCTGGTGCCCGGCCTGTCGGCGCTGGGCGCGGTGGTCTTCCTCGGTGAGCCGCTGTACTGGAATCTGCTGGCCGGCCTAGTGCTGGTGACGGTGGGCATCACCTTCGGCGTGCGCAAGACGGTTGCTATCAATTCGCAAGCGCCTGGCGCTGATTCCACGCGGGCCAAGGCCTGATTTTGTTCATGAAACTGCTCGCCTTCGACACCAGCACCGAACTGATCTCCATCGCCGTCACGCGCCCGGTGGACGGCCAGGCGCGGGTCTGGCAGCACACCGGGGCCGGCGGCGCACAGGCGTCGAGCGCGCTGATTCCGGCCATCGAGGGGTTGCTGGCCGAGGCGGAGTTGCGGCTGGACGCGCTCGACGCCATCGCCTTCGGCCAGGGGCCGGGTTCCTTCACCGGTCTGCGCACCGCCTGTGCGGTGGCGCAGGGCCTGGGCTTTGGCGCCGGCGTGCCGCTGTTGCCGATCGACACCTTGCTGGCGGTGGCCGAGGAGGCGCGTGCGCAGCAGGCGTTGCCCGGCGAGTTGCGCCTGCTGGCCTTGCTCGACGCGCGCATGGACGAGCTCTACGCGGCGCACTACGTCTGGCAGGACGGCCGCTGGGCGCAAGGCACCGACTACGCGCTGCTCAAGCCCGAGGCGGTGCAGTTGCAGGGCAGCACGGCGTTGGCCGGCAATGTGTTTGCCGAGTACGGCGAGCGCCTGTCGGTGGCCGATGCTGTGCCGCGCTGGCAGGCTCTGCCCACGGCGGCGGCCATGCTGCGCCTGGCGCCGGCGTTGCTGGCGGCCGGCCACGCCGTGCCGGCCGAGCAGGCCTTGCCGCGCTACATTCGCGACAAGGTGGCCAAGACCACGCTGGAGCGCGCGGCCGAGAAGGCCGCCGTGCGTTGACGCGACGAGCGCAGAGGAAGTCGCCGCCATGCGTGCCGTACCGCAACCCGCCGAAGCCCGTTTCGAGCCGCTCACCCCC
>CAZJKR010000140.1:1561-5396 GCA_964546615.1 uncultured Curvibacter sp.
CGACGAGGTGCTGCACATCGAGCAGCGCGCCTACCCGCACCCGTGGACACGCGGCAACTTTCTCGATGCCATCCGTTCGGGTTACCAGGGCCAGCTGCTGCAGGCCGGCGACGTGCTGCTGGGTTACTTCGTGGCCATGAAAGGCGTGGACGAAGTGCACCTGCTCAACATCACGGTGGCGCCCGAGTACCAGCGCCAGGGCTGGGCGCGCGTCATGCTCGACGCCCTGGCCATCTGGGCGCGCGGTCAGGGGGCCGAGTGGCTGTGGCTGGAGGTGCGTGTCAGCAATGCGCGCGCCGCGGCGGTCTACGCGGCGCACGGCTTTCGCCAGGTGGGTGTGCGCAAGGGCTATTACCCGGCCGGGCACGGCCAGCGCGAAGACGCCGTTGTCATGAGTCTGCACCTGTAGGCGATCAGGGACAATGACGCCATGAGCCTGCAACTGGACGAACGTCAGCGCGCCATGCTGGCCGAGATGGGGGTTCGGGTTTGGCAACCCGAATCCCCATTGGGGCGGATGGACGATGCCCCCCCCAGCCCCCCTCGAGGGGGGGAGGCCGCCCTGCCGGCGGCCGCTGCGCCCGTGGCACGCCCGGGCGCAGGGTCGGTAGTGTCAGCCCCTGTGGCTGCGCCGGCTGCCCCGCCTGTGGTACACGCCTTGCCAGCCGACATCGCCGCCCTGGACTGGGACGCGCTCGAACAGGCCGTGGCCGGCTGCCAGGCTTGCGGCCTGTGCCATAGCCGCAAGCACACGGTGTTCGGTGTTGGCGACCGCCGGGCGCGCTGGCTGGTGGTGGGTGAAGCGCCGGGTGAGAACGAGGACCTGCAGGGCGAGCCCTTCGTCGGCCAGGCCGGCCAACTGCTCGACAACATGCTCAAGGCCGTCGGCCTGGACCGCGGTGCCGCCGGCGCGCAGGGCGCCTACATTGCCAACGTGCTCAAGTGCCGTCCGCCGGCCAACCGCAACCCGCAGCCGGACGAAGTGGCGAAGTGCGAGCCCTACCTGCGGCGCCAGGTCGAACTGCTGCAGCCGCAGATCATCCTGGCGCTGGGCCGCTTTGCCGCCCAGTCGCTGCTGCAGGCCACGGTGCCGGAGGTTGCAACCCTGCCGTTGGGCAAGCTGCGCGGCCAGGTGCATCAGTACCAGGGCGTGCCGGTGATCGTGAGCTACCACCCGGCCTACCTGCTGCGCACGCCGCAGGACAAGGCCAAGGCCTGGGCCGATCTGTGCCTGGCGCTCGACGTCGTGCAAGGTGGGCCTGCGCGATGAGTGTCTTTGCGTGAGAAGATGACGGCCATGTCTCGATTCCTGCGTTCCCTTGTCATCGGCCCCATCGTCCTGCTGGTTCTTACGGCCGCGTGGACCTGGCTGACGCTCAGCTGGAGCTACGCCGAGGGCGAGCGCGCCGGTTACGTGCAGAAGCTGTCGAAGAAGGGCTGGCTGTGCAAGACCTGGGAGGGCGAGATCGCCATGGTGACGATGCCGGGCGCCATTCCGGAGAAATTCGAATTCAGCGTGCGCGACGACACCGTGGCGCAGAAGATCAACGCCCTGGCCGGCAAGCGCGTGGTGCTGCACTACCGCCAGCACAAGTTCGTGCCGACCTCGTGTTTTGCCGAGACCGAGTACTTCATCCACGATGTGCGCGAGGTGCAGGAAACGCAGGTGCCGTCGCCGCTGGCGCCCAGCGCGGCGCAAGGTGAATTGCAGACGCCGCGCTGACCGGGCATCGGCCTGCTGCGACCGGTATCGCATCGAGGAAGAGACACATGCACATGCGCCCGACGGCCACGGTCTTCGTCGCCACCAGCCTGGACGGCTTCATCGACTGGCTGCTGCAGGCCAACAATTTGGTGCCGGCGGGCGAGGACTGCGGCTACCAGGAATTCATGGCCAACGTGGACGCGCTGGTTGCCGATGTGGCGCTGAGCCATGTCGAGACGCGTTCCTGCCCGTTCGGTTTTGTGCAGAGCCGCTACCGCGTGCAGCGCACGGCATGAGCAGCGCCGCACCGGTTGACAGTGCCCGCCTCTTCCTGGCCCTGTGTCCCGGGCCGGCGGTGCAGGCCGCGCTGGCCCGGCATGCGGCGGCCTGGCGCTGGAACGAGGGTGCCGTGCGTTATGTCCCGTCCGACTGGCATGTCACGCTGCACTTTCTCGGCGCTGTGCCGCGCGAGCGGTTGCATGCGCTGTGTGCCGGGCTCGACGTGCCGCTGACGCCCTTCGAGCTGCGTTTCGGCCAGCCGGCGCAGTGGCCGCACGGGCTGGCGGTGCTGTTGCCGCTGGCTGTTCCGGCGGCGCTGCAGCAACTGCATGCTCGGCTGGGTCAGCGCCTGCGCCAGCTGGGTCTGCGCACCGACGAGCGGCCGTACCGCCCGCACCTGACGCTGGCGCGCCGGGCCGCGACCGCGTCCCTGCCGGACCAATGGCCAGCCTGGGGCTGGCAGGTGACGACGTACGTGCTGATGGAGTCGACCGGCGAGAGTGCCCCGCGCTACCGGGTGCTGCGGGCCTATGGTCGGGCGGACGATGCGGACGCGCCGTGCCTGCCATGACGCACAATCCCACGGTTCGACCGATTTTTCCCACCATGAGCCAGTCCGCCGACACCCCGTCTTCCATCGAGCTCTACGACGAGCCCGGCCACCTCATCCGTCGCGCGCAGCAGATCGCGGTGTCCAAGTTCCATGAGGTGCACGGGCGGCACGTGACACCGATCCAGTACGCCATCCTGCGCACGCTGCATGAGACACCCGGGATCGACCAGGTCACGCTGGCCCAGCTGATCGCACTCGACACCTCGACCACCGCCGACATCGCGGCCCGGCTGGAGGCCAAGGGCTGGATCCTGCGCGAGGTGTTGCCACGCCGCCAGCGCCGCCTCTCGCTCACCCCGGCCGGCGAGGAAGTGTTGCTGGAGTTGCGTCCGGGCGTGGACATCATGTACCGCGGCATGATGAGCAGCCTGGAGCCGGCCGAGCAGCAGGAATTCATGCGCCTGCTGCGCAAGTTCGTGCACCTGCACGACCGCCAGTACCAGCCCGAAGACCACGAGGCCCGTACCGCCCGGGTTGCGGGCAAGCGCAAAGCCTGATCCTGAGCGCCGTCGGGTGCTGCCGTCGGTCGGAAAATCACCTTTTCTAAGGGTTACTACTTAAGCGCAGGGCTGTTGCTGTCGGCATGCATTCAGTACAATGAATCACATTCAGCATACGGAATGACTGAATACGTCTATGTTTAACCGAGCGAGGTGCCCATCATGTTCCCGAAAAATACCTGGTACGTAGCCGCCACGTCCAACGAGATCGACGAGAAGCCGCTGGGCCGCACGATCTGCAACGAGCGCATCGTGTTCTACCGCGGTGATGAGAACAAGGTCGCCGCCGTGGAAGACTTCTGCCCGCACCGCGGCGCGCCGCTGTCGCTCGGCTATGTCTGCGAAGGCAAGCTGGTGTGCGGCTACCACGGCCTGGAAATGGGCTGCGACGGCAAGACCGTCCACATGCCGGGCCAGCGCGTGCGTGGCTTCCCCGCCATCAAGGCCTACCCGGTGGTGGAGCGCTACGGCTTCATCTGGGTCTGGCCCGGTGATGCCACCAAGGCCGACGAGGCCAAGATTCCGGTGCTGGAGTGGTACGACCACCCGGAGTGGGCCTACGGCGGCGGCCTGTACCACATCGCCTGCGATTACCGCCTGATGATCGACAACCTGATGGACCTGACGCACGAGACCTATGTGCACTCCACCTCCATCGGCCAGAAGGAAATCGACGAAACACCGTGCAAGACCACGGTCAACGGTGACGAGGTCGTCACGGCGCGTTTCATGAACGGC
>CAZJKR010000140.1:5406-6366 GCA_964546615.1 uncultured Curvibacter sp.
GGCCGCCCTGCGCAGCAACAACCTGCCCGACGACGTGACGGTGGACCGCTGGCAGATCTGCCGTTTCACGCCGCCGAGCAACGTCATCATCGAAGTCGGTGTGGCGCTGGAAGGCCACGGGGGCTACGACGCGCCGAACGACAAGAAGGTCTACAGCAAGGTGATCGACTTCATCACGCCCGAGACCGAGACCTCGATCCACTACTTCTGGGGCATGGCACGCAAGTTCAACCCGAAGGACAAGGCGCTCACTGCCACCATCCGTGAAGGCCAGGGCAAGATCTTCGCCGAGGATCTGGAGATGCTGGAAAAGCAGCAGCGCAACCTGCTCGACTACCCCGACCGCGCCCTGCTGATGCTCAACATCGATGCCGGTGGCGTCCAGTCGCGCAAGATCATCGACCGCTTGATCGCGGAAGAGAAAGCACAGGCCTGAGGACCGCATGAGTTCTGCCCAGACCCTGCAGGTGCGCGTGGCGCGCAAGGCCACCGAAGCGCTGGACATCGTGACGCTGGAACTGGTGGCCACCGACGGCAGCGCGCTGCCCGCCTTTGGCGCCGGTGCTCACGTCGATGTGCAATTGCCCGGTGCGAAGCCGGGAGAGGTGATGACGCGCCAGTACTCGCTGTGCAACGACCCGACCGAAACGCACCGCTACCTGATCGGTGTGCTGCGCGACCCCGCCTCCCGCGGCGGCTCGCAGGCGGTGCACGACCGGGTGCGGGAAGGCGACGTGCTGCAGATCAGCACGCCGAAGAACCACTTCCCGCTGGCGCATGACGCCAAGAAGAGCCTGCTGCTGGGCGGCGGCATCGGCATCACGCCCATCCTGTGCATGGCCGAGCGTCTGGCCAACACCGGTGCGGCGTTCGAGCTGCACTACGCTACGCGTTCGCCAGAACGCACGGCCTTCCGCGAGCGCATTGCCGAGTCGAGTTTTGCCGGCCAGGTGGCCTTCC
>CAZJKR010000140.1:6376-8601 GCA_964546615.1 uncultured Curvibacter sp.
TTCCACTTTGATGATGGCGCGGCCGAACAGAAGCTCGATCTGGCCAAGCTGCTGCTCAAGCCCGAAGCCGGCACGCATCTGTATGTCTGCGGCCCCAAGGGCTTCATGGACGCGGTGCTGAACACGGCGCGCGCCCAGGGCTGGCCGGAAGACCAGTTGCATTACGAGTTCTTCGGCGCCACGGTGGAGAAGTCCGACAGTGATGCCAGCTTCGAAGTCAAGCTGGCCAGCTCGGGCCGCATCGTCATGGTGCCGAAGGACAAGACGGTGACGCAGGCGCTGGCAGAAGCCGGCGTCGAGATCATGATGTCGTGCGAGCAGGGCGTGTGCGGCACCTGCCTGACGCGTGTGCTCGAAGGCGTGCCCGACCACAAGGACAGCTACCTCACGCCCGAGGAGCAGGCCGCCAATGACCAGTTCCTGCCCTGCTGTTCGCGTTCCAGGACGCCGCAGCTGGTGCTCGATCTCTGAGCGTTCGAGAGGTCCCGGGAACCCGGCTGCGGCCGGGTTTTTTCATTCAGCGCTGACGCGTCGGCAGCAGCACCGAGGCAATCGCCAGCATCATCAGGCCGACGGCTGCGTAGTCCTGCCAGTGCAGCAGCTCACCCAGCCAGAGCGCGCCGCTGAAGACGCCGATCACCGGGATCAGCATCACGCTCAAGGTGGAGGCCACCGGGGTCAGGTGGCGTGCCAGGGAGAGAAACAGGGCTTGCACCAGACCGAAGATCAGCACTGCGTTGTAGACGATGGCGCCCCAGGTGGTCGGTGACGGCGCCTTCCACTGGGCGCCTTCGAACCAGAGGGCCAGCACCGTCATGACCAGCGTCGTCATCACGGTCATCCAGAAGGTGATGGTCAGCGTCGGTACCGGCAGCGTGGTGCGGCGCATCAGCTGCACGCCCATGGCCCAGGCCAGAGCCGACACCAGCGCCAGCAGCACACCGAGCGGCCGGCCGGCCAGATTGCTGAACTCGTGCCACAGCAGCAGCAGCACACCCAGCCCGGCGGCCGCCACGCCGCCCCAGCCGCGCCGCGTGAGCCGGTTGCCGAACAGCAGAGCGCCGAGCAGGGCGGAAAAGATCGGCATGCTGTAGCCGAGGATGGCGGCGCGGCCGCTGCTGAGGGACTTGATGGCGACGATGATCAGCGCGTGCCAGATCAGCATGTTGAACAGCGTCAGCCAGAACAGTTCACGCCAGTGGGGCCGCGCAATGCGAAACGGTGCCTTGAGCACCAGCAAGCCGAGCGCCAGCACCGGCAGGCCCAGCCACATGGAGATGACCCGAAATGTCAGGGGCGGATGCTCGGTGACGCCGATTTTCATGATCGGCCAGTTGAGGCCCCAGATCAGGGTGATGCACACAAGGGCAAGAAGTTGCTGGCGCGTGAGGGAATGCATGGGCCGGATTGTCCGGGTTTCTTACAATGCCGCCATGACTTTCCTCGACATGCTGCGCGCCGCCGAGCGCCAAAACGGCTCGATGCTGTGCGTGGGGCTGGACCCCGAGCCGGCCAAATTTCCGGCCGCGCTCAAGGGCGACAGCCGCAAGATCTACGATTTCTGCGCGGCCATCGTCGATGCCACGGCCGATCTGGTGATTGCCTTCAAGCCGCAGATCGCCTACTTTGCCGCCCATCGCGCCGAAGACCAGCTGGAAAAACTGATCGCCCACATGCGCCGCATGGCGCCGCAGGTGCCCATCATCCTGGACGCCAAGCGCGGCGACATCGGCAGCACGGCCGAGCAGTACGCACGCGAAGCCTTCGAGCGTTACGGCGCCGACGCGGTGACGCTGTCGCCCTTCATGGGCTTCGATTCGGTGATGCCGTACCTGAAATACGAAGGCAAGGGTGCCTTCCTGCTGTGCCGCACCTCCAACCCCGGCGGTGACGACCTGCAGGCGCAACGCCTGGCTTCCGTGCCGGGTGAGCCCCTGGTCTACGAACACATCGCCCGGCTGGCGCAAGGACCCTGGAACCTCAACGGCCAGCTCGGCCTGGTGGTGGGTGCCACCTACCCGGCTGAGATCGAGCGCGTGCGTGCCGTGGCGCCCACGCTGCCGCTGCTGATTCCCGGCGTCGGCGCCCAAGGCGGTGACGCCGTGGCCACCGTCCGGGCCGGCTGGCGCGGCGCCGCGGGTGAGACCACGGCGCCGATCGTCGTCAACTCCTCGCGCGCCGTGCTCTACGCCTCCGCCGGTGAGGACTTCGCCGCCGCGGCGCGG
>CAZJKR010000141.1:0-8473 GCA_964546615.1 uncultured Curvibacter sp.
CTACAGCGTGAGCTGGTTCAACCTGCCGCTCGGTGACGCGGCCGCGCAGTTCAGCGCCGAGGAGCACCGCTTCGGTATCCATGCCGGCCAGATCGAGACGGCCATGCTGCTGGCGCTCAAGCCCGAGCGGGTGGTCATGGCGCAGGCGCACCACTTCGCCTCCGCCTCGCAACAGCGCGCCGCGGACTTTCCCATCCTGGGCAACGGCAAGAGTGCCAAGCTGGGCTGGCAGATGCAGGACTACAACCCCGCCGGGGCCGTGGGTAATGCCGCGGCCGCCACGGCCGCGCAGGGGCAGGCCGTGCTGGATGCAGCCGGGCGGGCGCTGGCCGCCTTGCTGGCCGAGATCGACCGGCTGCCGCCCGATACCCTGGCGGGCACGCTGGTAAACCCGTAGGCGCAAACCCTGTTTGACAGCGCAGCGCGGGCTCGGCTAACGTGGGCTCCTCTGCACTTGCAGGAGCTGCTCATGAACCCGTCCACCGAACGCCGCCAGTTCTGGCGCTCCGATTTTGATGCGCCGGCGCTCGTCACCGTCTCGGGCCGCAACCACGGGGCGCGCCTGATCGATGTCTCGCTCAAGGGGGCGCTGATCGAGCATGACGACACCTGGGCCGCCCGTGCCGGCCAGCCCTGCCATCTGCGGCTCGAACTCGCACCCGGTGCCGTGATCGTCATGGATGCCACCGTGGCCCATGTGGAAGGCCGGCACATCGGCCTGCATTGCGATCGCATCGACCTCGACAGCGTCACCCATCTGCGCCATCTGGTCGAGTACAACGCGGGCGACAACAGCGTGCTCGAGCGCGACCTCGCGCACCTGATGCGCGCCCACTGAGGGCCACGGGCGCGCACCCGGCTTACTTCAGCACCAGCTCCACCGGCACATTGCCACGCAGTGCATTGGAATAGGGGCACACCTGGTGCGTGGCCTCCAGCAGGGCCTGCGCCTGCTCACGCGGCAGCTCGGGGATGGTGACTTCCAGCTTCACGCTCAGGGCAAAGCCGCCCTGGTCGTTCGGGCCGATGCCCACCGTCGCGTCCACCTGGGTGCCTTGCAGCTTGAGCTTGCGCTGGCCAGCCACAAAACTCAGGGCGGAGTCGAAGCAGGCGGCGTAGCCGGCGGCAAACATCTGTTCCGGGTTGCTCAGCGCACCGCCCGGGCCCCCCATTTCCTTCGGGATCGCGAGTCGCAGGTCAAGCACGCCGTCTTGCGAGACGACATGGCCGTTGCGGCCGCCGGTGGCGCTGGCGCGGGTCTGGTACAAGATCTTCATAATTAACTCCTTCAAGATTAAATCGTGTGCGATATTTTAACCCGGATCCGGATTTCGTGCTGGCCACGCGGCGTTTCGGCCCGGGGTCAGTCGACCGCGGCCTGCAGATGGACCAGCAGGCGGTCGAGCTGCTGTTTGAGTTTCTGCGCTTCCTGGGGCGTGCTGCCCATGCGCTTGAAGAGTTCGGCCGGCATGCAGGCGATAGTAGTCGAAAGAACCATCCTGCGCGCTGCGCCGGTCGAACTTGTTGACCGCCCACAACGCCGGATGGCCCGCGCGCCGCAGCAGATCGACCACCCGCTCGTCGTCGCTGGAGCGCTCCCGCTGCACCAAGCCGGATTGCTCCAGCCGCTTGAGCAGCGGTGTCAGGGTGTTGCTGGCCAGCTGGGCACGTTCGCCGATGTGCGACACCGTGCAGGGCGCGTCTTCCCACAGGATCATCAGCACGATGTACTGCGGGTAGGTCAGTCCCAGCGGCTCCAGCAGCGGTTGGTAGAGCCGGGTCAGCAGGCGGGAGGCCGCATAGAGCGGAAAGCAGATCTGGTGTTCGAGCAGCAGGTCGTTGGCGGTGGCAGGCATGGGCGCTATTGTTTCAGGAAAGCACCGGATTGCGAACCGGGACCGAGCGGATCAACCGATTGGCACAAACATTGCTGCTGCAGACGCCATGCGCCCCGCCGGACTGCCCGCCACGCCCCCCGCCGCTACCGAGGCCGATGCCCTGTGGCAGCACCAGCTCGAACTGCTGCTCGAGTCCACCGGGGAGGGCATCTTCGGCATCGATCTGGAGGGCAACTGCACCTTCATCAACCGTGCCGGCGCGCGCATGCTGGGCTGGACGGCGGAGGAAGTGCTCGGGCGCAACATGCACGAGCTGACCCACCATTCGCATGCCGACGGCCAGCCCTACCCGGCGCATGAGTGCCCGATCTTCAACGCCTTCCGTCAGGGCCTGCCCTGTCGCATCGACGCCGAGGTGTTCTGGCGCCGCGACCGGCGTTCCTTCCCGGTGGAGTACTCCAGCTACCCGCTGCGCGACGGCCCGCAGGTGCGCGGCGCGGTGGTCACATTCGTCGACATCACCGAGCGGCGGCGGGCCGCCGATGCCCTCAAACGGGCCAAGGACGAGCTGGAACTGCGGGTCAACGAGCGCACGCGTGAGCTGTCGGTGGCCCTGGGCCAGCTGCGCGAACTGGCGGCCTATTCGGAGAAGGTGCGCGAGGACGAGCGCACCCGCATTGCGCGCGAAGTGCATGACGAGCTCGGCAGCCTGCTGGTGGCGCTGAAGATGGACGTGAACTGGATGGACAAGCGGCTCGGCGAACAGCAGCAACGCCCGCCGGTGGAGGCCGAGGCGATGCGCGAAAGGCTGCGCTGCAAGTGCCGCAACATGAGCCGGCTGATCGAAACCGCCGTGGACAACGTCGGGCGCATCATCACCGACCTGCGCCCCAGCATCCTCGACCACCAGGGCTTGTGGGCCGCGCTCGAATGGCAGGCGCAGGAGTTCACCCAGTCGGCCGAGCTGACGCTGGACTGGGACATGCAAGGCGTGGAGCAGACCGAATTGCCCGAGCCGATGGCCATGGCCGTGTTCCGCATCTTCCAGGAAATGCTCAGCAACGTCGGACGCCATGCGCACGCCACGGCGCTGCAGGTGCGCATCCGGGTCAGCCATGGCGAGTTGACGATCGCCGTGCGCGACGACGGCCGCGGCGCGGCGGCGCAAGCCTTCGAGGCGCCTGACGCCTACGGCGTGCTGGGCATGCGTGAGCGGGCCCGCCATTTTGGCGGCCAGCTCGCGATTGCAAGCGAAATAGGGCGTGGGACCTTTTTCCACCTGCGTCTTCCGCTACGGAATTCATAGCATGCTGCGCGTCCTCATCGGCGATGACCACCGCATCGTGCGCGAAGGCCTAAAGCAGGTGCTGGCCGATGCACCAGATGTGTGCGTGGAGGGCGAGGCCACCAGCGGCCCCGAGGTGCTGGGCCAGGTGCAGGCCTTCGGTGGCGCGCGGGGGCTGAGCTTGGTGCTGCTGGACATCGCGCTGCCGGGGCTGGACGGGCTGGAAGTGCTGCAGGCACTGCGGCGGGACTATCCAACGCTGCCGGTGCTGATGCTGAGCACCTACCCGGAAAGCCAGTACGCCGTGCGCTGTCTCAAGCTCGGTGCCGGCGGTTACCTCAACAAGAGTGCCGATCCGGACGACATGATTGCCGCGGTGCGCAAGGTGGCCGCGGGTGGCCGCTACGTCACGCCCGCCACCGCGGAAGCCCTGGCGGCTGCCGTGGGGGTCACGGCCCAGCGCGGCGGCGGGCTGGAGGCGCTGTCGCACCGTGAGCATCAGGTGTTTCGCCTGCTCACCGCCGGCCACAGCGTGAGCGAAATTGGTGCACAGCTCAAGCTGGCGCCCAACACGGTCAGCACCTACCGCGCCCGCATCCTGGAAAAGACCGGCGCCAGGAACGACGTGGAGCTGGCGCTGTTTGCCGAGCGGCACGCCCGTCCCGGCGCCAACGCCTGAAACCGGCCCGGTTTGTAGGGCTGGCCCTACAGCGCGTCGAGCCGGCGGGTACGAAATGCGTGGTGACACCGTCCTCGTGCGCAGCCTGGCACGGCCCTTGCGGAAGCAAAGGCACCGCAACTCAAGAGGTGATGCCATGACCCAGTACTTCGATCCCTATGACGCCGACCGCCCCCTGATGCTCAAGTGCAGCTGCGGGCGCGACCACACGGTGGCGGAGCACCAGCAGGAGCTGGCAGCAAACCAGGCCGTGGCGGAGTTGAAGCGGCGCAGCCTCACCAGCGAGTTCGAGGCCTACAGCAACGAATTCATCGAAGCCACGCTGGTCAAGGCGCTGTTCCCGCAGGACGCGGTGCGTCGCCGCTTCCTGCGTGCCGTCGGCAAGGGCACGGCCATGGCCGCCATTGCCAGCGTGCTGCCGGTGGCCAGCCTGCAGGCCATGGCGCAGGAAAAAGGCGCGCTGGAGAAGAAGGACCTGAAGATCGGCTTCATCCCGATCACCTGCGCCACGCCGCTGATCATGGCCCACCCGCTGGGCTTCTACAGCAAGCAGGGCCTGAACGTGGAGGTGACCAAGACCGCCGGCTGGGCACTGATCCGCGACAAGATGATCAACAAGGAATACGACGCCACGCACTTCCTCAGCCCCATGCCGCTGGCCATCTCCATGGGTCTGGGCTCGAACGCCACGCCGATGAACGTAGCCACCATCCAGAACATCAACGGCCAGGCCATCACGATGTCGATCCGCCACAAGGACAACCGCGATCCGAAGAACTGGAAGGGCTTCAAGTTCGGTATTCCCTTCGACTACTCGATGCACAACTTTCTGTTGCGCTACTTTCTGGCCGAGCACGGTCTCAACCCCGATACCGATGTGCAGCTGCGCGTCATCGCGCCGCCCGAGATGGTGGCCAACCTGCGCGCGGGCAACATCGACGGCTTCCTCGGCCCCGACCCGTTCAACCAGCGTGCCGTCTACGACGAGATCGGCTACCTCCACACCCTGACCAAGGATCTTTGGCATGGTCATCCCTGCTGCGCCTTCGGCACCAGTACCGAGTTCATCCAGAAGAACCCCAACACCTTTGCTGCGCTCTACCGTGCGGTGCTGACCTCGGCCGCCATGGCACGCGACCCGAAAAACCGCGAGCTGATCGCCAAGGTCATCGCCCCGGCGCAGTACCTCAACCAGCCCGAGGTGGTGGTGCAGCAGGTGCTGACCGGCAAGTACGCCGACGGGCTGGGCAAGATCCAGAACGTGCCCGACCGTGCCGACTTCGACCCCATGCCGTGGCAGAGCATGGCGGTGTGGATGCTCACCCAGATGCAACGCTGGGGCTACATCAAGGGCGAGGTCAACTACAAGCAGATCGCCGAGAAGGTGTTCCTCATCACCGATGCGCGCAAGCACATGAAGGACCTCGACATCCCCTTCGAGGCCGGCCCCGCCTACAAGAAGCACAAGATCATGGGCAAGGAGTTTGACCCGGCCAAGCCGGAGGCCTATCTCAAGAGCTTCGCCATTCGAAAGGCATGATCATGGGTACGCAACGCAACCTCAACCTGCGCGCAGCGCTGGTGTCGCTCCTGCTGCTGGTCGTTCTGATGGGCATCTGGCAGTTGTCGGCCAGCGGCCCCTCGGTGGGCGGGGCCGCAGGCAACATCAGCGCTGAAGAGCTGGAGTACCTCAAGATGATGGGCAAGGACCCGGGCGCCAGCAAGAGCACGGGCTTTCCGTCGCCCTGGGCGGTGGCCCAGGCTTCCTGGGGCCACCTGGCCGAACCGTTCTATGACCGCGGACCCAACGACAAGGGCATCGCCATCCAGCTGGGCCACTCGCTGGCGCGTGTGGGTCTGGGTTTTGCCATGGCGGTGCTGGTCGCCCTGCCGCTGGGTTTTGCCATCGGCATGTCGCCGCTGATGCGCAAGTCCTTCGATCCCTTCATCCAGGTGCTCAAGCCCATCAGCCCGCTGGCCTGGATGCCGCTGGCGCTCTACACCCTCAAGGACTCGGACGTCAGTGGCATCTTCGTCATCTTCATCTGCTCGGTCTGGCCGATGCTCATCAACACCGCCTTCGGCGTGGCCTCGGTCAAGCGCGACTGGCTCAATGTGGCCAGCACGCTGGAGGTCAGTCCGCTGCGCCGCGCCTTCCTCGTCATCCTGCCGGCGGCGGCCCCGACCATCCTGACCGGCATGCGCATCAGCATGGGCATTGCCTGGCTGGTGATCGTGGCCGCCGAGATGCTGGTCGGCGGCACCGGTATCGGCTACTTCGTCTGGAACGAGTGGAACAACCTGTCGCTCACCAACGTGATCTTCGCCATCCTGGTGATCGGCGTGGTCGGCATGCTGCTCGATCTGGCCTTCGGCCAGCTGCAGAAGGCGGTGACCTATGTGGAGTGAAGTCCCTTCCCGCACTGCGGTGCCCATGGTTGCTGCGCCTCAACGAAAGGTTTCCCCCGTGGACGGTTTCCTCAAGATCGAAAAACTCAGCAAGGCCTACCAGGCCGCCAAACCGGTGTTCGCCGATGTCTCGTTCACGCTCGAGCGGGGCGAGTTCGTCTGCATCATCGGCCACTCCGGCTGCGGCAAGACGACCATCCTCAACGTGCTGGCCGGGCTGGATACCGCCACCGGCGGCCATGTCTTCATGGACGGGCGCGAAGTGGCCGGCCCCAGCCTGGAGCGCGGCGTGGTGTTCCAGGGCCATGCGCTGATGCCCTGGCTGACGGTGCGCCAGAACATCGCCTTTGCCGTCAAGTCGCGCTGGCCTGACCGGCCGAAGGCCGAAGTCCAGGCGCTGGTGGAGAAGTTCGTTGCCATGGTGGGGCTGTCGCACGCCATCGACAAGAAGCCCAGCCAGCTCTCGGGCGGCATGAAGCAGCGTGTGGGCATTGCGCGCGCCTTCTCCATCAGCCCGAAGATGCTGCTGCTCGACGAGCCCTTCGGTGCACTCGATGCGCTCACGCGCGGCACCATCCAGGACGAGCTGATGAGCATCGTGCGCCAGACGCAGCAGACCGTCTTCATGATCACGCACGACGTGGACGAAGCCATCCTGCTGGCCGACCGCATCCTGCTCATGAGCAACGGCTCGGAGACCGCCACCGGCTACGTGCCTGGCGGCATTGCCGAAGTGGTGGTCAACCCGCTGCCGCGCGAACGCACGCGTGCCGGACTGCATCACCTGGACGGCTACTACGAGCTGCGCAACCACATCGTCGACTTCCTGGTCACGCGTGCCGTGGCGCATTGACATTCATTCTTTCAACTTTTTACTCAACAACGGAGCCAACATGAACCGCAACGACGTGACCGAAAAGATCATCGCCACCAAGGTGTCCAAGGGCATCAAGTGGGAAGACGTGGCCAAGAAGGTCGGCCTCAGCAAGGAATGGGTCACCGCCGGCTGCCTGGGCCAGATGACCTTCGACGAAAAGCAGGCCAAGACCCTCGGCAAGATCTTCAGCCTGAATGCCGAAGAGATCAAATGGCTGCAGGTCGTGCCCTACAAGGGCTCGCTGCCCTCGCAGGTGCCGACCGATCCGCTGATCTACCGCTGGTACGAGATCGTCAACGTCTACGGCACCACCATCAAGGAGCTGATCCACGAGGAGTTCGGCGACGGCATCATGAGCGCCATCGACTTCAGCATGGACATCGTGCGCCAACCCGACCCCAAGGGTGACCGCGTCAACGTGGTGCTGTCGGGCAAGCAGTACTGAAGCTTGCCGAAGCGAGCGGCTGCCGTCAGTAGTGCGGCGGCAGCTCGTCGCGCAGGTTGCCCGGCATCGACGGCCCACCTTCAGGCTGTTGCCGGCGCAGCTCGGCCATTTCACGCAGCAGCAGATCGATCTGCTGCTGCTGGCGAAAGACGGTCTGGTTCAGCTGGTCCAGCAGGTCTTCGGCGTAGCTGGCCTTGATCTCCAGCTCGGTCAGTCGCTGTTCGGTGTCGTGTGTCTGTTCCATGGCGCGTTGGGCGGCGAAGTGGATCTGAAGTCGGGGTGTCCGGCCGCGGCTCAGCTGCCGTCGGACGCTGCCGCCGGCTTGCGCGGGCGGCGGCTGCGTGGCGCGGTCTTGCGTGCAGTGCTTGCCGCCGGGCTGTCCGTGAGGGTCTCCGGTGGGCTTTTCTCTTCACTGTCGGTGGCGCCGGTTGTCGGGGCCGCATTCACGTCCTGAGCCTTGCGGCCGCCCCGGCCGCGGCGTCGCGTTTCACTGCGTTCGGCGCCGGCTTCAGGCGCGGCGGTCTGCGGCGCGAGATCGGGCGATGGCAGCGGCTCGGCGCCCGGCAGCGCGGTGCTGCTGCGAAAGACGTAGGCGCCGGACTTCTCGTCGCGGCCGAACTCAAGCAGGCCGCGGGCCTGGGCTTCCTCCAGCAGGTTGCCGAAGGCACGGAAGCCGTAATAACTCTCGCTGAAATCGGGCTTGCGGCGCTTGATGGCCTCCTTCAGCACCGAGGCCCAGATCTTGCCGCTGTCGCCCCGCTCGGACACCAGTGCATCGAAGGTGGCCACCGCCATCTCGATCGCCTGGGTGCGGCGCGCCTCCAGCTCCTCCTTGCGGCGGCGCTCCTCGTCGGGCGAACGGCGCGGTGCGGACGGCGCCTCGGGCGCGCCGCGGCGGGCCTGGGCGCGCTGGCTTTCGCGCACCAGGTCGTCGTAGAAG
>CAZJKR010000142.1:0-3000 GCA_964546615.1 uncultured Curvibacter sp.
CCTCAAGCTCTCCGGCGGCGAGAAGCAGCGCGTGGCGATCGCCCGCGCGCTGTTGAAGAATCCGCCGATCCTGATCTTCGACGAGGCCACCTCGGCGCTCGATTCGGCCAACGAACGCGCCATCCAGGCCGAGCTGCAGAGCGTGGCGCAGAACAAGACCACGCTGGTGATCGCGCACCGCCTCTCCACCGTGGTGGACGCGCACGAGATCCTGGTGATGGAGGCCGGGCGCATCGTCGAGCGCGGCGCGCACGCGCAGCTGCTGGCCCGCAACGGCGTCTATGCCCGGATGTGGGCCCTGCAGCAGAATTCGGAATGAAAATGGGCCTCAAGCCTTGTGCAATATGCGCATTAAGCTATTGATTTGATAGCGGGCGGGGCGATCGCATAATCGGCGTCATGGACACCAAGTGGCTTGAGGATTTCGTCAGCCTGGCCGAAACGCACAGCTTCAGCCGCTCGGCCCAGTTGCGCCATGTGACGCAGCCGGCGTTCTCCCGCCGCATTCAGGCACTGGAAGCCTGGGCCGGTACCGACCTGGTGGACCGCAGCGCCTACCCGACCCGGCTGACGCCGGCGGGCGAAACCCTTTACGGCCAGGCGCTGGAAATGCTGCAGGCCCTGCACAACACCCGTGCCATGCTGCGCAGCCACACCGCGGCCGGGCAGGACGTGATCGAGTTCGCCGTTCCGCACACCCTGGCGTTCACCTTTTTTCCGGCCTGGGTGTCCCGTCTGCGCGGGCAGTTCGCGCCCTTCAAGAGCCGGCTCATCGCGCTCAATGTGCACGATGCCGTGATGCGGCTGGTCGAGGGCAGCTGCGACCTGCTGATTGCCTACCATCATCCGTCGCAGCCGTTCCAGCTCGACGCCGATCGTTACGAGATGGTGCGTCTGGGGCAGGAGGTGATTGCGCCGTTTGCCAAGCCGGATGCGACCGGTCAACCCCTGTTCATGCTGCCCGGGCGGGCCGGCCAGCCCTGGCCGTATCTGGGGTATGCGCCCGGGGCCTACCTCGGTCAGGTGGTGGACTTCATGCTCAAGCAGGTCGGCACCACCATCCACCTCGACCGGGTGTACGAAACCGACATGGCCGAGGGCCTCAAGGCCATGGCCCTGGAGGGCCATGGCCTGGCTTTCCTGCCCAGCAGCGCGGTGCGTAACGAGTTGCGCACCGGCAAACTGGTCAGCGCCTTGCCGCCGGAACTGGCCGATCTGCAGATCACCATGGATGTGCGGGCCTACCGCGAAAAACCCCTGGTGCGCGACACCCACAAGGGCGGCGGCTCCAGGGGGAGCGGGTCCAAAGGCAGTGCGGCCGTGCCCAAGCGCACGGCGCAGGCACTGTGGGACTACCTGCGGGCACAGGACGCCGGCAGCTGAGTGCCCGCAGTCCCCGCAGGCGGCCGGGGGACTTTTGGGACAATAGGACCCATGACCCAGCAAATCACCCTGACCCGTCCCGACGACTGGCACCTGCATGTGCGCGACGGTGAGCCGCTGCACACCGTGGTGCCGCACACGGCGCGCCAGTTCGGCCGCGCCATCATCATGCCCAACCTCAAGCCGCCGGTGACCACCGCGGCGCAGGCGCTCGACTACAAGCGCCGCATCCAGGCCGCGGTGCCGGCGGGCATGGCGTTCGAGCCGCTGATGACGCTGTACCTGACCGACAACCTGCCGCCGGATGAAATCCAGCGTGCCAAGGACGCCGGTGTGGTGGCGGCCAAGCTCTACCCGGCCGGTGCCACCACCAACAGCGATGCCGGGGTGACCGACCTGCGCAAGACCTGCAAGACGCTGGAGGCCATGCAGCGCGCGGGTCTGCTGCTGCTGGTGCACGGTGAGGTCACCAGCCCGGAGATCGACCTGTTCGACCGCGAGGCGGTGTTCATCGAGCAGCAGCTGCAGCCGCTGCGGCGCGACTTCCCCGAGCTGAAGATCGTCTTCGAGCACATCACCACCAAGGAGGCGGCGCAGTACGTCGCCGAGAGCGATCGCTATCTGGGCGCCACCATCACCGCCCACCACCTGCTGTACAACCGCAACGCCATCTTCACCGGCGGCATCCGGCCGCATTACTACTGCCTGCCGGTGCTGAAAAGGGAAGTGCACCGCCAGGCCCTGGTGGCGGCAGCCACCAGCGGCAATTCCAGGTTCTTCCTCGGCACCGACAGCGCGCCGCACCCGGTGCACCTGAAGGAGCACGCCACCGGTTGCGCCGGTTGTTACACCGCGCACGCGGCGATCGAGATGTACGCCGAAGTGTTCGACGCGGCCGGCGCGCTGGACAAGCTGGAGGGCTTTGCCAGCTTCCATGGCGCCGACTTCTACGGCCTGCCGCGCAACTCGGGCACCATCACCCTGAAGCGCGAGTCCTGGACGCCGCCGGAGAGCTTTCCCTTCGGCCAGGCCGAGCTCAAACCGCTGCGTTCCGGCGAGTCGCTGCCGTGGCGCATGGTCTAGCGCAGATCGACTGGGCGGCACCCTGGCTCGCACCCTACTGCGCGGTGGGTGAGCCGCTGGCACAGCAGGTCATGGCCGGTGCCTCCTGTGCTGCGGCACTCAACAGTGATCCCGCCATGCCGGTGCACTTCGTGCCGCAAAGCGAGTTGCCGGCCGGCATGGCCTACGAGCAGTTCATCTTCGCGCAGGGCCGTGTGCCGACGCGCGACGGGCTGCACGATTTTTTCAACGGGTTGATCTGGCGGCATTTTCCGCAGACCAAACGGCGCCTGAACCAGTTGCAGGCAGCGCAGATTGCCGTCGACGGCGTGCAGGCCGTGCGCGGGCCGGTGCGCGATGCGCTCACGGTGTTCGACGAGAACGCCGCCGTGCTGCACGCACCCGATGCACTCTGGGACGCGCTGGCCGCACGCGACTGGCTGCGGCTGTTTGGTGAGCTGCGGCCGCTGTGGGCGCAGGCCGGCTTGCTGCTGTTCGGTCATGCGCTGCTGGAAAAACTGGTTTGCCCGAGAAAAGCGATCACCGCCCACGTCT
>CAZJKR010000142.1:3010-8465 GCA_964546615.1 uncultured Curvibacter sp.
AGCATGCGGTGAATTCGATGCCCGATCTGGATGCCTGGCTGGCGCAGGATCTCGACGCCGGCAAGCTGGCGCGCAAACCCTTCGTCCCCTTGCCGGTGCTGGGTGTGCCCGGCTGGTGGGCGGCCAATGAAGCCATGGGGTTTTACGCCGATGCCCGGGTGTTTCGTCCGCTGCGTGCCGGACTGCTCCCGCGCGCATAATGCGCAGCCGGGGGCGCAGCGACTGATGGCCGAAATGGCCACGACTGATGTGGGAATTCGAAGGCGGCGCCTTGATTTTTCACCGTCCGCCCTTACCATTTCCCGCATCGGCCCACGGTGCGGGGCTGTTGTTGAAAGTGACCATGAAACGTATCGTCCTCTTCGTTCTGACCAACCTCGCCGTCGTGGTGGTGCTGGGCATTGTCGCCAGCCTGCTGGGTGTCAACCGGTTCCTGACTGCCAACGGCCTGGACCTGGGGGCCTTGCTCGGCTTCGCGCTGATCATGGGTTTTGGCGGCGCCATCATCTCCTTGCTCATCAGCAAGCCGGTGGCCAAGTGGAGTGCCGGTGTGCGCGTGATCAACCAGCCGCAGTCGCCGGACGAGGCCTGGATCGTCAACACCGTGCGCAAGTTCGCCGATCAGGCCGGTATCGGCATGCCCGAGGTCGGTATCTTCGAGGGCGACCCGAATGCCTTTGCCACCGGCGCCTTCAAGAACTCGGCCCTGGTGGCCGTCTCCACCGGTCTGCTGCGCAACATGACCCGCGAAGAGGTGGAGGCCGTGATCGGCCACGAGGTGGCGCACATCGCCAACGGCGACATGGTCACCATGACCCTCATCCAGGGCGTGATGAACACCTTCGTCGTTTTCATCAGCCGCGTGGTCGGTTATGCGGTGGACAGCTTTCTGCGCAAGGGTGATTCCGAGCACTCCGGCCCTGGCATCGGTTACTTCGTCACCACCATCGTGATGGACATCGTGCTCGGTTTCCTGGCCGCCATCATCGTGGCCTGGTTCTCGCGCCAGCGCGAGTTCCGTGCCGATGCCGGCGCCGCGCAACTGATGGGCCGCCGCCAGCCCATGATCAACGCGCTGGCCCGCCTGGGCGGGCTGCACACGGCCGAGCTGCCCAAGAGCATGGCCGCCATGGGCATTGCCGGCGGCATCGGCAAGCTGTTCTCGACCCACCCGCCGATCGAGGAGCGCATTGCCGCCCTGCAGAACGCAAAGGGCTGACGCCCGCCTTGTTCGCAACAGCCGCCCGGACAGATCGTCCGGGCGGTTTTTTTTCGTCACTGCGGCCGGACTGGAATGGCTTGCATCCGGTGGCGGCTGTCCCCACAATGGGGCGCAGGCCGGCAGACACCGGGCGGGAGGATGTGTTGCAGGACAGGCAGGCGATGGCCGGGAAGCGTCACACGATCGGAGGGCCGGGCGGGCAGCTGCCGCGCTGGCTGCGCTTCGGCTGGGCTTGGGTGCCCGGAGGTTTTCTGCGGCGTCTGCTGGCGGGGGTCCTGCTGTTGAACCTGCTGGTGGTGGCGCTGGCCGGCTGGGCCCTGTACCAGAGCCGTCTCAAGTACGAGGAGGCGGCGCTGGTGCAGACCCGCAACCTGGCGCAGCTGGTTGACTTCGACATCGCCAACTCCCTGCAGTCGATCGACCTGGCCCTGCGGGCCGTGGCCATGGAGATCGAGCGCCAGGCGGCGGCCGGCCGGAGCGATTCGCAGGAGCTGAACTTTCTGATCGAGCGGCTGCTGTTCCAGCACCCCGATCTGGACGGGCTGCGCGTGGCGGATGCCGGCGGTGCGGTGACGCACGGCACGCGGGTCGTGCCTGGCGGTGGCCTGAGCGTGGCCGATCGCGACTATTTCCGCCGGCTGCGCGACCAGCCCGGCGCCGGGCTGGTGGTGTCGCAACCGGTGGTGGGCCGTATCAGCGGCAAGTGGGTGCTCAATCTGGCGCGTGCCTTGCGCGATCCTGCGGGCGAGCTGGCCGGGGTGGTGGTGGGCTCGGTCCCGCTGGCGCGTTTCACCCGCACCATGGCCTCCCTGGCACTCGGGCAGGGCGGTACGTTCACGCTGTTCGACGACGAACTGCGCATCGTCCTGCGTTACCAGGACGGGCAGCTGCAGGAGCAGCTGATGGGCGTTGCGTTCGGTTCGCCGCCGTTGCAGACCCTGGTGCGCGACGGCCGCGCGGCAGGCAGCTACCGGGCGCATTCCACGGTCGATGGCGTGGAGCGGCTGTTCTCCTTTCGCCGCATCGAAGGCGCGCCGCTGAACATCAGCATCGGCCTGGCCACGGCGGACTATCTGGCTGGCTGGCGTGAGGAGGCCGCCAAGGCGACCGCCATGGTCCTGGCGTTCGTGCTGACCACCCTGGTGCTGGGCAGGCTGGTCTACCGCGCCTGGCGCAACCGCGAAGTGGCGGTGGCGGCCCTGCGCGAGGCCAATCGCACGCTGGCGGACGAGCAGCAGCTGAACCAGACCATCATCCAGAGTTCGCCCTTTGCGATCTACACGCGCGATCGCAATGGCATCGTCACGGCCTGGAACCGCGCCGCCGAGCAGCTGTTCGGCTGGCGCGCCGAGGAGATCGTGGGCAGGCCTCTGCTGAGTGTGCCGGCGGACAAGTCGCGCGAGACCGTCGAACTGCGCGCGCGCGTGCTCGGCGGCGAAAGCCTGATCCAGCAGGAGGTGCAGCGGCAAAAGCGCGACGGCACCGTGTTCGACCTCAGCACCACGCTGGCGCCCTTGCGTGATGCCTCGGGCCGCATCAGCGGCTACCTCGCGATTGCGGCCGACATCACCGAGCGCAAGACGGCAGAGCGCCAGATCGCGTTTCTTGCCTACCGTGATGTCCTCACCGGCCTGCCCAACCGGCTGCTGCTGCAGGACCGCTTCGGCCAGGCCGTGGCCCTGGCGGACCGGAGCGGCACGCGGGTGGCGCTGCTGTTTCTGGACCTGGACAACTTCAAGACCATCAACGACTCGCTCGGACACGCGGTGGGCGACGCCCTGTTGAAGGAGATCGCGCAGCGTCTGGGGCGCTGCGTGCGCGAGACCGACACCATCAGCCGCCAGGGCGGCGACGAGTTCCTCGTCGTGCTGTCGGATCTGCACGGCATGGACGTCATCACCCCGGTGCTGCTCAAGATCCGCGAAGGGCTGAGCCAGCCCTTCGAGTTCGAAGGGCATGAGCTGACGACCTCGGCTTCGATCGGCATCGCAATCTACCCCGATGACGGCCGCGACTTCGACACCCTGCTGAAGAAAGCAGATACCGCCATGTACCAGGCCAAGGATGCCGGACGCAACAGCTACCGCTTCTTCGATGAACAGATGAATGTCCAGGCCGTCGAGCACCTGCAGCTCAAGAGCGGCCTGCGGCGGGCCCTGGAGCGGGGCGAGTTCGTGCTGTACTACCAGCCCCAGATCGATCTGCTCAGTGGCGCCGTGATCGGCGCCGAGGCCCTGTTGCGCTGGAAGCATCCCGAGCAGGGCCTGATCGCGCCGGGGCGCTTCATTCCGGTCGCCGAGGACAGCGGACTGATCGGGCCGATCGGTGAATGGGTGATCGAGCAGGCCTGCCGCCAGGGGGTCGCGTGGCAGCGGGCCGGACTGCCGCCGCTGGTCATGGCGGTGAATCTGTCGGCGGTCGAGTTCAAGCGCGGGGATGTCGAACACAAGGTGCTGCGCGCGCTGCAGCAAAGTGGCCTGGACCCGCATTGTCTGGAGCTGGAGTTGACCGAGTCTGTGCTGATCCACAACACCGAGCAGGTGCTGGTCACGGTGCAGCGGCTCAAGCGGCTGGGCGTCAAGCTCTCGATCGACGATTTCGGCACCGGCTACTCCAGCCTGTCCTATCTCAAGCGCTTTGACGTGGACAAGCTCAAGATCGATCGCTCCTTCATCCGCGATCTGGCCACCGACGAGGACGACGCCGCCATCATCCGTGCCATCATCCAGATGGCGCGCAGTCTGAACCTCAGGACGATTGCCGAAGGCGTCGAGGATGCCGGCATGCTGGCCCGGCTGCGGGTGTTCGAATGCGACGAGGCGCAGGGTTATTGTTTCGCCCGGCCCATGCCCGCGTCGGACTTTGCGCGCTTTGTGGCCGAATGGACGGGCCGCCACACGGCCATGGAAGGGAGTTGGTTCCTATGAACAGAAAGAAACTGCTGCGGTTTCACGCCGGCTGCTTGCTGCCCCTGCTGCTGGGGCTGCCTGCGGCCTGGGCGCAACCCACTGCCTGCGAGCAGGCCTGGGCCGAGTACAACGACTTCAAGGAGCGCAGCCGCATGGAGGCGTCGCAGTACCCGCTGACCCTGCAGGGTGCCGCCGTGCGGGCTGCCTGTGGCGAGGCGGCCTTGCCGGTGCCTCCCGGCTCGGATGTGCCGCCCCCACCCCGGGTGCGCAAACCCAAGCCTGTACCGCCCCCACCACCACCGCCGCGCCGCCGCCACCCCGCCCCAATTGAGCGGGCCGGGATTGCGGGCGAGCCGCTTCAGCCCAGCAGATCGAGCGCCACCGCCTCGGCCACCTTGATGCCGTCCACCCCGGCCGACAGGATGCCGCCGGCGTAGCCGGCGCCCTCGCCGGCCGGGTACAGGCCGCGCACGTTCACGCTCTGCAGGTCCTCACCGCGCGGGATGCGCAGCGGCGACGAGGTGCGGGTCTCCACGCCGGTCAGCACCGCGTCGGGCATGTCGAAGCCCTTGATCTTGCGGCCGAAGGCCGGCAGGGCTTCGCGGATGGCCTCGATGGCATAAGGTGGCAGCGCCCCGGCCAGGTCCCCCAGGTGCACACCCGGCTTGTAGGACGGCAGCACACTGCCGAAGTCGGTCGAGGGCCGGGCGGCGATGAAATCACCCACCAGCTGGCCCGGCGCCTCGTACGTGCCACCGCCCAGCACATAGGCATTCGCCTCCAGCCGGCGCTGCAGCACGATGCCGGCCAGTGGATGGGGGCGTGGCGGCTGCTGGCGAGCCAGGCTTGCGGCCTGCTGCGCGTAGCGCGTTCCGTCTTCGAGGCCGAAGGCGGCCTGCCAGTCGGCGACATCCTCCAGACCGGTCGGAAAGTCGGCCGGGTCGATGCCGACCACGATGCCGGCGTTCGCATTGCGCTCGTTGCGCGAGTACTGGCTCATGCCGTTGGTCACCACGCGCCCCGGCTCCGAGGTGGCGGCCACCACCGTGCCGCCCGGGCACATGCAGAAGCTGTAGACCGCCCGGCCGTTCTGTGCATGGTGCACCAGCTTGTAGTCGGCCGCGCCCAGCAGCGGGTGGCCGGCGTGCCGGCCCCAGCGCGCGCGGTCGATCACGCCTTGCGGGTGTTCGATGCGAAAACCCACCGAGAACGGCTTGGCCTGCATCGCCACGCCGCGATCGAACAGCATGGCGAAGGTGTCGCGCGAACTGTGGCCCAGCGCCATCACCACGTGTGTGGTGCGCAAGTCATAGGGCATGCCGGT
>CAZJKR010000143.1:0-8372 GCA_964546615.1 uncultured Curvibacter sp.
GAGGTTGCCCTCGGCATTCTCGAAGTCGATCGGGTTGACCTTGTGCGGCATGGTGGAGGAGCCGACCTCACCCTCGCGCAGCTTCTGCTTGAAGTAGCCCAGCGAGACATAACCCCAGACATCGCGCGACCAGTCGATCAGGATGGTGTTGGCGCGGGCGATGGCGTCGAACAGCTCGGCCATGTAGTCATGCGGCTCGATCTGGATGCTGTAGGGCTGGAAGGTCAGGCCCAGGCCCAATGGCTCGGGGGTTTCCACCACTTTCTTGGCAAAGGCTTCCCAGTCGAAATCCGGCCAGGCCGACAGGTGGGCGTTGTAGTTGCCCACGGCGCCGTTCATCTTGCCCAGGATCTTGACGGCCGCAATGCGGTCGCAGGCGGTCTGCAGGCGCACCACCACATTGGCGATTTCCTTGCCCACGGTAGTGGGGCTGGCGGTCTGGCCATGGGTGCGGCTGAGCATGGGCACGTCGGCGTAGATGCGGGCCATGTCGCGCAGTTTCAGCAGCAGCTTGTCCAGTGCCGGCAACAGCACCACGTCACGTCCGGCACGCAGCTGCAGGGCGTGGCTGGTGTTGTTGATGTCCTCGCTGGTGCAGGCGAAGTGCACGAACTCGCTGGCTTTTTCCAGTTCCGGCCGGGCTTCGAACTTGGACTTGATCCAGTACTCCACCGCCTTGACGTCGTGGTTGGTGGTCTTCTCGATCTCCTTGATGGCATTGCCATCGGCTTCCGAGAAATTCTTCACCAGACCGAGCAAGTAAGTGCGCGCTCCAGGCGATAGCGGCTTGAATTCGGCAAAGCCGGCATCGCTCAAGGCAATGAACCAGGCGACTTCAACCTGCACGCGGCGGTGCATGTAGCCCTGTTCGCTCATGATCGGGCGCAGGTTCGCGAGTTTGCTGGCGTAACGGCCGTCCAGCGGGGAGAGGGCTGAAATGGTGGAGAAGCTCATCCCCGAATTGTAGTTGGCCGGCTCCAAAGGGCATTGCGGCCCCGCGCACAGGTCCAATCGCTAGAATCAGGCTCCCGGCGAAACCAGAAGACCCATGAAACTGATCGGATCCAACACCAGTCCTTACGCCCGCAAGGTGCGCATCGTGATGGCGGAAAAAAAGCTCGACTACGACTTCGCACTCGAAGACGTCTGGTCGGACCAGACGCGCATCAAGGACGCCAATCCGCTGGGCAAGATTCCCTGTCTGATCATGGAGGGGGGCGAGGCCTTGTTCGACTCCCGCGTGATCGTCGAGTACCTCGACACCCTGTCGCCCGTGGGCAAGCTGATCCCGGCGGTAGGCCGGGAGCGTGCCGAGGTCAAGACCTGGGAGGCGCTGGCCGACGGCGTGATGGACGCGGCCCTGCTGGCCCGGATGGAAGCGGTCTGGGACAAGCGGACCGAGGCGCAACGCAGCCAGGCCTGGATCGACCGCCAGCTCGGCAAGATCGCGGCCAGCGTGGCGGCCATGAGCAAGGGCCTGGGCGACAAGCCCTTCTGTACCGGCATCCACCTGAGCCTGGCCGATATCGCCGTGGGCTGCGCCCTGGCCTACCTGGATTTCCGATTCCCGCAGGTCGGCTGGCGCCAGGAGCACCCGAACCTGGTGCGGCTGCTGGACAAGCTGGAGCAGCGTCCGAGCTTCGCCGAAACCCGGCCCCAGTAAGCGGCGCCGGACAGCCCGCTGTCAGGGCTTTGTCACAGAGCCTGTCCAGAATGGGCCCATGCGCCCGGGACATCGCCATGCTCTATCCTGAACTGTTCAAGCAGCTCGAAGCCGTGCGCTGGGACATGGAGAAGGACATTCCCTGGGCGCAGTTCGACGGCAGCAGGCTGAGCGACGAGCAGGCCCGGACCATCAAGATGAACGCCATCACCGAGTGGGCTGCCCTGCCGGCCACCGAGATGTTCCTGCGTGACAATCGCGACGACAGCGATTTCTCGGCCTTCATGTCGATCTGGTTCTTCGAGGAGCAGAAGCACGCGCTGGTGCTGATGGAGTACCTGCGCCGCTTCCGCCCCGACCTCGTGCCGACCGAACAGGAGCTCCACGCCATCCGCTTCGATTTCGATCCGGCGCCCCCGCTGGAGACGCTGATGCTGCATTTCTGCGGCGAGATCCGTCTCAACCACTGGTACCGGCGGGCCGCTCAATGGCACACCGAGCCGGTCATCCAGCACATCTATACCAGGCTGAGTCAGGACGAGGCCCGTCACGGCGGGGCCTACCTGCGCTACATGAAGCGCGCCATCGGCCGCTTCGGCGCCGAGGCCCGGGTCGCTTTCGCCAAGGTCGGGGTCCTGATGGCCAGTGCCCGTCGCACGGCGCAGGCCCTGCACCCGACCAATCTGCATGTCAGCAAGGCGCTCTTTCCGCGCGATACCATCCAGAGCCGCCTGCCCGACCCCGAGTGGCTGGCGCACTGGCTGGATGCGCAGATCCAGTTCGACGCGGACTGGGAGGGCAAGGTCGTGGCGCGCATCCTGCACAACCTGAGCCTGCTGCTGGAGCGCAGCTTCAAGACGGTGCAGGAGCTAAACCGCTACCGCAAGGAGCAGGCGGCCTGCGTGGTGCCGCCGCGCCTACCAGGGGCGGTCTGAGCCGGCGGCGGCGGTCAGCGGCAGCAGCCGCGGCAGGTGGACCTGCACCTTGACGTCGCGGTGGGGCACGCTGGCCACAATGCGGTACTCGCGCAAGGCGGTATCGCGCACGATCGGGTCGGCCATGGGGATGCCGTCCCGATTGATCAGCACCGCCACCTTGGGGGTGGTGGTGTTGATGCCGCGCTGCACCACGATGGCCACTTCGTTGGTGGTCAGTCGTACGAAGGAACCGGGGGAATAGATGCCGACCGCCTTGATCAACGCGGCGCCGGCTTCGTCCACCTGACGGTTCTCGTCGAAATAGCAGGACTGCATGGCGGCGGCCGGCGAGGTCGGCACGCGCGAGGCCCGCGGCGCCAGACGCGCGCCGAACATGTCGGCACGCTGGATCAGGCGTGCCATGCGCCGGCCTTCAGGCATGGCGGCCAGCGGACCGGGGGGCACGCCGTGGTGCTCCCGCACCGCGTCCAGCCAGACCTTGTCGCTGATGCCCAGCTCGGTGAGCAGCTGCACCGAGCGCGCGGCATGCAGATCGATCTGCCGGCGCTGCTCGGGCGTCGGCGCGGGGATCTGCAAGGCCAGTCGGTCCTGCAGATCGGTCATGCCGATGTTCATGGTCAGTGCGGCTCGGCACAGGGTCAGCTCCTGTTCGGCCGACCAGTTGAGCACTTCACGTGCAGCCAGGCCGCACATGACGCTCACCAGCATGGCATGTGTGGCGCTGTAGAGCTTGAGTTCGCTGGCCGAAAGGTGAAACAGGGCGAACAGCGCACCGTTCGGATTGCGCTGGGCGTGCTGACGCAGCTGGTTGTGCAGCCGGTCGAGCCGCTGCAGGAAATTGGGCGAGCTGGTGTCACGCAGCAGGGCGTTGAACTGGACCTGGAGATCGAGCCAGTCCGGCAGACCGCCCATCAGGTCGGCCCGGCCGCCATCCAGATGGTTCTGCGAAATCTTGATGCTGGCGATGTGCCCCAGCGGCTTGTTCTCGATCACCGAGTTGTGCAGCTTGCTGAGGTAGGCGCGGTGGTGGCTTTCCGAGTCGTGGATGTCGATGTACAGGGAAAAGCCTTTCCCCATGATGTCCTCGAGCTCCGAGCGGGACCTGATCACGTAGCCCTTCTGGGCCAGCAGCGTACCCTCGGCGTCCCGCAGCGCAAATGGCAGCGGTTGGCCGAGGCCGATCGAATCGATACTGACCGTGACGAGATGCATAGATTGGAGGATTATGCCGTGCACCAGGGCCACGCACCCGGCCGGATTATGGGGTAAAGGCCCGGTGTTTTCACGGATCGACGCCTGCCGGCGCGCCAACCGGTCGATCCAGCGGCCGGCCTGCTAGGATGCCGCCCATGACGACCGGACCCGCCCCAGATCTTCCCGCTTTCCTGTACAAGCTCTGCCCGCGCGAGGACTTGCCGCTGCGTCTGGCCGCCTTGCCGCGGCCGCTGGTGTTCACCAACGGGGTGTTCGATGTCATGCACCGTGGCCATGCCGTCTACCTGGCGCAGGCCCGGGCGCTGGGGGCCTGCCTGGTCGTGGCCCTCAACACCGATGCCTCGGCGCGCCGGCTGGGCAAGGGGCCCGAGCGGCCGCTCAACAACGAGCTGGACCGTGCCGCATTGGTCGCGGCCTTGGGCTCGGTCGATCTGGTGACCTGGTTCGACGAGGACACGCCGCAGCAGCTGATCGCGCAGGTCCGGCCCGACATCCTGGTCAAGGGCGGCGACTACGACATGCGCACGCTGCCCGAAACCGCACTGGTCGAGTCCTGGGGCGGCCGTGCACTGGCCTTGCCCTTTGTCGAGGGGTATTCCACTACGGCGCTGGTGCACAAGATCCGTCGCGCGCCCTGAGCCCGCGTCCGCACGGCTTCAGGCGGCGCCGAACACCGCCGCCCACAAGGCCAGCACCGCGTCGCGCTCGGCCTGCATCTGCTGCGGTTCGACCTGGGTCGGCTCCTCGTTGAGGCGTGCGCGGTGCTGCACGCGCCGCAGTTCACGGTAGGCGCCGGCGCTGGCCGTGCCCACACCGGCAGGCAGCAGTCCCGCCGCTTCGGCGGCCTGAAGCAGGGCGATGTTGCCGACATTCGCCGTCAGTTCGGGGTGGCGGGCGGCCTGCGACAGCACCAGGTACTGCACGGCAAATTCCGCATCGACCATGCCGCCCGGGCTGTGCTTGACGTCGAAGAACTCGCCGTGCATCGGATGGGCCTGGCGCACCTTGTTGCGCATGGCGACGATCTCCTGGCGCAGGGCCTGGGCATCGCGCGGCGCGCAGATGACGGTCTGGCGCACGGCGTCGAAGCGCTGGCGCAACGCGTCGCTGCCCAGCACGAAGCGGGCGCGCGTCATGGCCTGGTGTTCCCAGGTCCAGGCGGTGTTGCTGCCGCGCTGCTGCTGGTAGTTGGCATAGGCGTCGAAGGTGGTGATCAGCAGACCGGAGTTGCCGTTGGGGCGCAGCGCGGTATCGATCTCGTACAGGTCGCCCTCGCCGGTCTTGACGGTCAGCCAGTTGATCAGCTTGCGCACCAGGCCGGCATAGACCTCGGGGGCGTCGTCATGGTCATCCTCATAGACGAACACGATGTCCAGATCGCTGCCGTAGCCGAGCTCCTTGCCGCCGAGCTTGCCGTAACCGATGATGGCGAACTGGTGCTGTGCACGGTGCTTTTTCTTCAGCCGCTCCCAGCACCAGCGCGTGGTGATGCGCAGGATGGCATCGGCCAGGGCGCTCAGGTCGTCGGCGACCTGCTCGACCGTCAGCACGCCCTCGACGTCGCGCGCCAGGGTGCGGAACACCTCGGCATGGTGGGCGCGGCGCAGCAGGTTGAGCAGCGCCTCCTCGTCGTCGTCGCCGGCGGCTTGCAGCGCCTGCCGACGCATCTCCAGTTCTTCCTCGAAGGCGGCCGGCTCGAAGCGGTCGCTCAAGATGGTGCGGCTGGCCAGCTCGTCGATGACGCCGGGGTGCAGCAACAGGTAGCGTGCCGGCCAGCGTGCCGCACCCAGCAGGCGCACCAGCCGCTCGTGCACGGCCGGGCGTTCCAGCAGCATGGCCAGATAGCTCTCGCGCCGCAGCAGCGGCTCCATCCAGTCGATCAGCCGCACCGCAGCTTCTTCGCTGGCGCGCCCTTCGCGTAGCCATTCGGCGGTGCGGGCCACCAGACGCACCAGCCGGGCGCGTGACTCTTCGCGCAGCGCCAGCACCCGAGGATGGTTGCGCCAGGCGGCCACCCGCTCGCGCAACAGGGGCGGCAGCTGCCCCAGCAGTTCGTCGAAATCGGGTGCGGCGGCGCCGGCCTGCCCGTTGCGGCCGTTGTTGCAGCCCTTGCATTCCTTCTGCCCGCCGAGCAGGATGTCGAACTCCTGCGCCACGATTTCCCGGTGGGCGTCGAGCTGGGTCAGGAACGGGCAGGTGTTCTCGAAGCCCATGCTGCGGGCGATCCAGAGCAGATCGTCGTCGCCGGTCGGCAACACATGGGTCTGCTGGTCGTCAAGGTACTGGATACGGTGTTCGACCCGACGCAGGAACACATAGGCCTGCGCCAGCGCCTCGGCGGTGGTCTGCGGCATGAGGCCGGCCCGCACCAGGCGCGGCAGGGCATCGAGCGTGGGGCGCGTACGCAGTTCCGGGAACTGGCCGCCGCGCACCACCTGCAGCAGCTGGACCGTGAATTCGATCTCGCGGATGCCGCCGCGCGAGAGCTTGACGTCATTGCTGCGCTCCGGGCGGCCGGCGCTGCGGCGCGCAGAGTGCTCGCGGATCTGCCGGTGCAGCACGCGCAACGCGTCGAAGACGTTGTAGTCCAGGTAGCGCCGGAACACGAAGGGAATCACCATGCCGCGCAGGGCCATGATCGAGCCGTCCTGCATGTGCTGCCGCGGCGCGACCACCCGGCTCTTGAGCCAGGCGAAGCGCTCCCATTCACGGCCCTGGACGTGGAAGTACTCCTCCAGCGCGCCGAGCGAGACCGCGGGCGGGCCGGAGTTGCCGTTGGGCCGCAACGCCAGATCGACGCGGAACACGAAACCATGCTCGGTGGTGTCGCCGATCAGGCTGTAGATGGCGCGCACCGCCTTGGCGAAATACTCGTGGTTGGAGATGCGCCCCCGGCCTTCGGCATTGCCGGCGGTCTCGCCGTCCTGGTCGTAGACATAGATCAGGTCGATGTCGCTCGACACATTGAGTTCGCGTGCGCCGAGCTTGCCCATGCCGATCACCCACATCAGGGCGCGCGCGCCCTCGGTGGTGGTCGGCATGCCGTGCGTCTCGTCCAGGCTTTGCAGGGTCTGCGTACAGGCCACATCGAGCGCGAACTCGGCCAGATCGGTCATGCAGCGGGTGATGTCGTTCAGGTCGGCCTGCTGTTCACAGTCCAGCACCACCAGGCGTTCCATGACCAGCTGGCGCGTGATGCGCAAGGCGGTGGCAACGTCGGCACCGCCCCCCTGCAAGGCCTCGAGCATCTGACGCATGCTGGCTTGGTCGGGACGGCCCGGCGGCAGCAGATGCAACTGATCCGCATAGCGCCGCCGCACCCTCTGGGCAAAGCGGGAATGGTCGGACAGCGTAGGGGGGCTGAAAGCCTCGCTCGCCTTGTCTGGCGTCAAGCCGCTCACACCGTTGCGGGTCATAATTCCTGTCACGTTTGCGATGTTCAAGATGAGTGACCTGCCAAGCCGCCCTTCGTCCCTGCTGAAATTTCTGGCGGTCGCTGCGCGGGCGACACTCTGGCTCCTGCTGGCGGCCTGGCTGGTCATGATCAGCGCCTGGGGCGCGCTGCACCTTTTCATTGTGCCGCGAATCGGCGAGCTGCGCCCGCAGCTGGAAAGCCGGGCCACGCAGATGCTGGGGGTGACGGTGCGCATCGGCGCGATCGAGGCCCGTTCTGACGAGGTGGTGCCTTCCTTCGAGCTGCGCGATGTGCGCCTGTTCGACCCGCAGGGGCGGGAGGCGCTGCACCTGCCCCGGGTGCTGGCGGCCTTGTCGCCGCGTTCACTCTGGCGCTTCGGTTTCGAGCAGCTCTATGTCGAACGGCCGCAGCTCGCGGTCCGCCGCGCCGCCGACGGCCGGATCTTCGTGGCCGGACTGGACCTGTCGCAGTCCCCGGACAGCGACGGCCAGGCCCTCGACTGGTTCTTTTCCCAGACGGAGTTCCTCATCCGCGGCGGCACCGTGCAATGGACCGACGAGCAGCGCAACGCGCCGCCGCTGGCGTTGGAGCAGGTCGACCTCGTGCTGCGCAACACGGCGCGCGGCCATGCCTTCCGGCTCGATGTCACGCCACCAGCCGCCTGGGGGCAGCGTCTCACGCTGATGGCCCAGTTCCGCCAGCCGCTGCTGACCACACGCGCCGGGCAGTGGCGCAAATGGCAGGGCCAGCTTTATGCCGAGTCGGCGCACCTGGATGTCTTGCAACTGCAACCTTATGCCGATCTGGGGGTCGATGTTGCGCAGGGCCGGGGTGCCGTGCGGGCCTGGGTCGATGTGCGCGACGGTGAGCTGGTCGGGGCTACCGCCGATGTGGCGCTGTCGCAGCTCCAGGTCACGTTGACGCCGCGGCTGGGCGCGCTCTCCCTCGCTTCCCTGAATGGCCGTCTCGGAGGGCGTGTGCTGCAGGGCGGTTTCGAGTTTTCTACCCAGGATCTGCAGTTCGAGATGGCCGACGGCCTGCGCTGGCCGGGCGGCAATCTGCGCCTTGTCCACGTGGCGGCCGAGGGCCGCGTGCCAGCGCGCGGCGAGCTGCAGGCCGACCGGCTCGACCTGGCGGCCTT
>CAZJKR010000144.1:0-5715 GCA_964546615.1 uncultured Curvibacter sp.
ATATCCTGGTGAGCCCGCTCCGGCCCTATGAGTTCGTCAGCGCCCTGTTCATTGTCGCGGTGCTGCGCGTGCTCATCGGCGTGGACGGCAGTGCCCAGCAGGCCGAGATCCGGACCTCCAGCGGTTACGACCGGCTGGACCAGGCCGCCCTGACCACCGTGCTGAAGTGGCGCTACCTGCCGGGCAAGCGCGGCGGCGTGCCCGAGGCCATGTGGTTCAACGTGCCGATCAATTTTGTTCTTGAGTGATTTTTTGTCTTTGGAGTGTTTATGGAATCGCAATTCGGCTTGATCAATGTCTGGACTCAGGGCGACTGGGTCACGCGTGCCGTCGCCCTGCTGCTGCTGGGCATGTCGCTGGCCTCCTGGATGGTCATCCTGATGAAAGCGCTGGACATCGTGCGCTACAAACGCCTGGCGCGTCAGGCGGAAACCTTCTGGCACAGCGCGGACTTTGCCGAAGGCCTGACCAGACTGGGGCCCCAACAGGACAACCCCTTTCATGAACTGGCCACCGAAGGACGCGAAGCGGCAGCCCATCACCGCAACACCAAGGCCCACCTGCACGACAGCCTGGACATCAGCGACTGGGTCACGCGCTGCCTGCGTTCGCAGCTCGACAACGCCACGGCACGCCTGCAGTCGGGTCTGGCCATCCTGGCCTCGGTGGGCTCCACGGCGCCCTTCGTCGGCCTGTTCGGCACCGTCTGGGGCATCTACCACGCCCTGATCGGCATCGGTGCGGCTGGCCAGGCGACCATCGACAAGGTGGCCGGCCCGATCGGCGAGGCCCTGATCATGACGGCGCTCGGCCTGGCCGTGGCCATTCCCGCGGTACTCGGCTACAACGCGCTGGTGCGCGGCAACAAGGCCATCCTGACCCAGCTCAACCGCTTTGCCCACGACCTGCACTCCTACTTCGTCACCGGTGCCCGCGTCAACAGCGGCGACGCCAAGATCGTGCCGATGAAGAAGGCCTGAACGACAGCACAGGAAACAGCACCATGGCCTTTGGAACCCAGGACGAAGCCGACGAGGTGATGAACGAGATCAACATGACGCCGCTGGTGGACGTCATGCTGGTACTGCTCATCATCTTCATCATCACCGTGCCGGTGATGAAACATGCGGTCAATGTGGACCTGCCGCAGGCATCGAGCCAGCGCGAGCAGATCAAGCCGGAAACGGTGCGGCTGTCGGTCGATGCCACCGGCGCCTACTTCATCAACGAAAACAAGGTGAGCGACGAGGCCCTGCCGGCACTGCTGCAGGCGGAGGCGGCCAAGGACCCGCAACCCGACCTGCATATCCGCGGTGACAAGAGCGTGCGCTACGAACGCGTGGCACAGGCCATGGCCATCGCCCAGCAGGCGGGGCTGCGCAAGATCGGCTTCATCACCGAGCCACGCCCCTGATGGCCCTGAGCAGGATGAACGGCGACGCCACCGTGCCCCCCTCCGTCGTGCCCGCCCCCGAGGCCGCGCCGGTCGCCGCGGCCTCGGCCCCGTCGCAGATCGGCCCGGCCATCGACAGCCGGGCCCTGTTGCAGGGCAGCAAGGCCGTCACGATCTGCCACAACGGCGAGATCTACCGGCTGCAAGCCACCCGGCAGGGCAAGCTGATCCTCACCAAGTAGGACGTTTCTCGTTTTCTCGTGGACGGCCCGGTTTCCCCGGGTCCTTGCAGGCCAGCCAGAGGCCTCTGGCTGGCCTTTTTTCTTACAGACCGATGGCAGCCATGCCGGCACGGGCGATCTGCGCATCTTCCGACGACTTCACGCCACTGACGCCGACGGCACCCAGGCACTGCCCGTCCTTCATGATCGGGACGCCGCCTTCGAGCAGACCGTCCAGGCCTGGGGCGCTGAGGAAGGACACGCGGCCGCCGTTGATCATTTCCTCGTAGATGCGGCTTTCGCGCCGGCCCAGGGCAGCCGTGCGGGCCTTGGCCGGGGCGATCTGGGCCGAGATCGGGGCGGCGCCGTCCAGACGCTGCTGCCACAGCAGATGACCGCCATCGTCGACGATGGCGATGCTGACGGCCCAGCTGTTCTTCAGGGCTTCGGCCTCGGCCGCAGCGGCGATGAGCTTGAGGTCGGCGAGTTGCAGAAAAGGTTTGGTTTGCATGGTGGTGTGGAAAAGGTAAGAGGCAAGGAGGAAAGGAAATCAGCCCGTTAGCATAGCCTCAGTTGCCGGGCCCATCCGCCCCGCAGGCGCAAAACTGCCGTGACCAAATACACACCAGGCGTGTGGTCAGCGGCCCCCCGGCTTGAATCGGCCTAGAATGGACCGACCTGCCTCCAGCGGGTCTTGAAGGAGATAGACGACATGACCGACCAAGTCCAAACCATCGGCGCATCGGGCCGTTTCGGCCAGAGCGCAGCACTGGCGCAACGCAACAAGGTTTTGCGCAACACCTACTGGCTGCTGGCCCTGAGCCTGCTGCCCACCGTGCTCGGCGCCTGGCTGGGCGTGGCCACCGGCATCACCCGCTCACTGACCGGCGGGCTGGGCCTGATCGTCTTCCTGGCCGGGGCCTTCGGCTTCATCTACGCCATCCAGAAAACCAAGAATTCCGCCGCCGGTGTGCCGGTGCTGCTGGCCTTCACCTTCTTCATGGGCCTGATGCTGTCGCGGCTGATCGCCATGGTGCTGGGCTTCCGCAACGGCCCCGAGCTCGTGATGACCGCCTTCGGCGGCACCGCAGGGGTGTTCTTTGTCATGGCCAGCCTGGCCAGCGTGATCAAGCGCGATCTGTCCGGCCTGGGCAAGTGGCTGTTCGTGGGCATGATCGTGCTGCTGGTGGGATCCGTCATCAATGTCTTCGTCGGTTCGAGCGCCGGCATGCTGGCGATCTCGGTGGCAGCCATCGGCATCTTCAGCGCCTACATGCTGTACGACGTCAAGCAGATCATCGACGGCGGCGAAACCAACTACATCAGCGCCACGCTGTCCCTTTATCTGGACATCGTCAACGTGTTCCAGAGTCTGCTGGCCCTGCTGGGCATCTTTGGCGGCGAGCGCGACTGACACCCTGCCCCGACCCCCTTTGAGGCCCTGCGGGGCCTTTTTTCTTGTCGGCCCCCATCAGCCCTCAATCTGCCGCACCAGTTGCCGATATAGACAGTAACGTCTGCCTGCACACACCATGACACCGCGCCTGCTCATCCCCGCCCTGGCCCTGCTGCTCGCCGCGTGCGACATCCCGGGCATGGGTCCCGACCCCCGCATCGCCCAGCGCGAAGCGGACGCGCGTGCCATCGGCGGCGCCTGCCGCCATGCGCTGCGCGGCATCGAGGACTGTTACCGCCTCAACGAGAAAGCCTCGAAGACCGCCGTCTTCGAGGGCTGGAAGGAGATGGATCAGTACATGCGGGACAACAAGATCGAGGGGCAGGCGCCCAGCGTCGGTGTGGCTGTCGCCGAGAAGGAGGAGATCCTCGACGACAGGAAGGGCGAGTCTGCCGGCAAGGACAGGCTGGCCGAGGCCAGGACCGGCAAGCCACTCACCGAGAAACGCTGAAACCGGCGCCGCTGAGCCGCTCAGCTTGCCAGGTCGAAGACCGCCATGCTCTCCACATGGGCCGTGTGCGGAAACATGTTGACCACACCGGCGGCGCTGCAGCGATACCCCGCCTGATGGACCAGCAAGCCGGCATCGCGCGCCAGCGTGGCCGGGTTGCAGCTGACATAGACGATGCGCCGCGGCGGCGTCCAGCCCTGTGCCCCCTCGACCGCCGGGTGGGCCGCCGGATCAAGCTGGTGCTGATGCAGGTCGGCCAGCGCCTTGGCCAGGGCAAAGGCGCCCTCGCGCGGCGGATCGACCAGCCACTTGTCGGCCACCCCGTCCTGGACCAGCTGCTCCGGCGTCATCTCGAACAGGTTGCGCGCTACAAAATCAGTAGCTGCCAGGGCATGTCCAGAAATCCTTTGAGCCTGATTTTTCTGGTAGTTGTCGCGGGAACGCGCCACCAGCGCCTCGCTGCCCTCGATGCCCAGCACCTCGCGCGCCTGGGTCGCGATCGGCAGCGTGAAGTTGCCCAGACCGCAGAACCAGTCGATCACACGCTCGGTCTTCTGCGCATCGAGCAGGCGCAGTGCGCGCGACACCAGCACGCGGTTGATGTGCGGGTTGACCTGGGTGAAATCGGTCGGCTTGAACGGCATGGTGATGCCGAATTCCGGCAGCGCGTAGCTCAGTTGCAGCGCATCCGGCGTGTCGTCCAGCAGGTGCACGCTGTCCGGCCCCTTGGGCTGCAGCCACCACTGCACGCCAGGATGTGCCTCGGCAAAGGCCCGCAGCTTGGCCTGGTCGCCGGCGCTCAGCGGCGCCAGGTGGCGCAGCACCAGCGCCGTGACCGCATCGCCGCAGGCCAGCTCGATCTGCGGACAGGTTTCGATGGCCTCCATGCTGCCGATCAGTGCGCGCAGCGGCATCAGCATGGCACTCACATGCGGCGGCAAGACAGCACAGGTCTCCATGTCGGCCACATAACGGCTCTTGCGCTCATGAAAACCCACCAGCACCGTGCCTTTCTTGCGCACGTGGCGCACCGACAGGCGGGCGCGGTAGCGGTAGCCCCAGGACGGGCCTTCGATCGGCCGCAGCACGGTCTCGGCGCGCACCTTGCCCAGGTGCCACAGGTTGTCTTCCAGCACACGCTGCTTGACGGCCACCTGGGCCCCCGCGTGCAGGTGCTGCATCTTGCAGCCGCCGCAGGCACCGGCATGCAGGCCGAAATGCGGGCAGCCGGGTCGTACACGCTGCGCCGACTCGCGGTGGATGGCCGTGACGGTGGCCTGCTCCCAGTTGTTCTTCTTGCGGTTCACGCTGGCGCTGACCACCTCGAACGGCAGCGCGCCTTCGACGAATACCACCTTGCCATCAGGCCGATGGGCGATGCCCTGGGCCTCGATGTCGAGCGATTCGATCGCCAACTGCCCGGGGGGCAACTGGCCAGGAGAAATCTTGCTTTCATCAGTCATCCCGCTATTGTCCGCGAGTTAGACTGCGTCGCAGCAGGCCCCAAGGTGCCCGGAGACAAGGATTGCGACTGAAGACGCGTGACGAAGCCCACCGGGCCTTGAAGCTGCTGGCGGCAGCCGTACTGTATGGCGGCCTCGGCTGGCTGGCTCTGCGCTTTTTCTCGATCAACGGTCTGGTCGGCATTTTCTGGCCGGCCAGCGGCTTCGCACTGGCCTTGCTGCTGCGAGGCGGCCGGCGTTATGCCTGGAGCGTCCTGCTCGGCGCCGGACTGGCCGACCTGAGCGTCGGCATCAGCCCTTGGGCCGCGCTGGGCGGCAGTGCCGGCGCCGCCCTGGCCGCGCTGCTGGGTCACTGGCTGCTCACCCGTGGCCGTTCCTTCGAAGGCCGTCTGGCCGGCATGGGCGAATACAGCCGACTGGTGGTGTGGGCCGGCTTTCTGTCAAGTGGCATCAGCGCCCTGATCGGTACTGCCAGCCTGACCACCTTCGGCGCGCTGGCGCCACAGGACATCGCGCACAACCTGTTGCACTGGTGGATTGGTGATGCCCTGGGTGTGCTGCTGATCACCCCCCTGATTCTGGTCTGGCAGCACAAGCCGGTGCATGTCCCCGCACGGCGGCACTGGCCGGAAATCGGCGCCATGCTCGGACTGACCTTTCTGGCCGGGCAGGTGATATTTCTCGACTGGCTGCCGCACTCGCTCGGTCTGATCGTCAACCAGGGCTTCTGG
>CAZJKR010000144.1:5725-8370 GCA_964546615.1 uncultured Curvibacter sp.
CTGGATCATCGACCTCACGTTCCTGTTCATCACCTGGGCGGCGGTTCGCCTGGGCGTGCACGGCGTGGTGCTGATGCTGTGCCTGGTCACGATACAGGTGGTGCTGGGGCTGCAATACAACGTCGGCTGGTTCGTACAGGGCATGCCGGCCCGTCTTCAGCCGCTCAACAGCGGCTTTTACCTGATGACCCTGAGCCTGGTCGGCATGTCGCTGGCCATCTACTTCGGCGCGCGTAAGCAGGCCGAGGCCAGTCTGCGCATCGCGGCCACTGCCTTCGAATGCCAGGAGGGCATGATCGTCACCGATGCGGACATGCGCATCCTGCGTACCAACCACAGTTTCAGCCGCATCACGGGCTACACCAACGAGGAGGTGGTCGGAAAAAGCACCAGCTTCCTGCGTTCGGACCGCCATCCGGCCGCCTTCTACGAGGCGGCCTGGGCCACAGCGCAGCGCGACGGCTCCTGGAGTGACGAGGTGTGGCACCGACGCAAGAACGGCGAGGTGTTTCCGCAATGGCTGACGTGCACCGCGGTGCGGGACGAGCTGGGCGTCATCACGCACTACGTCGTCACCCACACCGACATCACCCACCAGAAACAGCAGGAGGCCCGACGCCTGGCCGCCGAGGCCACCCACCGCGAAGCCCTGGTGCGCGAGGTACATCACCGCATCAAGAACAACCTGCAGGGCATCACCGGCATGCTGCGCGAGTTCGCGGAAAGCCATCCGGAAGCCGCCGAGCCGGTCAACCAGGCCATCGGGCAGGTGCGCAGCATCGCCGTCATCCACGGCCTGCAAGGCCGCTCTTCCCTGCAGACCGTGCGTCTGTGCGAACTCACCAATGCCATCGCCGGCGACATCCAGTCCCTGTGGCAGACCCCCATCGAGGTGGACATCCCCGGCCTCTGGACGCCGGGTGTCCTGGCTGAGACCGAGGCGGTACCGATCGCCCTGGTGCTCAACGAACTCATCCTCAACGCCGTCAAGCATGGCGGCAAGGCCCGGGGCGACATCAGAATCGAGTTGCGCAAAGGGGCGCGGCCTGAAATCATCCAGATCAGCATCAGCAATGCCGGCCAGTGGCGCGCCCGGCACCGCCCACCGGCCAGCACCCACAACGGCCTGCAACTGGTGGAAGCCTTGCTGCCGCACACCGGCGCCCGCCTGAGCCGAATGCTGCACAGCGGCCGTGTGCAGGTGCTGCTGGAGCTGGAGCCCCCTGTGATCGTTCTGGAAACCGAGGAGACCTCATGAACACGGCTGTGAACGCAGCGGCAAAAGCCCGGCTGTTGCTGGTGGACGATGACCGTCTGGTGCTGTCCACCCTGGCCAAGGGCTTGACGAAGACTGGGTACGACGTGAAGACCGCCGAGTCGGCCGAGGAAGCCGAGATGCTGCTGGCCAGCGGCGAAGACCCCGACCTGGCGATCCTCGACATCCGCCTGTCGGGGCAGGACGGCCTGCACCTCGCCCGCCGCCTGCGCGAGCTCGATCACATCCCCTTCATGATGCTCAGCGCCTACAGCGAGCCAGCCATGATCGACCAGGCCAGCCAGCTCGGTGCCCTGGGTTACATGGTCAAACCGCTGGACATCGCGCAACTGGTGCCGGGCATCGAGGCGGCCCTTTCACGTGCCAACGAGCTGCACAGCCTGCGTGAAACCCGCGCGCAACTGCAGGCTGCCCTGAATGCCGAGCGCGACATCAGCGTGGCCATCGGCCTCACCATGGCGCAGCAGCGACTCGGGCGTCATGCGGCCTTCGAGCTGCTGCGCAAGGCGGCGCGCAGCCAGCGCCGCAAGCTGGGCGAGTTGGCCGCCGAACTCGTGCAGGCCTGCGAAACCCGGAATTCCTGATCTGCCGGCGTTTCATGCCGCATTTCATGATTGACGCCGCACCAAAGGATTTGCTATAAAAAGAATAGTAGCGACATCGCCCCACATGTGTCGCTGCGGGGGGCCCCGAACCTGCCTCGTTAGATCTCCGCCCGGCCTGCAGGCCATGCCGGGCGGAGCAACGTCCAACAGGTCCAGGTACGAGGTGCCCTCATGAGAATGAATCTGCCGGTCACGCAGCAGGAATACCGGTTCCCCGACAGTGAAACACTGTTGTCGGCAACCGACACGTCCAGTCACATCAACTATGCCAACGCCGCCTTCATCCGTGCCAGCGGCTACGCAGCCGAGGAGCTGATCGGCCAGCCGCACAACCTCGTGCGCCATCCGGACATGCCGGTCGAAGCCTTCGCCGACATGTGGCACAGCCTCAAGAGCGGCAAGTCCTGGACGGCGCTGGTCAAGAACCGGCGCAAGAACGGCGACCACTACTGGGTGCGCGCCAATGCCGCACCGATGCGGCGCAACGGCCAGATCGTCGGTTACCTCTCGGTACGAACCAAGCCCACTCAGGCTGAAGTTGAGGCCGCCGAGGCGCTGTACCGCCGCTTTCGAGAGGGAAAGGCGCGTGGCCTGGCCTTTCACTGCGGCCTGCTGGTGCGCACCGGCTGGATGCGTTGGGCCAGCGCCCTGCAACTGCTGCCCACGGCCTGGCGCGTGCGCCTGCCGCTGCTGATGGTGGCGGGCGTGGCCGTCGGCGCCCTGGCGTTGTCCGGCCTGCCGGGGGCCGCGCAGGCCGCCCTGGC
>CAZJKR010000145.1:0-8340 GCA_964546615.1 uncultured Curvibacter sp.
GGCAGACGTGCGAGAGCGCGGCCGCGCGCGAGCCGGCGGGCAGGATGAACTCCTGCAGCCGTGGCAACTGTTCGTTGTAGGTGGCCAGCGCCTCGTCGAGCGCCAGCACCGCTTCCGGCTTCAGCAGCTCATACCCCGGGATGGACAACTCACCGCCCAGGTTGAAGAGCTGGTGCTGGATCTCCACCAGCACGGCCCGCACATCGGCGGGCATCTCTTCGCACAGCAGCACGCCGATGTGGGAGTTGAGCTCGTCCACCTCGCCCATGGCATGCACACGCAGGCTGTTCTTGGAGACACGTTTGTTGTCGCCCAGGCCGGTGGTGCCGCTGTCTCCGGTGCGGGTGGCGATTTGCGTGAGGCGATTTCCCATGATGGCAACCTTGGATCAAAATGTGGGCTGACGGGGCCTGACGCTCAGGCCCGGAAACAGCCATTATTCCCCAGCCCCCACACCTGCCGGGGCCGCCCGGAGACACCGCCATGAACGCACCCGCACAAGCCGCCCAACTATTGCCCGAAGTCCGCCTGCGCGAGGTGCCCCAGGCCCTCATCGACGCCCTCAAGACCCGCTTCGGCGAGCGCTGCTCCACCGCGCTGGCCGTGCGCCAGCAGCACGGCCGCGACGAATCGGCCTTCACCAACGTGCCGCCGCCCTCGGCCGTGGTGTTCGCCGAAAGCACGGCGGACGTGGCCGCCGCGGTGGCGCTGGCCAGCGAGTACAGCGTGCCGGTGATTCCTTTCGGCGTCGGCTCCTCGCTCGAAGGCCATCTGCTGGCCGTGCAGGGCGGCATCAGCATTGACGTCAGCCGCATGAACAAGATCCTCGCCGTCAACGCCGAAGACCTGACGGTCACGGTGCAGCCGGGCGTGACGCGCAAACAGCTTAACGACGAGATCAAGACCACCGGCCTGTTCTTCCCCATCGACCCGGGCGCCGACGCCACCATCGGCGGCATGAGCGCCACGCGCGCTTCCGGCACCAATGCCGTGCGCTACGGCACCATGCGCGAGAACGTGCTGGCGCTGGAAGTGGTCACCGCCAGCGGCGAGGTGATCCGCACCGGCACGCGCGCCAAGAAGTCCTCCGCCGGTTACGACCTCACGCGCCTGTTCGTCGGCAGCGAGGGCACGCTGGGCGTGATGACCGAGATCACGCTCAAGCTCTACCCGCTGCCGGAAGCCATCTCGGCCGCGGTCTGCTCCTTCCCCAGCATCGCGGCCGCAGTGCATGCCACCATCCAGATCATCCAGATGGGCATTCCGATCGCGCGCGTGGAACTGATCGACGCCAACACGGTGCGTGCCGTCAACGCGCACTCCAAGCTCAGCCTGCGCGAGGAACCCATGCTGCTGATGGAGTTCCACGGCTCGCCAGCCAGCGTCAAGGAGCAGGCCGAGACGGTGCAGGAGATCGCCACCGAACACGGCGGCAACGCCTTCGAGTGGGCCACCACGCCGGAAGAGCGCACACGGCTGTGGAGCGCGCGCCACATGGCCTACTTTGCCGGCCTGCAGTCGCGCCCGGGCTGCCTGGCCATCACCACCGACGCCTGCGTGCCGATCTCGCAACTGGCCACCGCCGTGGTGGACAGCGTGCACGAGGCCGAGGCCAGCGGCATCCCCTACTTCCTGGTCGGCCACGTGGGCGACGGCAACTTCCATGTCGGCTATCTCATCGACCCGGCCGACCCGAGGGAGCGCGAGATTGCCGAAGAGCTCAACCACAAGCTGGTGGCGCGCGCGCTGCAGCTCGGTGGCACCTGCACCGGCGAGCACGGCGTGGGCCTGCACAAGATGGGCTTCCTGGTGAGCGAAACGGGCGACGGCGCAGTGGCCATGATGCGCGCCATCAAGCGCGCGCTCGACCCGAAGAACATCATGAACCCGGGCAAGATCTTCGCGTTGTAGTATCCGCCCATGCCCCGCCCGGCCTCGCCCCCGCCCGGCCCCGACGCCTCTCCCGCCGGCGCCACCTGGGGCGTGGTGCTGCTGTATGCCTGTATTTCGGCCCTGTGGATCCTGCTCTCGGACCATCTGGTCGAGTTGACCTTCACCAACCCGGAACACCTGCTGCTGGCCAGCACCCTCAAGGGCTGGTTGTTCGTTGCCGTCACCTCGGGGCTGCTCTACTGGCTGATGCGGCGCCTGCAGCAACGGGCAGCGCCGTCGGCCAAACCGGGGGCAGCAACACCATCACGGCGGCGTTCGCTCGCTTTCCTGGCGTTGCTGGCGCTGTCCGTCAGCACCGTGGTCACACTCTCCATCTGGCACAGCCTGAGCGAGGAGCGGGAACGCGCTGGCGCCCAGCTGGAGGCGATTGCCGACGCCAAGGCGCGCGAGATCGCCGGCTGGCACCGCGAGCGCATGCGCGATGCCGGCTGGGCGCAAAGGAGCCAGGGGCTGCGTGAGGCCTGGCTGCGTTGGCGCGGCAGCGGAACTTCGGCGGATGAGTTGCGCCTGCGCCAGTTTCTCACCACCTTTTCGTCAACGACGCGGTCTATTCACGCGTCGAGATCATCGACGTGGCAGGCCAGCGCCTGCTCAGCAGCGAACTCACGGCACCGCAAGCCGACCGTACAGGCCGCGTGGCGGCTGCCCACCCGACCCTGCACCAGGGCGTGCTGGAGGCGCTCACCAGCAACCTGCCGCAGCGCGTCGGCCCCTGGCGCGACGACGACGGCCGGCTGCGCCTGTCCTTCATCGCCCCGCTGGCGGCCGAAACCCACCAACCGGCCGTCGTGGTGCTGCACCACACGCCCCCGGCCCATCTGCACCACACGCCCCCGGCCCATCTGCACCCCACCCTGCGCGACTGGCCCGTGCCGCAGCAGACGGCCGAGGCGTTTCTGTTTCGTCCGGACCCGATGCCGCGCTGCGCAAGCGTGTGCCGATGCAGGACAGAGACGTCATGAGCGTGCGCGGCCTGCTGGGCGAGGTGGCTCCGGGCGAACTGATCGAAGGGCTGGACTACCGCGGCGTGCGCTCCTACGGCGTGATTGAACGCATCGACGGCACCGAGTGGTGGCTGCTGGCCAAGCAGGATCGCGCCGAGCTGATGCACAACGCTTTGATCAAGAGCGCCTGGATGGTGCTGGCCGGCGCCCTGGCGCTGCTGTCCCTGGGCGGCGCCCTTTACCTGTACGAGGAGCACCAGCGCCTGGCGGACTCGGCACGCGAGATCACCGAGCTGCGGCGCATCGAGCAGTCGCTGAGCGAAAGCGAGGCCCAGTACCGGCTGCTGGCCGAGAACACCAGCGACGTGCTGTGGCTCTACGATCTTGAGCAGGACCACTACCTCTACCTCAGCCCCTCGGTGCAGCAGCAGCTGGGCTATCGCCCCGAGGAAATGCTGGCACTGTCGCTCGACCAGGTGATCTGCGCCGAAGAGCTGCCGCGGCTGCGTGCCGGGCTGACGCGGCGGCTGCAGGCTTTCGCGGCCGGCGACGAGGCGCGCCGCACGGTGTCGAACGAGACCACCCACCTGCACAAGGACGGCCACCGCGTGCCGCTGGAGATTGTCAGCACCTTGCTGGCCGACGAACAGGGCCGGGTCACGCGCCTCATGGGCGTCTCGCGCGACATCTCCCAGCGCAAGCAGGCCCAGGCCCAGTTGCTGCAGCTCTCGCAGGCCATCGAGCAGAGCCCGGCCAGCGTCATCATTACCGGCCTGGACGGCCACATCGAGTACGTCAACCGGGCCTTCGAGCAGATCAGCGGCTACCAGCGCAGCGAGGTACTGGGCCGCAAGCCCGCCCTGCTGCGCTCCGGCCGTACCCCGGCCGAGGTCTATCCGGCGATGTGGGCCGCCCTGCAGGCCGGCGAGAGCTGGACCGGCGAGCTGATCAACCGCCACAAGGGCGGGCGTGACTACGTGCTGAGCATGAACGTGGCGCCGGTACGCGAGCCCGATGGCCGGATCACGCACTACCTGGCCGTGCAGCTGGACGTGACGGCGCAGAAGGACGCCGAGCACCTGGCGCAGCAACTGGCCTGGTTCAGCCCGCTCACCGGGCTGCCCAACCGCCACCGGCTGCTGCTCGACCTGCAGGACATGGTGCACGCGCATGGTCGCACCGGCGAAGTGGGCGCCCTGCTGCTGCTCAACCTGGACCGCTTCCAGACCGTCAACGACGCGCTGGGCCATGCAGCCGGCGACCAGCTGCTCAAGCAGGTGGGCGAGCGCCTGGGCGGACTGCTGCGCGCCAGCGAATACCTGGCGCACCTGAGTGCCGATGAATTCGCGATCCTGCAGCACGCCGGCACGACCGACTTGGAAGCCGCCTCGGCCCAGGCGCTGCGTCTGGCGCAGGCGCTGCATGAGCAGCTTGATGGCGTTTTCACGCTCGACCACGCGGCACCGCTCAACATCAGCTGCTGTATCGGCATCTCGCTGCTGCCCAAGGTGGCCGGCGAGAACCCGGTTGACATCCTGCGCCGCGCCGACACGGCGCTGCACCGGGCCAAGGATGCCGGCACGCGCCAGACGTCCTTCTTCGACGCCTCGATGGAGCAGCGCATCATGCAGCGCTTTGCCATCGAGCAGGATCTGCGCCGCGGCGTCGTGGCCGACGAGCTGCGGCTGTACCTGCAGCCCCAGGTCGACGCCTCGGGCCGTATGGTCGGCGCCGAAGCGCTGGTGCGCTGGCAGCACCCGGTGCACGGCCTGATGGCGCCTGGCAGCTTCATCCCGGTTGCCGAGGAGAGCGAGCTGATCATCGAGGTGGGCCGCTGGGTACTCAAGCGCGTGTGCCAATACCTGGGTGAGCTGCGGCACGACGGCCTGACGCTGCCGATCTCGGTCAACGTCAGCCCGCGCCAGTTCCACCAGCCCGGCTTCGTGCACGTGGTGCAAGATCTGCTGCAGGCCGACAGCGCCGCGCCGACCGATCTGGTGATCGAGGTCACCGAGGGCATCGTGATGGACCAGATGGACAGCGTGGTGCGCAAGATGGCGCACCTCCAGAGCATCGGTGTGCGCTTCTCGCTCGACGACTTCGGCACCGGCTACTCGTCGCTGGCCTACCTCAAGCGCCTGCCGATCCACGAGTTGAAGATCGACCGCAGCTTCGTGCAGGACGCGCCGCACGACCCGAACGACGCTGCCCTGGTGGAGGCCATCCTGTCGGTGGCACACCATCTGCACCTGAAGGTCGTGGCCGAAGGGGTGGAAACCCTCGAACAGGCCGAATTCCTGAACGCGCGCGCCGAACTCGTGCAGCAGGGCTACCTGCATGGCCGGCCGGAACCGGCCGAAGAGCTGCTGGCGCGCTGGCGCGGCGGCAAAACCCCGGGTTAATCCGGAGTCCTGATTTTCTTTCGGCTCAGTATCGTGGGGCCTTCAACAACCGGAGGACATCCATGATGCTCAAGCCACTTGCCTGCCTGACCACCGCGCTGATCGCCTTGCCGTTGTATGCCCAACCCGCCGCCGACCCGGCCGAAGTCGAGGCCGTGGTGGCCGCCGTCAAGGCCGCCAACCCGGACATGCGGACCCTGTGCCAGAAAGGCCCGGACGGCATCCGCAAGGCCTCGACCGAGGCCTTGATGAGTCTCATGGCGTCGGGCAAGGTCCGCGGCAACCCCCAAGTCGTGGGCGGTGAAGCCGGCCAGAAGGTCGGCCGCGAGTGCCGCGGCGGCTGACGCCAGGTACGACTCGCACCGCCAAGGTCGGCCCCGCCGGCCTGTTCCTTGTCCGTCCTGAAGGTGCATCCCCATGTTCCGACGACCGACCGTTTCCCTGGGTTTCGCGCTGCTCGCGCTCATGGCCTTGCCGGTCCGTGCCAGCAACGACCCCGAGGTCCAGCTCATCTACGACAGCATCCGCAGCAAATACCCAGACCTCAGCGTCTACTGCCAGTTGTCGGAAGACGAACGGCGCAAGGTGGCGGTCGACGCGACCTTGCAGCTGGCCTCCGCCCGCAAGGTCAAGCAACCCTTCGCCAGCGGCCCCGCCGCCGGTGCGCTGTTGCGCCAGGACTGCGGCATCAGCACCGTGTTCGACCCGGCGGCCTTGCGCTGGATGGCGACGGCCGACCCGTTGAAGTTCAGCCCGGAGCGTGGACGCCTCGGCATGTTCACCAGCGTGCAGGCCCTGGCCAACAAGGTCTATGCGCCCGAGGGCGACGGCCCCTTCCCGGCGGTGGTCATCAACACCACCAAGGGTGTCTCGGATCACTTGCGCGTACACGCCAAATCCTTGCTTGAGGCAGGCTTCGCCGTTCTCATCGTGGATACCTTCGGGCCGCGTGGCTACCGCGCTGGCGTGCGCGAACCCTTGCCGGCCGAGTTTGCCCGTGACGCCTACGACGCGCTGGCCCACCTGAGGACCCTGCCCTACATCGACCGCGAGCGCGTCTACCAGACTGGTTACTCGTATGGCGGACTCGCGGCGGCGTTGCTGGCCAGCCCCGAGGGGGCGCAGAAATTCAAGGCCCAAGGGCGCTTTCGCGCCACGGTCGCCAACTACGGCAGCTGCAGCATTGCCGGCGCGTACGCCGGCGCGCCCGTCGGTACGGCAATGCTGCCCATGCTCAGCGCCGACAGCGACCGTCCGATCCTGATGCTGATGGCCGAGCTCGACATCGAAACCCCGCCCTCCACCTGCTTCCCGCTGCTGGAGGAGATGCGTGCAGCCGGCAAGGATGTGCACTGGCACATCTACCCGGGCACCACCCACGGCTGGGACAAGGCCGAGCACAACGGCTACGTCTTTCGCACCGTGCGCGGCGAGAGCATGGCCTACCGCTATGACGCCGCCGTCACGCAAGATGCCACCGAACGCATGATCGCGTTTTTCAACCGTTACCGTTGAGTCCCGGCCAATGCCTGCAACTTGAGAACGGTGGCCCAGTTTCGGGTGGTGACCGATTGGCCGGCTTTGCCCAGCAAGGCTTTACCCGCTTTGCTTTCAAGTATGCCGTTTACGCAATTCAGGTACGCAGCATGCCGGCGGACCACGAACTGTTCCGGCGGCACCAGCAGAGGTTCGATGCCGGCCAGCCCCGACAACGCCGCGGCGTCTTGCGCGAAAGCGACCAGGAGCCGCGCAGGGTCGGTCGCCGTCGCGGCCAGCGGGTTGTCTGCGACGATCGTCGTCAGCTCCTGCGCCGACTTGACGATCACTGGCACCTCGACCTTCAGCTTGTCTGAAATTGCGGCCGCAATCGCCGCGGCGTGCTTGGCCGGCGTGCCCTTGGCGGCACGGAACACCACGTTGCCGCTGTTGAGCAGCGTCACCACATCCGTGTAGCCCAGCTCCGCCAGCAACAGGCGTAGCTCGGCCATGGGCACGCGCTTGGCCTTGCCCACGTTGATGCCGCGCAACAGCGCTACGAAGAGGGGCATGTGCAAGGCCTGTCGTTGAAAATGTGTCCGGTTTCAAGTCGGAGGCGCATGGAGTGCAGCACCCCGCTCGGCCCGCTTACTTGCCCAGGTAAGTCGTCAGCAAATCAAAAAAGCGTTTGTAGAACTTCTCGTCTTCAATCGTCTTGCCGGCCACCTTCACCAGTGCATCCGTGCTCTTGCCCCAGGGCAGGGCAATGCCGCCGCCGGACACGCTCAGGCTGGCGGCGCCCGACGTCTTCTTGAGCTCGTAGGTGGTTTCCACCGCATTGACGAAAACCGTGGAGCCGCTGCCGCTGGGCTTGCAGACCACATCGAAGTCGATCGTGACGTTGATGTCTTCATCAGGCTGAAAGTCTTTTTTGGCGCGCACGTTATGCCCCTCGGCCCACTCGATGCGGTAGCCCTGGCTCAGCAGCGCACGCTGCGCTGCATCGCAGGCTTGCGCCTCGCCTTGTCGAAAGTCTTTCAAGTACGGCGACGTTTTGCTGAACGCCTCGTCCTGGTAGACGCTGGGAGTGCCGCAAGCCGCCAGCAAAGCCAGCGTCAACAGCGCCGTGGTCAGTTTGAGTCTGCGGTGGAGGGTCTTCATGGTGGGTTGCTCTTGCGCGGTCTGTGCGGGCACCTGAGTGCCCGCTTTCATTGTGCCTGCTTGCGGATCACCAACGCAACACCGCCCAGGATGGCGACCGAAGCCAGCAGCAGGCGCAGCGTGAGCGGCTCACCCAGCCAGACGATGCCGCCGAGCGCGGCAATCACCGGCACGCTGAGCTGCAGCGTGGCGGCGCTGGTGGCCTTGAGGTGCGGCAGCGCGGTGTACCAGATGGCGTAGCCCACACCGGAGGTGATGGCACCCGACGCTACCGCATAGGCCACGCCCGCGGCGTCCAGCCGCGCGCCGGCCAGCGTCAGCAGCGAAAGCGCCACGGCCAGCGGCACCGTGCGCACGAAGTTGCCCGCCGTCACGCGCAACGGGTCCCCTGCCCCCTTGCCGCG
>CAZJKR010000146.1:0-8325 GCA_964546615.1 uncultured Curvibacter sp.
TGGAGGTGCTGGAGGGCAAGACCCTGCCGGCGTTCGAGATTCTGGCCAAGCGTGCTGATGGCTGATTGCTATCAAGTTGATAGCGAAACGCGCAAGCAGAACAAAGCGCAGAACCTGATTTCATTCATATTTCATCCGAGGAGACTCCCATGGCATTCGCATCGCTGAGACAAGTGCTGGACCACGCCGCCGAACACGGCTACGGCGTGCCGGCGTTCAACGTCAACAACCTGGAGCAGGTGCTGGCCATCATGGAAGCGGCACAGGAAACCGACAGCCCGGTCATCCTGCAGGCCAGTGCTGGCGCGCGCAAGTACGCGGGCGAGGCCTACCTGCGCCACCTGATGCTGGCGGCGGTGGAAACCCATCCGGACATTCCGGTGGTGGTGCACCAGGACCACGGCACGTCGGCCGCCGTGTGCCAGCAGTCGATCCGCTCCGGTTTCACCAGCGTGATGATGGACGGCTCGCTGATGACCGACGGCAAGACCCCCGCCAGCTATGACTACAACGTCGACGTCACGCGCCGCGTCTGCGAGATGGCGCACCCGGTGGGTGTGTCGGTGGAAGGCGAACTGGGTTGCCTGGGTTCGCTGGAAACCGGCGAGGCGGGTGAAGAAGACGGCGTGGGCGCCGAGGGCAAGCTCACGCACGACATGATGCTGACCGACCCGGTGCAGGCCAAGGACTTCGTGGCGAAGACGGGTGTCGACGCGCTGGCGATTGCCATCGGCACCAGCCACGGCGCCTACAAGTTCACGCGCAAGCCCACCGGCGACATTCTGGCCATTGACCGCATCGCGGCCATCCACGCGCAGATCCCGAACACGCACCTGGTGATGCACGGCTCCAGCAGCGTGCCGCAGGAGTGGCTGGCCATCATCCGCCAGTACGGCGGTGATCTGAAGGAAACCTATGGCGTGCCGGTGGAGGAGATTCAGCGCGGCATCCGCAGCGGCGTGCGCAAGATCAACATCGACACCGACATCCGCCTGGCCATGACCGGCGCCATGCGCGAGCTGTTTGCCAAGCAACCGAGCGAGTTCGATCCACGCAAGGCGCTGGCGGCGGCCAAGAAGGCGGCATGCGGCATCGTCAAGGCGCGTTTCGAGGCCTTCGGCTGCGCCGGCAGGGCCTCGAAGATCAAGCCGATCGCTCTGGAGGCGATGGCGGCACGCTACGCCTGAACGATTCCATTTCAACCAACCCGAGGAGACAACAAATGAAATACATCCACATCGTTTGGGCTGCGACCGCCCTGGCCAGCGCACCGGCGTTTGCCAGCAAGGAACTGGCGCAGAAGAATGCCTGCATGGCTTGCCATGCCGTCGATCGCAAGATGGTGGGCCCGTCCTTTCAGGACGTGGCCAAGAAGTACGGCGGCCAGAAAGAGGCCGATGCCATGCTGGCCGGCAGCATCAAGAAGGGTGGCGCGGGCAAGTGGGGGCCGGTGCCGATGCCGGCGCAGGCGGCGCTGAGTGATGCCGACGCCAGGACGCTGGCCGGCTGGGTGCTGGCGGGGGCCAAGTAAACGCGGCCGGCAGCGACCCGCGTTAAACCGGTATCCAGGGGGCCGTCCGACAGGACGGCCCTTTTGCATTCGGTTCAGCCGAACTTCTCGAGCAGGCGGGTGGATTTCTCGACTTCGGCAATCGCGTCGGTGTCGTTCTCGGCGTCGTAGACCGCTTCGATCACCGAGCAGGCCATCATGCGGTAGAAGGCCTTGTCCATGGCCTTGCGCGCGGCCGACATCTGCAGGGCGACATCCTCGCAGGAACGGCCGCTCTGGATCATCTCGATGAGACCGCGCACCTGGCCCTCGATGCGGCGCAGGCGGTTGACCACGTCCTTCTGGTGATCGGCGCGGTAGGTGGCGGCCGGCGTGCTCGCCTCAATGCTCTGCGGAGTGATTTTGTTTGCCATGGTGATAGGTGACTTCATGGTGGATCTGCTGGCAGTTTGCCAGATTGTGTGAGGCGAGCCTAGGCGTTTCTTGCTCGTTTACCCTACCCTGCAGGGTATAGGGTTCATCCCAATATCCGACTGCTCTGGATTCGCGGACCATCACTTCAGCCGCAATGACCGGGGTCGAAGTACATCGGCGTTGTCAAGCTGTCGATCGACAGTGGCCTTTTATCGAACGAGGAACAAACGTGAAGCGAATCATCAAATCCCTGTGGATGCTGCCCCTGCTGGCAGCTGTTTTTCTGACCGGCTGCGGCACGATCAGCACGATGGGCAAGCTCGAGGACGGTGCCGGCGCGGAAGCCAGCAAGATGTGGGACCGCTGGATCGAGGCCGAGGGTGACATTGCCGTGGCCACCACCTGGGAGCGCAAGGTCAAGGACGGCGTGTCGATCAACGACCTCGAGCAGGTGCTGACCCAGATCGCCGCCGAGCGCAACATGAAGGGCGTGGGCGATCTGCCACTGTCCAAGGAGCTGGAGGCACGCACCGGCAAGCCGCAGAAGTTCCTCAAGGTCTATTCCTTCTGCACGCCGACCACCGCGCGCGAGATGGTCGATTTCAGCCCGCACATGTCGGCTTACCTGCCGTGCCGCATCACCGTGGTGGAGAAGGACGACGGTCTGTGGATGTACACGCTCAACATGGACATGATGGTCAAGATGGGCCGCAGGTTGCCGTCCCCCTTGAAGGAGAACGCCTGGAAGGTCCGCGACACCATCTGGGAAATGATGGAACGCGGCTCCAAGGGCGAGTTTTAAGTCGGCAGCGCAATACACATAAATACAGGAGACATTTGTGGGCAAATCGAAAACCATTCGCAACGCGGTCATCGCCGTGGCCGTTGCCGGACCTCTGAGCGCCGCCATGGCGACCAACGGCTATTTTTCGCATGGGTACGGCATGAAGGCCAAGGGCATGGGGGGTGCTTCCGTGGCCATGACGGACAACGCATTCGCGGGAGCCAACAACCCGGCGGCCGCAGCCTGGGCCGGCAACCGCATGGAAGTCGGTGTCGACCTGTTCATGCCGAGCCGCGGGATGGAGCGCAAGGGCAGTACCGCCGGCATTGACGTTTCGGTCGACAGCGACAGCAGCCTGTTCTATGTGCCTGAATTCGCCTACAACCGCGCATTGAACGACAAGCTGGCGGTCGGTGTCACGGTGTATGGCAACGGGGGCATGAACACCGACTACGCCGGTGGCAACACCAACTGTACGGGTGCCGGCCTGACAACGGGCAAGAACGCCCTGTGCGGCGACGGCCGGCTGGGGATCGACCTGACGCAATTGATCGTGGCACCTACGATTGCCTACAAGGTCAGCGACAACCACTCGTTCGGCATTTCACCGCTGCTGGTGCACCAGCAGTTCAAGGCGGACGGACTGCAGTTCTTCAAGCAGCTGTCGAGCGACAACAGCAAGGTGACCAACAACGGCTTCGATACCAGCAACGGCTTCGGCGTCCGACTTGGCTATCTTGGCAAGCTCAACGACAAGGTGAACATCGGCGTGTCCTATTCGCCGAAGATCGCCATGTCCAAACTGTCCAGATACGCCGGCCTGTTTGCGGACGGCGGCAATTTCGACATTCCCGAGAACTTCACGCTGGGCACCAGCTTCCAGCCTTCGTCCGGCATCACGGTGGCACTGGACTACCAGGTCATCAAATACAGCGCCGTGCCATCGGTGGGCAATCCGAGCACCAACACGGCCCAGCTGGGGACCCCCAACGGCCGTGGATTCGGCTGGGCGGATGTCAATGTCTGGAAGCTGGGCATGCAATGGCAGGCCAGCCCGCAGTGGACCCTGCGGGCCGGTCTGAACATTGGCGACAATCCGGTCAGGAGCCGTGACGTGACCTTCAACATCCTGGCGCCGGGGGTGGTGACCACGCACTACACCTTGGGCGGGACCTATGCACTGTCGGACAAGACGGAAGTGACCTTCTCCTACATGTATGCGCCGTCGAATTCCGTTTCCGGTGCCTCTCTGTTCACTTCCCTGGGGGTGAATGGCGGCAACGAGACCATCAAGATGTCCCAGCAGGCCTTGGGTGTCCAGTTCGGCTGGAAGTTCTGATCGCCACCTTGACCTGAGGCCCCGGGCCGGGGCCGGGTTGCAGACCCGGCTCCGATCCTGTGGCCACGGGGCCCAAGGGGTTTTCGATCTTGCTTTGCAACGATGCATTGGATACTCTGCCGTTATGCGTAAATTGGCTTATCTCCTGATGTCCGTGTTCACTTCGGCGGCAGCTGAAGTGCCCGAAGTCTTTCGTGGCGCGGACCTGAAGCTGGGTGAGCGGCTCATTGCCGAAAACAAATGTGTCGCCTGCCACCAGCAGAAGGTGGGGGGAAATGGCAACGCCATCTACAAGCCGGCCGGGCGCATCAACACACCCGGCTATCTGCGCGGCATGGTCGAGCAGTGCAACACGGAACTCAACTTGGGCCTGTTCCCGGAAGAGGTGACAGCCGTGGCAGCCGTGCTGAACCGGGATCACTACCGGTTCGCCAAGTAAGACTAACTGATCAAAAAAGTCGGGAATAGGTATAAACCCTGGGTTATGGTTCTGGTTTAACCTTTATATTAGTGTATGTGAATATTGAGATGTAGCAAATGAGAGTTGATCCCGCCCAGGACGCGCAGACATCGGATTTCGATGGTGCGGCCGAGCTGTTCGGGGTGCTTTCGACCCCGATCCGGCTGCGCATCATCGGCGCGTTGTGTGATGGCGAGAAGAATGTCTCTCAGCTGCTGCAGGGGATCGAGGTGTCCCAGCCCAACATGTCGCAGCACCTGAACGTGCTGTACCGGGCTGGCGTCGTGGGTAAACGGCGCAGTGGGGCGCAGGTTTTTTACCGCATCGCCGACGAGACGGTGGTGCGGGTGTGCAAGGCGGTCTGCGCGCAGATCAGCCGCGAAGTGAAAGAGGTCCACGAGGATCGGCAGGGCTGAACTTGTGGGCGGTGCAAAGAGATGACCGCTACTTGGCAACTCATGAAGGAGAGTGTGTGATGCAAGACGACGTGATCTCGGGCAGGATCCGCAAGGCGCCCGAGAATTTTTTGAATCAGGACGGGGTGAAAACCGTCTTCGCCGAAGCCAAGCAGGGCCGACGCAGTTTCATTCGCAATGCCTTTGCCGCCGCTGCGGCGGGTGCCGCCGGCACCGCCGCGCTGGCACAGGGCAACCCGGTGCCGGTCGAAGGCGGGGATCCCAACATCCTCAACCTGCCTGAGCACAGCACGGGTCTGGGCCAGGGCGTGGCTGCCGAAGGCTACGGCAAGCCGTCCAAGTTCGAAGTCAACGTGCAGCGCCGCCCCAGCCCGGGCCTGACGCAGACCACCCAGGCCTCGGTGTCCTTTGCGCCGCTGCAGTCGCTGTTCGGCATCGTGACCCCCAGCGGCCTGCATTTCGAGCGTCACCACCAGGGCTGGTGGGATGTCGATCCGTCCAAGCACCGCCTGATGGTCAACGGCATGGTCAAGGCCGCCAAGGTCTTCACCATGGACGAAATCATGCGCCTGCCGTCCGTGTCGCGCTTCCATTTCATCGAGTGCGGTGCCAACTCTGCCACCGAGTGGGGCAACGTGGCCGTGCCGACCGTGCAGTACACCCACGGCATGATTTCCTGCAGCGAGTTCACCGGCGTGCCGCTGATCACGCTGCTGGAGCTGGCCGGCGCCGATCTGAAGAACGGCAAGTTCGTGCTGGCCGAGGGTGCCGATGGCTCCTCCATGACCCGCACCATTCCGATGGACCTCATCAAGTCGGGTGAAGTGATCGTGGCCTACGGCCAGAACGGCGAGATGCTGCGCCCCGAGCAGGGGTACCCGCTGCGACTGGTGGTGCCGGGCGTGCAGGGTGTGAGCTGGGTCAAGTACCTGCGCCGCATCGAACTGGGCGACCAGCCCTATGCGGCCAAGGACGAGGCGGTGCACTACATCGACCTCATGCCCAACGGCCTGCACCGTCAGTACACCAACATCCAGGAATGCAAGAGCGTGGTGACCACGCCGTCCGGTGGCCAGGTGCTGCTGGACAAGGGCTTCTACAACATCTCCGGCCTGGCCTGGTCGGGTCGCGGCAAGATCAAGCACGTGGATGTGTCGGTCGACGGCGGTCGCAACTGGCGTCGCGCGCGCCTGGAGACCCCGGTGCTGTCCAAGGCGCTGACGCGCTTCAACCTGGACTGGGTCTGGGACGGCAAGCCGGCCATCATCCAGAGCCGTGCCACCGACGACACCGGCTTCGTGCAGCCGACCTACAAACAGCTGCGTGCCGTGCGCGGCACGCGTTCGATCTATCACAACAATGCCATCCAGTCCTGGCTGGTGCAGGAAAGCGGTGAGGTGAAAAATGTTCAGGTTTCGTAAAGCAGTCTTGACCGCTGCCCTGCTGGCAGTGGCTGGTTTGGCCGGTGCGCAGACCGGCAGCAAGTACCCCGGTGTCGGCCGCGATGCCACGCCGAAGGAAGTGGCCGCCTGGGACATCGATGTGCGTCCGGATTTCAAGGGCCTGCCTGCCGGTTCCGGCAGCGTGGCCAAGGGCCAGGATGTGTGGGAAGGCAAGTGCGCGCACTGCCACGGCATCTTCGGCGAATCCGGTGAGGTGTTCAGCCCGCTGGTGGGTGGCACCACGGCCGAAGACATCAAGAACGGCCGCGTGGCCAATCTGCAGCGCGCCGATTACCCGGGCCGCACCACCTTGATGAAGGTGCCGACCGTCTCGACGCTGTGGGACTACATCAACCGCGCCATGCCCTGGAATGCCCCCAAGTCGCTGACCACCGAAGAGGTGTACGCGGTCACGGCCTTCCTGCTCAACCTCGGCGGCATCGTGCCGGACGACTTCGTGATGTCCGACAAGAACATCGCCGACGTGCAGAAGCGCATGCCCAACCGCAACGGCATGACGTTCGACCACGCCATGTGGCCGGGGAATGAATTTGGCAAGGGCAAGAAGCCCGACACCAAGAACGTGGCCTGCATGAAGGACTGCGCAACCGAAGCCAAGGTCTCGTCATTCCTGCCCGACTTCGCGCGGGATGCCCACGGCAACCTCGCCGAGCAGAACCGTCTGGTCGGGCCGCAGCGCGGCGCCGACACCACCAAGCCCGAGCCCAAGGGTCCGGGGGCGGCGGCCGCGGCCGCAGCAACGGTGGCCGCAGCGCCGGCCAAGGCCGAAGCCAAGCCGGCTGCCAAGACCGAAGGGGGTGCTGACAGCAAGGCTGCCATTGCCCTGACGTCCAAGTACAGCTGCACCGCCTGCCATGCCATGGACAAGAAACTGGTGGGGCCGAGCTTTGCCGAGATTGCCAAGAAGCACGCCGGCAAGGTGGACTATCTGGCCGGCAAGGTGAAAAATGGCGGTTCCGGTGTCTGGGGGCCGATCCCGATGCCTGCCCAGTCTCTGAGCGACGCCGAAGCCCGGACCATTGCCGCGTGGCTGGCCGCGGGCGCTGCGAAGTAAGTGTAAGTACCGGTTCCGGTTACTATATTTTTCCATTAGCATGTACTTAACCAAGGAGATCGACATGCAAACTCGTCGCGAGACACTCAAGCAAAGCGCCGTGGTGGCGGGCCTGCTGGCCTCCACCGGGCTGTTCCCGCAGCACGCGCTGGCCTACGAAAAGGCGGCCTTTGAAGCCAAGACGCTGGCTGAAGTGGCCAAGGCACTGGGTGCTGGGGCCCCGGTGGAGAGCAAGGACGTCACCATTGGCGGGCCTGACATTGCGGAAAACGGTGCGGTGGTGCCGCTGACGGCCAGCACCACGCTGGCTGGCGCCAAGCGGGTGCTGATTCTGGTGGAGAAGAACCCGGCGGCGATGGTGGCGCTGTTCAACGTGACCGACGCGGTGGAGGCCAACTTTGCCACGCGCGCCAAGATGGGCCAGTCCTCGGACGTGTACGCGGTGGCGATCATGGCGGACGGCAAGGCCTTCTATGCGAAGAAGGAAGTCAAGGTCACGCTGGGCGGCTGCGGCGGTTGATCCGCGTGCCAAGACAGACCATCGATTCAACACAGATTTAGGAGTTTCAAAATGGCAGATCCGATGCGCATTCGCGCCCAAGCCGCTGGTGACAAGGCCACCGTACGCGTTCTCATGAGCCACGAGATGGAGTCCGGCCAGCGCAAGGACTCGGCGGGCAAGACGATTCCGGCCTGGTACATCAGCGAGGTGAGCGCCTCGCACAATGGCAAGGTGGTGATGACGGCCGAATGGGGCCCGGCGGTGTCGAAGAACCCGTTCCTGCAGTTCGTGGTCAAGGGCGCCAAGGCGGGCGACAAGATCAGCGTGAGCTGGAAGGACAACAAGGGCGACAGCCGCACCGACGAAGCAACGGTGTCCTGATT
>CAZJKR010000147.1:0-628 GCA_964546615.1 uncultured Curvibacter sp.
GGCGGCGAGGCCGAGCCACAGCCCGCGGCGCCCGCGCCCCGGCGCCGCGCCTTGCCACTGCAGCGCCCACCACAACAGCGCCACCAGACCGATGTTGGTCAGGGTGGCGAACTGGTTGCGCTGTCGCAGCTGCGCAAAGGCCTCGCCGGCCGGCGCGCTGCTCACCCACGGTGCCAGGGCAGCGCTGAGGCCGGCATATTGCAGCAGACCCAGCACCGCGCTGAGCAAGGCTGCCGCCAACCAGCCCCCGGCCAAGATGGCGGCCCAGCGTGGTGCCGGCCACCCAGCCGGCCCGCGGGCACAGACCAGCCAGCCGATCGCTGCTGCCGCCCAGGCCAACAACAGCGGCGTGACGGAAGGGGCCGGGCCGCCGGCCCAGGGAATGAGCCAGGGCAGCAGCACGGCCACGCTTGCGGCCGCGAGACGCAAATGCGCCGGTGTTTTCCGCGCCGGTTTGGTCAAGCCCACGCCCTGCTCATGCCACGCCAGACCTGCCACCCGGGCTCAGAGCGCGTCGACATCCAGAAAACCGATGACCCGGGCATCCTCCAGGGCCACCAGCGCCACCCAGAACACGTCCTGCCGCCCCTGCACCGGCAGATAGCCCAGCTGCTCCAGCGGCAGGCCC
>CAZJKR010000147.1:638-8293 GCA_964546615.1 uncultured Curvibacter sp.
CCGGGCGCGCGCCGGGTAGCGCGCCAGCAGCGCGGCCAGCGGCTGCGCCTTGGCCACCACCGCCTCCCGCGCTTGCGCGTAGGGACGCCAGGCGCTCGGGCGCTGGGCCGGTGCCAGGCCCTGCAAGGACAACTCCACACTGCGCAGGAAGTCCGCATCGCCCGCTCGCGCCACCCGGGCGGCAATGATGCGCGGCCCGGCGTAGCCGAGCCGTTGGAACTGCGGCTGCGCATTGGGCAGGTCGGCCGGCTCGATGTCGGCGGCACTGACCACACGGAAGCGGTCGCCCTCGAAGGCCAGAAACACCGGCCGCGCCGCGGCCACCGTCCACAGCCCGTAGAGCAAGGCCATCACCTGCAGCAGGCCCACCAGCCCCAGATCGCGCATCAGTTCAGCGCGTTTTTTTTGCGGGCTGAACAGCACCAGCGTCAGCAAGGGGCCGCAGACCAGATCTGCCCCCACCAGCAGGCCGAACAAGTGCATGCCGCCCGACAGGGCGTCGTAGGGCGGCGGATACCACAGGCCCAGCACCAGCGCCGCAGCGGCAGCCGCCACCAGGGCACTACCCAGCAGATGCCAGAGCGCGACGCGGCCCGCCGACTTCAGACGATGGACAAGAGGCATGAACATGGGGCTCTGGAAACTATGTAGAGCAAGCAGGGTGTCAGAGAACAGGCAGGCAAAAAAAAGAGCGCCGAAGCGCTCTTTTTACACCGGCTGGACCGGCATGCGGCTTAACGGCACTCGGTCGGCGCAAAACGAGCCGGCAAGGTGGCAGCCACCGTCGGGGCCGGCGACACCACCGCAGCCACGGTGGCCGAGTGGCACTGCCACTTCAGCGCATCGGCCGGCGGCGTGAAGGCTGCGGTGGCGTCAGGCAGCGCCACGTTCGCACCACCTGTCGTCACATAAGGCACCAGCACCAAGGTGCCGTTACCAGCGCGCGCGGTGGTGGTCAGGGTGATCTGGCCCGTCGCGGCGGCGATGGCGACCGAGGTCAGGTTGGGCGAAGCGGCCGGCGGGGTGTAACCTGCCGAATAACCAGCCGCGCTGTTCTGGCCGTTGGCCAGCACGTCGGCCACATTGACCTTGGCCACGGAGGCGGCCACCATGCCTTCGGACACGCGGGCACGCACGGTGTAGTCCTGGTACGCCGGCAGCGCGACGGCGGCCAGAATACCGATGATGGCCACCACGATCATCAGTTCGATCAGGGTGAAACCCTTTTGCATGGAACGCTTCATGAAAAACTCCTTGGTAAGTTGCATGACAACAAAATCATTGAGCTTGCTGTTCAGCAGATACCGTGCCAGGCCCTGATCGCCGGAAATTACCGATTTTCGCTTCCGGTTTTATCAGTACGAGCACTTTGGCGGCGCAATTTTGTCGCCCACCTCCTGGGTCGCGACATTTTTGTCAGCCGATTCCTGTCACTTGATGCAGACCGAGCGCACCTGCTTGAGGTCGGTCTGGCCCAGCATGATCTTTTCCATGCCGTCCATCTTCAGGGTGCGCATGCCGCTTTCCACCGCGGCGGCAAAGATCTCGGCCACGCGGGCACGCTCCTGCACCAGCTTCTTGATGCGGTCGTCGGCGATCAGCAGCTCGTGCAGACCCAGGCGGCCCTTGTAGCCGGTCTTGTTGCACTTGTCGCAGCCCACGGCCTTGTAGAAGCGCAGCTTGCCGTTGTCGCCGTAGCGCTCCACCCAGTCCTCGAACAGTTTCTGCGCCTCACCGCTGAAGTCGGCCTTCCAGGCCGGCGTGTGGCGCAGCTCGTCGGCGTATTCGGCGATGAAGCTGTTGATCTCCGAGGTGCCGGGGTGATAAGCCTGCTTGCAGTCGCACAGCTTCTTGGCCAGACGCTGCGCCAGGATGCCCAGGAGCGCATCGGCAAAGTTGAACGGGTCCATGCCCATGTCGAGCAAGCGGGTGATGGACTCCGGCGCCGAGTTGGTGTGCAGGGTGGAGAACACCAGGTGGCCGGTGAGCGAGGCCTCCACGCCCATGGCCACGGTTTCCTTGTCGCGCGACTCGCCGACCATGATGATGTCCGGGTCGGCCCGCAGGAAGGCGCGCATGACGAGCGCGAAGTCGATGCCGGCCTTGCGGTTGATCTGCACCTGGCGCAGGCCCTTCTGGGTGATTTCCACCGGGTCTTCGGCGGTCCAGATCTTGGTTTCGGGCGTGTTGAGGAACTTGAGGATGGAGTGCAGCGTGGTGGTCTTGCCCGAGCCGGTGGGGCCGCAGACGTAGAACAGGCCGTAGGGCTTGCTGACGGTGACCTCCAGCCGTTCGCGGTTGTGCGGCGTCAGGCCGAGCTTCTCCAGCGGGATCGGTTCGCCCGCGGCCAGGATACGCATGACCACGTCTTCCACGCCGCCAGCCGACGGAATGGTGGCCACCCGCAGTTCAATGTCCAGCGGCCCGTATTTCTTGAACTTGATCTTGCCGTCCTGCGGCTTGCGGCGCTCGGAGATGTCGAGGTCGCACATGATCTTCAGGCGCGTCACCATGGCCTGGCGGAAATGCGCCGGCACTTCAATGTAGGGTGCCAGCGTGCCGTCGATGCGGAAGCGGATGCCGGTCTTGAGCTTGCCGGGCATGGGCTCGATGTGGATGTCCGAGGCCTTCTGGTGGTAGGCGTCGATGATGACCTTGTTGACGAACTTGACGAGTTCGTTGTCGGCGGCCGCCGATTCGAGCGAGTCGTCGTTGCTGCCCTCGTCGTCGATCGGGGCCGAGAGGTCGGCCAGCATCTGGTCGATCGAGGTGGTGTCGATGCCGCCGAACAGCTGGTTCAGCGTTTCGGCAAACTCGGCCTGCGTCGTCACCCGGTAGGCGAACTTGCTGATGCGGGGGAAGACCTGCGGCACCACCCGCGCGCCGCGCGTGGCCTCCGGGTCGAGGCACATGATGACCAGCCCCTCGGGCGACTCCTCCAGGGGAATCCAGCCCTGGCCTTCGGCAAATTCGCGCTTGAGCGGGCCGTGCAGCATCTCGGAGCGGATGCGCCCCGCGTTGAACGGTTCATACGGCACGCCGAAGAACTTGGCCAGCGAGGGGCCGATCTGTGCCGGCGGCAGCTGGTAGTTCGCCGTCAGCAGATGCTCGACCGACACGCCCTGCTCGCGCGCCTGCTGGATGCAGAGCTTCAATTCTTCGTCGGTCAGCACGCCGTCGGCCACCAGACCGTCGTACTTGGTGGCCTTGCGGCGCTGGCCTTCGTCGGCCTTCTGCATGCGCTGGCGAATGGCCGTGGCCAGGGTCTTGCACAGCTGCGCCACCCCCTCGACTTCCAGTTCGCCGAAGAGCTGGTCACTCTTGTTGTTGATGACCTGCAGCACGCCATACAGGGCGTCGCCCTCCAGAATGGGCGCCACCAGCATCTGCCTGGTGCGGTAGCCCGAGCGCTTGTCGACCTCCTTGAGGAAGGTCAGCGCCGGATGGATCTGCTTGAGGGCTTCATCGTCGTACACATCGGCCAGATTGAGCATCTGGCGGCTGAAGGCCACGTAGCCGGCCAGGCTCTGCGGGCTGATCGGCAGCTTGAGTTCGCGGCTGGTGTTCAGGCCGGTCTTGAGCTTGGAGACAATCGCGCTCTGGTCCTCGGTAACGGCATACAGCGTCAGCCGGTCGGCGTTGAGCAGCTTGCAGATGTCCTGGCTGACTTCGAGCATGATCTGCTCGATGTTCTCCGTCTCATGAATACGGGCCGTGACCTGCTGCAACTGCCGGTAGAACAGGACTTCGAAGCTGACCCCCCGCTTGTCCGGCGGCAGCTTCTGCGACTCGAAAAAAGCCTGCTCGGACGCCTTGTCCGCTGCCGTTGGTCTCATGACTGCACTCATCTTTCAAACTCCTGCCCGGCCGACAAGGCAGGGACACCGGCTCTCAGGTCTGGATAAACTGCATTTGCGTTCCGGCCAGCTCGATCAGATCGCCACTGCGCAACGCGACGGGTTCACCGGCGATCGGCGCGCCGTTGAGCAGCGGATTGCCGGCGCCCTCCACCAGTGCCACCACGTAGCCCTGCTGGCGCCGCGTGATGGAAGCCACCGCCACCCCGGGCTTGCCCACGGTGGTGACCACCTTGGTCAGCGGCAATTCACGCCCCGCGGCCGGGCCGGACAGCACCCGGATGCAGGCCGGCAGCGCCGAAGATGCAGCCCGCTCACCGGGCAGCGCCGGCGAAGCGGCCGGCGCATGCCGTGCGGCTTCGGCCTCGTCGAGGAACTGGATCTTGTACTTGCCCACCTCGATGGCGTCGCCATGGTGGAGCTGCTGATGCTTGATGGCCTTGCCATTGACGTAGGTGCCGTTGGTGCTGTTGAGGTCTTCCAGAAAAACCTCGCCGCCCACCATCTCCACGACGGCATGCTCGCCGCTGACCGCCAGGTTGTCGATCACCACATCGTTGTAAGGACGCCGGCCCAGCGTCGTGCGCTCCTGGGTCAACTGGACTTCCTTGATGACGACGCCGTCGATCGAGACGATCATTTTCGGCATGCCTGACTCCTCCTGTCTCTGCTCATCGTGTCACTCCCGAAGGGCTTCATTTTCCCAGCATCCGGGCCATCAGCCCCCGCTTGGCCCCACCCGCCTCGGCCTGCACCAGCAGCACCGTGATGTTGTCGCGCCCGCCCTGCCCGTTGGCCGCCTCAATCAGTTGCCGCGCGCGCGGCGCCAGTTCGCCCGGTTGCCCCAGCAGGCGCACCAGGGCCGCATCACTCACCATGTCCGACAGTCCGTCGGAACACATGAGGTACAGGTCACCCGCCTGCACCTGGCATTCGTTCAACTCCAGCGCCACCGCCGCATCGACACCCAGCGCACGCGTCACCAGATTACGGTTCGTCGACACCGCCGCCTGCTGCGGCGTCAGCCAGCCGGCGTCGATCTGCTCCTGCAACAGCGAATGGTCACGCGTGATCTGCGTCAGCGTCCCCCGACGCCAGCGGTAACAGCGCGAATCACCGATGTGCCCCAGCACCAGGCTGCTGCCATGAAAAACGCCGACCACCAGAGTCGTGCCCATGCCGGCGTACTGGACATGGGCCTGGGCGGCCCCGAATATGGACTTGTTGGCATTATCGACACATCCTTCCATGGCGCGGCGGATCTCCCCCACGTTGGCCTGCGTCCCGGCCGCGGCCAACCAGGCGCCCAACTCGGCCTGGATCAGGCGCGTGGCCATGGCGCTGGCCACCTCTCCGGCGTTGTAGCCGCCCATGCCATCAGCCAGAACGGCCAGGCCGACCGACGCATCGAACAGCGCCGCGTCCTCATTGTTGGCGCGCGTCAGGCCGACGTCGGTCTCGGTGCAAAACTTGTAAATCATTGTTCCGCTGTGGTCTTGTGGCGTGTCCGCATCACCCTGGCAACCCCGGACCGGCGCCCCAGGCCCTCGATGCGCCAGGTTTGCGGGGCCATCGGGCCGGGACTGCGTTTCAGGATCACTTGTACCAGATGCCGCCGCGGAATGCTGCAAATGAAATGGGCCCGCGCAAGCGGGCCCATGGCAGACCGAAGGAAGCAAGCGTCAGGCCGGCTCCTGCACCGCCTTGCGTCGCACCATCAGCTTGCCGACCAGCAGCACCAGCACGGCACCGGTGATGCCGAAAGCGTAGTTCCAGACCTTTTCCTGCGGCAGGTAGTCGACGATGGCCGGGTCGGTGTGCGCCATGGTGCCGGCAATCCAGCCCAGCAGCATGCCGCCCAGGGTGATGATCATGGGGAAACGGTCCATCAGCTTGAGCACCAGCTGGCTGCCCCAGACGATGATGGGAATGCTCACCAGCAGGCCGAAGATGACCAGGGGCAGCTGGTGCTGCTCGCCTGCGCCCTGGGCCGCGCCGGCAATGGCAATGACGTTGTCCACGCTCATGACCAGGTCGGCCACGATCACCGTCTTGACCGCCCCCCAGAGCTTGTCGCTCGACTGGATGTTGCTGTGTTCGTCCTCATCCTCCGGCACCAGCAGCTTGACGCCGATCCAGACCAGCAGGGCCGCACCGACGAGCTTGAGGTAGGGCACCGCAAGCAGCGCCAAGGCAAACGCGATCAGGATGACGCGCAGGACGATGGCACCCGCCGTGCCCCAGAGGATGCCTTTGGTGCGCTGATGGGGCGGCAGGGAACGGCAGGCCAGGGCAATGACGACGGCATTGTCGCCACCGAGCAGGATGTCGATCAGGATGATCTGGCCAACGGCCACCCAGAAATGGGCTGTGAGGAATTCTTCCACGTTGATCTTTCTTATCGGGCCTGCCGGGCAGCGCCCTGGTTGTCAAAAAACAAGCCTGATTGTCCGAGCGGACCATCAGGCTTGATATTGTGGAAAACCGCAATACCGCCCTGCCGGCAGGGCGGTATGGGCCGTACCGCGCTTAGAGCTGCGCCTTCAGCAGCTTGCCCAGTTCGGAGGGGTTGCGCGTCACAACGAAGCCACACTCCTCCATGATGGCCAGCTTGGCATCGGCCGTGTCGGCGCCGCCGGCGATCAGGGCGCCCGCGTGGCCCATGCGCTTGCCGGGAGGCGCCGTGACGCCGGCGATGAAGCCGACCACGGGCTTTTTCATGTTGGCCTTGCACCAGCGTGCGGCCTCGGCTTCGTCCGGACCACCGATTTCACCGATCATGATGACGGCATCGGTGTCGGGGTCGTCGTTGAAGGCCTTCATGACGTCGATGTGCTTCAGACCGTTGATGGGGTCGCCACCGATGCCCACCGCGGTCGACTGGCCCAGACCCACTTCAGTCAGCATGGCCACGGCTTCATAGGTCAGCGTGCCGGAACGGCTCACCACACCGATGCGGCCCTTGCGGTGGATGTGGCCGGGCATGATGCCGATCTTGATCTCGTCGGGCGTGATCAGGCCCGGGCAGTTCGGGCCCAGCAGCAGGGTCTTCTTGCCGCCGGCCGCTTCCTTGGCCTTCATCTTGTTGCGCACCATGAGCATGTCGCGCACCGGGATGCCTTCGGTGATGCAGATGGCCAGATCGAGGTCGGCCTCGACGGCTTCCCAGATGGCGTCGGCGGCACCCGCCGGCGGCACATAGATCACGGACACGGTGGCGCCGGTCTGCTGGGCGGCTTCCTTGACGGAGGCGTAGATCGGAATGTTGAAGATCGACTCACCGGCCTTCTTCGGGTTAACGCCGGCCACGAAGCAGTTCTTGCCGTTGGCGTATTCCTGGCACTTCTCGGTGTGGAACTGGCCGGTCTTGCCAGTAATGCCCTGGGTGATGACCTTGGTGTCTTTGTTGATGTAGATCGACATGTGTGTTCTCCGGGCTTACTTGACGGCTGCCACGATCTTGGTCGCGGCCTCGGCCATGGTGTCTGCGGCGATGATGGGCAGGCCGGATTCGGCCAGCATCTTCTTGCCCAGGTCTTCGTTGGTGCCCTTCATGCGCACCACCAGCGGCACGCTCAGGTTCACGGCCTTGCAGGCGGTGATCACGCCGCTGGCAATGGTGTCGCACTTCATGATGCCGCCGAAGATGTTGACCAGAATGCCCTTGACCTTGGGGTTCTTGAGCATGATCTTGAAGGCTTCGGTGACCTTCTCGGGGGTAGCACCGCCGCCCACGTCCAGGAAGTTGGCCGGCTCGCCGCCGAACAGCTTGATGGTGTCCATGGTGGCCATGGCCAG
>CAZJKR010000148.1:0-4296 GCA_964546615.1 uncultured Curvibacter sp.
AGCGAGGCGCGGATCTTTGGCCGGATCGTGCTGCCGCTGCTCGCGCCGATCACGGTGACGCTGGCGCTGTTCCTGTTCCTGGGGAGCTGGAACGACTTCCTGTGGCCGCTGGTGCTGTCCAACTCGGTGGAGACGCGCCCGCTCACGGTAGGCCTGGCGGTGTTTGCCGGCACCGACCAGGGCATCGACTGGTCCATCATCAACGCCGCCACATTGATCTCCACCGCGCCGCTGCTGCTGGCTTTTCTGCTGTTCCAGCGCCAGTTCATGCAGAGCTTCCTGCGCGCCGGCATACGATAGCCCCCATGCTGCCTCCCTTGACCGCGCCTGCGCTGCTGCAGGCCTACGAATCGCTACGCCATGTGCTGCCCGCGGCCAGCTTTCCGGCCCACTACGGCACCGCGCCGGATCTGGCGCCGCTGACGGACGCGTACGACGCCTTCTTCTTCGACGCCTTCGGCGTGCTCAACATCGGCGAGACCGCCATCGCGGGCGCGGCTGATCGCATCGTCGCCCTGCGCCGTGCCGGCCGGCACGTGCGGGTGGTGAGCAACGCCGCCAGCGTGCCGGTGGTCGCACTGGCGCGCAAGTACGCCGCCCTGGGCTTCGACTTTGCACCGAAAGAAATCGTCTCCAGCCGCGAAGCCCTGCGCCTGCACCTGCACACCCTGCCGCTACAGACCTGGGGCGTGATGGCCCCGGCCGATGCCGACTTGTCGGACCTGCCCGGGCGCCTGCTGCATCTGGTGCCCGAGGCCCCGGCCCATGGCGATGCCTTTGAGCAAGCCGACGGCTTCATCCTGCTGGCGGCCGAAGGCTGGACGAACGAGCTGCAGGAACGCCTGGCCGCCGCCCTGCGCGCGCGACCGCGCCCGGTGCTGCTGGGCAACCCCGACCTGGCCGCCCCGCGCGAACATGGCCTGTCGCTGGAGCCGGGCTACAGCGGCCTGGGGCTGCAGCAACAGGGCCTGTGTGTGCCCATCGGTTTCGGCAAACCCTACCCGGCCATCTTCGAGCTGGCCCTGCAGCGCCTCGGCGCGGCCGTGCCGCGCGAACGCGTGCTGATGGTGGGCGACACCCTGCACACCGACATCCTGGGCGGCAGCCACGCCGGCCTGCACACCGCGCTGGTCACGGCCCAGGGCGTGAGCGCGGCGCTGGACTGGGATGACGCCATCCACCGCACGGGCATCGTGCCGCACCATGTGATCAGGCGGATTTAGAACGCAGGCGGCGTTGATGCGTGTGGTGATTGGGAAGGCGCAGTGGAGCCGCGGCGATATCCAGTTTCGGCCCAAACCCAGCTCTCAAGAATTCTCAAAGAGCAGGCATTCATCACCCGTTTGAGGGATAGACGACTCGTGGCGCGACAGCTACGATGCTGCGGTGTTTGTTGCTATTTTTAGTAGAGCAAACTATCCAACCCAGATAAGCGTCAATGCCAATTTTCACGCTCAAACCAACAACGTTATTCCGCAGCACTTTGCGGTCTACGGTACGTTAGGTTTCACAAATGCACTACCGCGAGGCCGACGACGAATACTTCCGCGTCATAGAGGATCATGGCTCGCGCGTCTTCTCGACGCTCGGGGCAACTAGCTTCCCGCAGAGCTACAGGGCAATGTTCATGTTCTGCGCGAAGACGAACAGTCTGAAGACAGCCATGTTCGACTGCATTGATTCGAACAACCCATATGCGTTCAAAGCCCTTTTTCGTTGCTTTTGCGATCACTATCTGAAGTTCATGTACGTCTGGGTGCGCTTCCTGTCAGAACGCAGTGACCAAGTCGGCACCGAGTACTACTCTTTCTGTGGCGCAGCCGAAGCAAAGGACTATGTGTCCGCCATCGCAATGGCGGAGGGCCTCTTGGGCAACTCAGTTGTGGCCGATGTAACGGCCGCACTGGCCGAGCTATACCCAGAGGCCGCGAAACTCAGCTCTAAGGCCCTTGAGCAGGCTTCAAGCCAGTTCAAGTACCGTTCCATTCTCCGTTTCTTGGGCAGCAACACGCTCAAGTTCGTTGCCCAAGAGCGCCCGTTTCTCGCCCAAATCGTCCCCGCATACGCGTTGTTGTCGTCGTTCGTTCATGGTGGGCCTTACACAGATATGGAAATGTTTGGCTACTCGGAGCCAGAGGCGCTGGAGGACTGCGAGCGCGAGGCTGAGGTTGTCTTTCTGATGGCCGCCACAGTGTTCATGCTTACAGCGATGGCTGTATCACGGGAGTTCGACGAAGCGGGACCCATCGCCGGCAAGGTGAAGCAGGTAATTGATGAATTTATCTCGACGGATGAAAGTGAAACCTAACCCCCCGCTTCGAGAGGGATGCTCCGCCAGCAAGCTTTGCTTGCTGTCTCCGCGCCCCTCACCTCAAGCTTCACCTTAGACTTCACGCCCAGACATGTTCGCATTCGAGTTGCTCTTCCTCTTGGGCTTCCCGCTTGTACTCGCCTGCGGCGCGTCCTACCTGACATGGAAGGTGTTGTCGCGGCCGGTGGTATTCCTCATCGTGGCCACTGGACTTCTGTATCTTCTCTATGCAGTACTGATGTGGCTGCTGGACCCAGGACCTGTCGGCTACATCCCCTCTGTAAGGCAGCCGGGCGAAGTTGCTGCCTCAGAGCCGTTGTTCCTATTGCTCCCCCCGTACAAGACAGCTCTTATCGCGTTCGCAGTTGCTGCAATTCCGGTATTGGCTTTCCTGTCGCGACTATTCAAGAAGGGGGCGCGCAAGTGAAATTTAACAGGTTGTTCGACACGGGCGCCCGTTCCCTTCGACGTTAAAACTCATATGAATTGGCTCCTCCTTGCTGCCGCCATAGTTTTCGCATGGCTTGCCTACGACGCGTGGAAACTCGCAACCCCTGCGGCAGAAGTGCCCTACTCAGTCACAGCAAAAGGTTTGGGACAAACTGTCGACGGCGTGTCCTTGCAGGAGCAAGAAAGACGAAAAAATTGGAATCTTCGCTACGGTCTAGGAGATCTAAATCAGACAGTTTGGCTCTGGGCCATCCTTGCGCTGGCATGTACCGTTGGCTCCATCGTAGGCTTTCTTGCATGAAACGCCTTAACCGGTTGCTCGGCATGGACGGGCAATCGCAGAATGCCGCTTCGCGGCAAATGTTTCCCACCGGGCAGCGCCAACGTTGAACGTCTGTTTTCTTGACTGGAATAGATCGCAATGGGTCGAAAACCTCCTGTCCACGACAAGGGTTCCCCAGCTAGTTTGCGTCGCCCCACCCTGCCGGTAACACGCCTCGCCAATCCACCGGCTGACTGGTATCCACGGCCACCGCACACGCCCGCTCCTCCTGCGTCAGCGGTTCGCGCGCCTTGAGCTGCCCCTCCAGCACTGCCACATCGGCCTCCGACGGATCGCCACCGCTTGAGGCCCGCTGCAGCACCCGCTGGCGCAGCACGTCCACCGGCGCGTCCAGCGCCAGGATGCGGCAGGGCACACCCAGTTCCTGCGCCAGTGCCATGAAAGGCTGGCGCTGCGCCACCTTGAGGCAGGTGGCGTCCAGCAGCACCGGCAGGCCGGCGGCCAGCACGGCGTGCGCCACCTCGCGCAGGCGCGCGTAGGTGCGCTGGCCGGCCTCGGTCGTGTAGATGCCGCCGGGCACCACGCCCGCGCTGCGCGCCAGCGGGGTCAGGCCGTAGAGGCGTTTGCGTTCCACGTCGGCCTTCACGCGCACAATGCCCAACCATTCGATCAGCGCCTGCGTCTGGCTGCTCTTGCCGGAACCGGAGACGCCAGTAGCCAGCCACAGGGCGGGCAGGCGCGGGGCGATGAGCCGCGCCGCCAGTTGCAGGTAACGCGCCACCTCCTGCTGCGCGGCGGCCTGCGCCTGGGGATGACCTTGCAGTTGCGCCCAACGCAGCGCCGCCACCTTGGCGCGCACCATGGCGCGGTAGCACTGGTAATAGGGCAGCAGTTGCAGGGCAAAGTAGTCGCCGGTGTGTTCCAGGTAGGTGTTGAGCAGGCGCCAGGCGTAGTCGGCGCGGCCGTGGGCCTGCAGGTCCATGAGGACGAAGGCCAGGTCGGCCAGCACGTCGGTCCAGCGGAAGGCGGGGTTGAACTCGATGGCGTCAAAGAGCTGCGGCACGCCGTCGATCAGCACCAGGTTGTTGAGGTGCAGGTCGCCATGGCATTCACGCACCCAGCCCTGCGCGCGGCGCTGCTGCAAGAGTGGCTGCCCGTGTCGCCCGAGGCGCTGGCGCTGGTGGCGGGTGTCGAGCAGCTCTCGGAGCATCCGATCGGCATGGCGATCGTGGACGGCGCGAAAGCGCGCGGA
>CAZJKR010000148.1:4306-6778 GCA_964546615.1 uncultured Curvibacter sp.
CTGCTGCAAGAGTGGCGCCAACGCCTCGCCCTGCTGCGCGCCCCAGGCCTGCACCGTCTGCAACACACCTTCGAGTTCGGAGCCAGCCACCACGGCCAACACGTCGGGAAAGTTGTGCGCCACGGCCTCGCGCAGGGCCTCAGGCCGGCCCCAGGGATCGTCGGGCCCGGCCACGGCGGCGCTGGCATGGAAGGCGGCGATGTGCTGCGCCAATTGGTCGATGTGCGCCGGCAGCAAGGCGCCCTGCGCGGCCAGGTGGCTCAGCAGGCCGTCTTGTGCAAAGCGGCGCATGTGCACCGCCCACTCCAGCACCGGCGCGTCGGCGGGCAGCCCCTCGGCGCTGACGATGCACGGCGCCTGCAGCGTGCCGGTGACAGCCACCACCTCCAGGTAGATATCGGGCGCGGTACGCAGGTTGATGCGCACCTCTTCCTCGCAGGCGGCGCGGCGCAGCGCCAGCGTGCTGTAGTCGAGGAAGTCCAGCGTCAGCGGCTTCTTGAACTTGTAGACGTGCTCGCCGGCCAGCAGCACCCAGGAGATGTGGGTTTCGATGCATTCGATGTCCACCGTTGCATGGGCAAAAGCGGCGGGGCTGTGCTGCAGGCGGTTGATGAGTTCGGCGGTCATGCGGTGCGCCGTAAAGGGCTTGGAACATCTTAGCGCCGGGGCTGACGGGCATACGCGGCGCCAATGCAAGGAGGTGGTCTGCCAGGAGGGCCGTCCGGGCAGGGAACCCAGGTCGACACTTTGTCGACATTGCGGCGCGATTGTCGACAAAGCGTCCGCGCGCCTTGTCGCGCACCGCCCCTCAGCGCTCCTGTTTTTATAGCTGCCAGCGCTTGTCCGTCAAGCTCCATGGACCTATTTGGCGTGAAATTCCGCGCCCCTGCGCAAGCTGGCACAGGCGTTGCAAAGCATGGTGCAGGCATCTGCCTTCAACCCCAGGAGAGGACACCATGAGCACTGCAACCGCCCCGGATTCCGCCGTTCTGATCACCCCCGCCGAGCTGCAGGCCCTGCAGGCCAGTGAGCCGGTGGTGATCATCGACACGCGCGACGCCGACACCTATGCCCTGGGCCACATCCCGGGTGCGGTGAACCTGCGCGAGACCTTCACGTTTCTGGCCACCTCCACGCCCGAAGGCCTGCAGGAACTCAAGAGCACCTTTGCCGCAAGGAAACGGCGGTGTTCTACGAAGACGCCATGAACAGCGGCTACGGCCAGTCCTGCCGCGGCTACTACCTGCTGACCTGGCTGGGCTACCCCAAGGTGAAAGTGCTCAACGGCGGCTTCTCGGCCTGGAAGGCCGCCGGCCTGCCGGTCTCCACCGCGGCGGTGACGCCGGTGCCGGCCACCTTCCCCACGAACCTCAAGCCCGCCGACGTGATGCTGACCAAGGAAGACATCCAGGCGGCGCTGGGCACCGACACCGTGCTGCTGGACGTGCGCGACGTGGACGAATGGATCGGCGACAGTTCTTCCCCCTACGGCAAGGACTTTGCGCCCCGCAAGGGCCGCCTGCCGGGCGCGAAGTGGATCGAGTGGTACCGCTTCATGAAGCCCTCGGCCCAGGGTCCGGTGTTCAAGTCGCCCGACGAGGTGCGCGCCGAATGTGCCACCGCCGGCATCAGCCCGGACGACACGGTCTACCTCTACTGCTTCAAGGGTGCACGCGCCTCCAACACCTTCCTGGCACTCAAGCAGGCCGGCTTCAAGGACGTGCGCATGTACTTCGGTTCGTGGAACGAGTGGTCGCGCGACCCGGCGCTGCCCATCGAGTCCGGCCTGCCGTTCAAGGGCGCCCAACCTGCACTCGCCATGGCGGCCTGACCCTCTTTTTTCAACCCGCAACTGCACTCAAGGAAACACCATGTCCTCTACCGACCTGCTCGAACCCGTCACGACCGTCAAGGCCTACCTGCGCCCGATCGACCGCGACGGCCTGATGGCCTTTGCCGAGAAGGGCCGCAACAACCCCACCACCCGCGGCACCAACAAGGTCCATACCGTGATGGAAGGTCAGTACCGTTCGCTGAGCTATGTGGGCAACCACGCGCCGGTGGTGGTGGACGAGCCGCTGCACCTGTTCGGCCAGGACACCGCACCGGCCCCGGGCGAGATCGTGCTCTCGGGTCTGGGCGGCTGCCTGGCGGTGGGCATCACGGCCGTGGCCACCTGGAAGCAGGTCAAGCTGACCAAGCTGGAGGTGTTCCTGGAAGGCGACATCGGCAACCCGGCCGCCTGGGGTGCCGGCGGTGCGCTGCAGAAGACGCCGCCGGAGATGGGCTTCCAGGCCATCCGCGTGAAGGTGCTGGTGGAAGGCGATGCGCCGCGCGAGGTGCTGGACGAGATCGTGCAGCACGCCAACTTCTACTCGCCGGTGGCCAACACCATGCGCAACCCGATCCCCTTCACCATCAGCCTGGCTGACTGAACGGACCGGCCTCCACCCCACCGTTCAGGCTGAGCCT
>CAZJKR010000148.1:6788-7010 GCA_964546615.1 uncultured Curvibacter sp.
GACAGGCTCAGGGCGAACGGACACATCAGCCCCCCGCACGCAAAGGACTCCCCATGAACGCCGCCGACCTGCCCCGTGACCTTACCCACCTGCCGCCGCTCTCCGGCGACGCCCTGCTGGCCGCCGTGCGCGCGGTGGCGCAAGGCCCGCTGCAGCAGCAGGTGGAGGCCATCGACCGTCAGGGCCATTACCCGGCGGCGGTGCTGCGCCAGCGGCTGCAGG
>CAZJKR010000148.1:7020-8280 GCA_964546615.1 uncultured Curvibacter sp.
TGGGGGCCATGAGTGCGCACCTGGACACGCCGGCCGGAGCCGGCAGCTACGCGCTGGCCATCCAGGCCATGGCCGAGGTGTCGCGCGTGTGCGGCGCCACCGGCTTCATGATGTGGTGCCAGTCGGTGTGCGGGCTGTACCTGCAGCAGTCGGGCAACCCGGCGCTGATGGGCGAGGTGCTGGCGGACCACATCAGCGGCGTGGGGCTGGGCGGCACCGCGCTGTCCAACCCGATGAAAAGCTACGCGCAGATCGAGAGCCTGCTGCTCAAGGCCACCCCGGTGGAAGGCGGCTACCGCATCAACGGCACGCTGCCCTGGGTCAGCAACCTGGGGCCGGACCATTACTGCGGCGCCATCGCCGCGGTGGTGGACGAGGCGCAGCAACCGCTGAACAAGGAACTGATGTTCCTGCTGCGCTGCGATGCGCCGGGGGTGGAGCTGCGCGAATGCCCGAGCTTCTCAGCCATGGAAGGCACCGGCACCTACGCCATCCGGGTGAAAGACCTGTTCATCAGCGCCGACGACATCATGGCCGACCCGGCCAAGCCGACGATTGCCCACATCCGCGCCGCCTTCGTCATGCTCCAGTGCGGCATGGCGGTGGGCATCACACAAGGCGCCATTGATTCCATGTGGGCGGTGGAGCCGCAGCTCGGCCATGTGAACCAGTTCCTGGAAGACCGGCCTGCCACGCTGCAGGCCGAGCTGGACGCGCTCACCGCACGGGTGATGAAGATGGCCGAGACGCCGTTCGACGGCAGCACCGAATTCTTCATCGACGTGCTCGATGCCCGCGCCCACGGCGCCGAGCTGTGCCTGCGCGCCGCGCAGTCGGCCCTGATGCACCAGGGCGCACGCGGTTACCTGATGAGCTCGGACGTGCAGCGCCGCGTGCGCGAGTCGCACTTCGTGGCCATCGTCACACCGGCCATCAAGCACCTGCGCAAGGAGATGGCGCGCCTGAGCGCCGAGGAGATGCCGGCATGAGCACGCTCACCCCGATTGCCAGCGCGGTCCAGGCGCTGGCGCCGTTCGAACAGTACATCTGCAACGCCTGCGGCTACATCTACAACGAGGCCGATGGCGACCCCGACGGCGGCCTGCCGGCGGGCACCCGCTTTGCGGACATTCCCGATGACTGGGCCTGCCCGCTGTGCGGCGTGACCAAGGCCGACTTCGCGCCCTACACGCCGCCGGACCTGGCCGCGCTGCAGGCGCAGGCGGCCTGCGCACCCACGATCACCACGCGCCAGGCACC
>CAZJKR010000149.1:0-641 GCA_964546615.1 uncultured Curvibacter sp.
CCGGCGGTCATGGCGGCCGTGCACGCCGGCGTGCCGGTGCTCGGTGCCAACCTGCCGCGCGCGGAGCTGCGGGCGCGCATGGGCGAGACGCAACTCGACCGCCGATTGCCGGCGCCGGCGCTGCAGGCGCAGCGCCAGGCCATCCGTGTCGGCCATTGCGATCTGCTGCCGGAAAGCCAGATCGCCCCCATGACACGGGCACAGATCGCACGCGATCTGGCCATGGCCGACACCCTGCAGCGCGCCGCCGTTCCCGGCCGGACGGTGCTGCTGCTGGCCGGCCGCGGCCATGTCGACCGCACCCTGGGCGTGCCGCGCCATCTGCCCCCGGCATTCAAAGCAAAAGCCGTCGGAATCGGCGTCGATATTGCCCCTGGAGCTACCGATTCAGGAGCGAACTTCGACGCCGGCTGGCCCGCTGCGCCCGCCCCCGAGCACGACCACTGCGCGCAACTCAAGACCCGCGTGCAAGCCCCGGCGCCGTCACGCTGAGCGTCGAGAACCCGGGCCAGGCGCAGATCGTGCTCGAGGACGGGATCGGCGCGGTGCAGGGCCTGCTGGAGGAGTGGATCGGACCGAAGGGCCGCCGCTACCTGCCGCTCGTGGGATCGATCGGCGTGTTCGTGCTGGCGTCGAACTAC
>CAZJKR010000149.1:651-8254 GCA_964546615.1 uncultured Curvibacter sp.
CAATCGAACCATGAGCCAAGCCTACATCCTCACCTTCTCCTGCCCCGACCGCCTGGGTCTGGTGCACGCCGTCTCCGGTTTCCTGCTCGAGCGCGGTGGCAACATCGAAGAAGCCGCCCAGTACAACGACCACGCCACCGGCCTGTTTTTCATGCGCGTGCAGTTCTCCTGCGGCCAGGCGACGTACGAGGACCTGCAGGTGCAGCTCAAGCTCTTCGCCGAGCCCTTCAGCATGCAGTGGAGTCTGAAGCCGGCCGACCAGGCCATGCGCACCGTGCTCTTCGTCAGCAAGGAAGGCCACTGCCTGAACGACCTGCTGTTCCGCTGGAAGATCGGACTGCTGCCGATCGACATCCGCGCCATCGTCTCGAATCACCGTGACTTCTACCAGCTGGCGGCCAGCTACAACGTGCCCTTCCACCACATCCCGGTGACGGCGGCCACCAAGCCCCAGGCCGAAGCCAAGCAGTTCGAGGTGGTGCAGGCCGAAGGCGCCGAGCTGGTGGTGCTGGCGCGTTACATGCAAGTGCTGAGCGACGACCTGTGCCGCAAGCTCTCGGGCAAGGCCATCAACATCCACCACAGCTTCCTGCCCAGCTTCAAGGGTGCCAAACCCTACTACCAGGCGCACGACCGCGGCGTGAAGCTGATCGGCGCCACCGCCCATTACGTGACGGCCGACCTCGACGAGGGCCCGATCATCGAGCAGGACGTGGCCCGCGTGGACCACAGCAAGACGGTGGAAGACCTCACGGCCATCGGCCGCGACACCGAAAGCCAGGTGCTGGCGCGCGCCGTCAAGTGGCACAGCGAACACCGCGTGCTGCTCAACGGCCACAAGACGGTGATCTTCAAGTAAGCCCCGCGCCGCATCCACGCCCGAAGAAACGCCCCGCAGCCTGCCGGCTGCGGGGCGTTTCGCTTGAAGCGTGGTGCGTCAGGCCGTGGCAGCCACCTTTTCGGTATAACCCAGCTTGTCCAGCGCCGCTGCCAGCTGCGTCACGCTGCGGTCCGGCTGGTGCAGCTTGTCCAGGCCGAACAGGCCGATGCGGAAGGTCATGAAGTCGGCCGGTTCGTCGCACATCAGCGGCACACCGGCGGCGGTCTGCAGGCCCAGGGCCAGGAACTTCTTGCTGTTCTGGATCTCGGGGTCGGTGGTGTAGCTCACCACCACGCCCGGCGCCTTGAAGCCTTCGGCCGCCACACTGGCAAAACCGCGGCGCTCCAGCAGGGCGCGTACCTTGGCACCCAGAGCGATCTGCTCCTGGCGCACCTTCTCGAAGCCATAGGCCTTGGTTTCACGCATCACCTCGTCCAGGCGTCCCAGGGCATCGGTCGGCATGGTGGTGTGGTAGGTGTGGCCGCCGTTCTCGTAGGCCTCCATGACCTGCAGCCACTTCTTGAGGTCGGCCGCAAAGCTGGTGCTGGTGGTGCCGTCGATGGCGGCGCGAGCGCGCTCGCTGAGCATGACCATGGCGCAGGCGGGCGAGCCGCTCCAGCCCTTTTGCGGCGCGCTGACCAGCACGTCCACACCGGTGGCCTGCATGTCCACCCACATGCAGCCGGAGGCAATGCAGTCCAGCACGAACAGGCCGCCAACCTCGTGCACGGCGTCGGTGACCTGGCGGATGTAGTCATCGGGCAGCATCATGCCGGCCGCGGTTTCCACGTGGGGCGCAAACACCACATCGGGCTTCTGCGCCTTGATGGTGGCGACGACTTCTTCCACCGGGCAGGGGGCCCAGGGGGCCTGCGGGCCCGTGCCGACACGGCGCGCCTTGAGCACGGTGGTTTCGGCCGGGATGCTGCCCATGTCGAAGATCTGGGTCCAGCGGTAGCTGAACCAGCCGTTGCGGATCACCAGGGTCTTCTTGCCGGTGGCGAACTGGCGTGCCACGGCTTCCATGCCGAAAGTACCGCTGCCGGGCACCAGCACGGAAGACCTGGCGTGATAGACCTCCTTGAGGATGCCCGAGATGTCCTTCATCACGCTCTGGAAGCGCTTGGACATGTGATTGAGGGCGCGGTCGGTGTAGACGACGGAAAACTCGAGCAGACCGTCAGGGTCCACATGGGGCAACAAGCCAGGCATAGGTATCTCCGGGGAGGGATTCTTCGTGAAACTTACAGCCAGCTTAGCACGTCGGCCAAGACCCCGGCATCGGGGGTATTACCCGGCCGCGCGCAGGCCCATGGCCTCGCCCAGGCGGATGGCGCGGGCCGGCGCCCAGGCCGGGTTGAAGCCGATCCGTCCTGACGGCCACAGCAGGACCACAGTCGAACCGAGCAGGAAACGCCCCATCTCCTGGCCCTGCTTGAGCTGCACGGCCCCCTCGTCGTAACGCCATTCGTGCACATCAGGACGGCGCGGCGGGTTCACCACGCCATGCCAGACCGTGGCCATGCTGCCGACGATGGTGGCCCCCACCAGCACCAGGGCCAGCGGCCCGTGCACGGTGTCGAAGTGGCAGACCACGCGCTCGTTGCGCGCAAACAGCCCCGGTACACCGCGCGCCGTGGTCGGGTTGACGGAGAACAGTTCGCCCGGCACGTAGACCATGCGCGTGAGCGCGCCGTCGCAGGGCATGTGGATGCGGTGGTAGTCGCGCGGGCTCAGGTACAGCGTGGCAAAGTGGCCGCCCTCGAAGGCTGCGGCCTGGGCCGCGTCGCCGCCGAGCAGCGCCGTGGTGCTGTAGCGGTGGCCCTTGGCCTGGAAAATCTGGTCACGCTCTACCGAGCCGAACTGGCTGATGGCGCCATCGACCGGGCAGACCCAGTCGGCCTGCGCCAGCGGCCGGGCACCGGGCAGGAGGGCGCGGGTGAAGAATTCGTTGAAGGTGGCGTAGCTGGCCGGATCGGGGTTGGCCGCTTCCGCCATGTCCACGCCGTAGCGGCGGATGAAGCGGCGGATGAGCGCCGTGGTCAGCGCCCCCATGGGCGCATCGGCCACCTGGCCGGCGAAGGCCGTCAGGGCCCTTTTGGGCAGCAGGTACTGGGGCAGCACGGCAAGACGATCGGACACGGTAGCTACCGCCAGGGTGAAAGTGAAACAACCCCAAATTATAGTGAGCGAGGGCTAGAATCATCCGATCATGAATGCCCCCGCCACCCCCTCCCAGCAGGATGCCGAGCAGCGCGCCGAGCGGCAATCGCAAGTCGTCCAGGCGCTGCTGGCCGTACTGCCAGGCCATGCGCTGCTGTGGCACAAGGAGGACATCACGCCCTACGAGTGCGACGGCCTGACGGCCTACCGGCAACGTCCGCTGGTGGTGGCGCTGCCCGAGACCTACGCCCAGGTGCAGTTGGTGCTCAAGACCTGCCACGCCCTGGGGGTGCCGGTGGTGGCGCGTGGCGCCGGCACCGGCCTGTCGGGTGGCGCCATGCCGCTGGCCGATGGCGTCACGCTGAGCCTGGCCAAGTTCAACCAGATCCTCAAGATCGACCCGGCCAGCCGCACGGCCGTGGTGCAGGCCGGCGTGCGCAACCTGGCCATCAGCGAGGCCGCGGCGCCCTATGGCATGTACTACGCGCCCGACCCGTCGAGCCAGATCGCCTGCACCATCGGCGGCAACGTGGCGGAGAACTCCGGCGGCGTGCACTGCCTCAAGTACGGGCTGACGGTGCACAACGTGCTCAAGGTACGCGGCTACACCATCGAGGGTGAACCGGTCGAATTCGGCAGCGAGGCGCTCGACGTGCCGGGCTATGACCTGCTGAGCGTCTTCATCGGCAGCGAAGGCATGCTGGCCGTGACCATCGAGGTCACGGTGCGTCTGGTGCCGAAGCCGCAACTGGCGCGCTGCATCATGGCCAGCTTCGACGACATGCGCAAGGCCGGCGACGCCGTGGCCGCCGTGATCGCGGCCGGCATCATCCCGGCCGGGCTGGAGATGATGGACAAGCCCATGACCGCCGCCGTGGAGGACTTCGTGCACGCCGGCTACGACCTGAATGCCGAAGCCATCCTGCTGTGCGAAAGCGACGGCACGCCGGAGGAGGTGGAGGAGGAAATCGGCCGCATGCGCGCGGTGCTGACGGCGGCCGGCGCGACCGCCATCGCCGTCAGCCGCGACGAGGCCGAGCGGCTGCGCTTCTGGAGCGGGCGCAAGAACGCCTTTCCGGCCAGCGGCCGTCTGGCGCCCGACTACATGTGCATGGATTCGACCATCCCGCGCCGCCGGCTGGCCGACATCCTGCTGGCCATCCAGCAGATGGAGAAGAAATACGGCCTGCGCTGCGCCAACGTGTTCCATGCCGGCGACGGCAATCTGCACCCGCTGATCCTGTTCGATGCCAACGACCCCGACCAGCTGCACCGCTGCGAGCTGTTTGGCGCCGACATTCTGGAAACCAGCGTCGCCATGGGTGGCACCGTCACCGGCGAGCACGGGGTGGGGGTGGAAAAGCTCAACTCCATGTGCGTGCAATTCAGCCGCGAGGAAAACGAGCAGATGCTGGGCTTGAAGCGCGCCTTCGATCCGCAGGGCCTGCTCAATCCCGGCAAGGTGATCCCGACACACAACCGCTGCGCCGAGTACGGCAAGATGCTGGTGCGCGGCGGCCAGATCAGCCACCCGGATCTTCCCCGGTTTTGATGAACGCCCTGCGCGGCTTTGCCTGGCTGCTGGTCCTGCAATCCGCCGGGGAGCTGGCGGCGCGCGGCCTGCACCTGCCTTTTCCCGGCCCGGTGGTGGGCATGGTGCTGCTGCTGTTTGCGCTGGGCTTCCAGGCCGTGCGCGAACCGGTGGCGGCCTGCGCCGACTACCTGCTGTCGCATCTGTCGCTGCTGTTCGTGCCGGTGGGCGTGGGCGTGGTGACGCACCTGGCGCTGGTGAGCGAGTACGGTCTGCGCATGCTGCTGGCCATCGTGCTCTCGACCTGGATCGGCTTGGCCGTGACGGCACTGGTCTTGCGCGCGCTCAGCCGGCGCACCCACCCGGAGTAGGCCATGCCCAGGTTCGTCGAGCTCTGGGTCTACCTGTCCACCACGCCGCTGTTCGGACTGACGGCCACGCTGGTGGTGTATGTGCTGGCCCATGCCTTCTACGTACGGCTGCAGCAGGCCCCCTGGGCCAACCCGGTGCTGTGGACCGTGATCGCCATCGCTGGCGTGCTGCTGGCCACCGGCGTGTCCTACCCGACCTACTTCTCCGGCGCCCAGTTCATCCACTTCCTGCTCGGCCCCGCGGTGGTGGCGCTGGCCTGGCCGCTGTGGCAGCGGCGTGAGGAGCTGCGGCGGCGCTGGGCGCCCTTGCTGCTGGCTTCGCTCATCGGCGGCACGGCCTCGGCCGGCTCGGCGCTGCTGCTCGGCTGGGCCTTCGGCTTGCCGACCGACGTGCTGCTGTCACTGGCCGCCAAGTCGGTCACCGCCCCGGTGGCCATGGGCATTGCCGAGAAGATCGGCGGTATTCCGGCGCTGGCCGCGGTGTTCGCCGTGCTGACCGGCATCGTCGGCGCCTTGAGCGGCAAGTACCTGTTCGACCTGCTGCGCGTGCCCACCTCGCCGGCCGGCTGGATGGCGCGCGGTTTTGCGCTGGGCACCACCTCGCACGGCCTGGGGGCGGCACGCGCACTGCAGGTGGATGCCGATGCCGGCGCCTATGCCGGACTGGCGCTGGGCCTGCAGGTGGTGCTGGCTTCCTTGCTGATCCCGCTGGCGTTCCGCTGGCTGTGAGCCGGGCTGCGTCAGGGAGCGGTGGTACATTGCGGCGCCATATCCCTGCTTTTTCCAATCGGAGTCTCACCATGATGCACACCCTCAAGCGCCGCACACTGGGCCTGGCCGCCGCCGGCCTGCTGTTCAGTTCCCTGACCGTCGCCCAGCCGGCCTCCATCAAGCTGATGGTCGGTTTCCCGCCCGGCGGCGGCACCGACGCCATCGCCCGCGTGCTGGCCGACAAGCTCAAGGACCAGCTCGGCACCAACGTCATCGTGGAAAACAAGGCCGGTGCCGGTGGCCAGATCGCCGCCCAGGCCCTGAAGGCGGCGCCGGCCGACGGTTCGGTGCTGTTCCTCTCGCACGACCACACCATCTCCATCCTGCCGCTGGTGATGAAGAACGCTGGTTTCGACCCGGCCCAGGACTTCGTGCCGGTGGCCGGCTTCGCCAGCTTTGCCAATGGCCTGGCGCTCTCCGGCGGCACGCCGGCCAAGACGGTCAGCGAGTACGTGGCCTGGGTGCGTGAGCAGGGCAAGGGCAAGGGCACGGTGGGTGTGCCGGCACCGGCCTCGACGCCGGAGTTCTTCGTCAAGGTCATCGGCGAGAAGTACAAGCTCGACCTGCAGGCCGCGCCCTACCGCGGCAGCGCGCCGATGATGGCCGACATGCTGGGCAACCAGATCGCCGCCGGCGTCGGCTCGGTGCCGGACTTCATCGAAAACCACAAGGCCGGCAAGATCCGCATGGTGGCCGTGATCGGCGCCAAACGCCAGGCCACGCTGCCCGATGTGCCGACCTTTGACGAACTGGGCCTGAAGGGCTTCGACGACCTGCCCTACTACGGCATCTTCGCCCCGCACGGCACACCCAAGGCCACGCTGGAGCGCTACTCCGACGCACTGGCCAAGGTCATCGCCCTGCCGGACGTGCGCGATCGCCTGACCGCCATGGGCCTGACGGTGGGCCACATGACCGGCCAGCAGCTCGCCACCCGCGAGCGCGCTTACGCCAAGACCTGGGCCAAGATCATCAAGGACAGCGGCTTCCAGGCCCAGTAAGCCGTCGGTCGATGCGCCAAGGGAAGCCGGGCCTGTGCCCGGCTTTTTTGTGGCCGCTCGCGGCGCGACGTCAGGCTGCGGCGGGTTGCACCAGCACGATCTGGAACGCCGGCTCGAACGGCGGCACATGGCATTCCACAATGTCGCCCGGCGCCACCTGCAGCCTGAGCCCGCTCACGTCGGCATGCAGGGGCAAGGTGGCGCAGACGCGATCCACCAGGACGACCGTCAGGATCTGCCGGGCGCCCTTGGCCAGCAGGTACTGCACCGCCTTGTTCAGCGAGAACCCCTGGTACAGCACATCGTCCACCACCACAAGGGTGCGCCCCGCAAGATCGATCTCGGCATGCTCGGGCTGTTCGGTCAGCTGGGTCTGCGGGTACAGCAAGGTCAGATCGTCGGCGTAACGCTTGATCAGCAGATCGAGCCGGGTAAGGTCGACGCCGGGCAGGCGCGGCTTCAGCCGGGCCTGCAGCGCATCTGCCAGCGGCGCACCGCGGCGGCGCACACCGACCAGCGTCACCTGCCGGGCCCCCTGCAACCGGTGCGTCAGCGCCGAGGCCATGGTCGCGAGCACCTCCTGCAAGGCGACCGTGTCGTAAAGGGTGGTGCAGCGTCCTGCGGGTGAAGTCATCGGGCACTCCTGAGTCCAGTGCCGCCGCATGGTAGCAGGCGCGACCTGCGCCCATGGCGCCGCGCGAGCCATTGACGCGATCCCCGCAGCGCAGTACCGTTCATCGGCCAGCGCTGCCCCGGTGCTTGATAACACCTGTACCAACCCAACCTCGACGGCAGAACTGCTTTTGAAGGGGGCCCGCATGCATGTCGTCCGCCCGCCGGCTGTCGCCGGCACTTTCTACCCGGCGGAGAAGCCGGTGCTGACCAG
>CAZJKR010000150.1:0-5577 GCA_964546615.1 uncultured Curvibacter sp.
CTTTGCGGCTGGTCCAGACGTTCTTGCAGGTGACCGAACAGGTGTGGCAGCCGATGCACTTGTCCAGGTTCAGCACCATGCCGATTTGTGCGCGGATTTTCATGTCGAACTCTCTTTCTTGAACTGAGTTGTGCTTGCGTCAGGGCTCCCGTGGAACCGGCTATGCCGGGCCACTGGGAGCGTCCCCCTTCAGGGGGAAGACGCGTAGCGGCTCAGGGGGGACTCTCCATCCAGCCAGTCGACCCGGTTCATCTTGCGCACCACGACGAACTCGTCACGGTTGGTACCGATGGTCCCGTAGTAGTTGAAGCCGTAGCTGAACTGCGCATAACCGCCGATCATGTGCGTGGGCTTGAGCACGATGCGCGTCACCGAGTTGTGGATGCCGCCGCGTGCCCCCGTGATCTCCGAGCCGGGGGTGTTGATGATCTTCTCCTGCGCGTGGTACATCATGACCATGCCGTTGTTCACGCGCTGGCTCACCACCGCCCGTGCCGCAATGGCGCCGTTGATGTTGAACAGCTCGACCCAGTCGTTGTCCACGATGCCGGCCGCCTTGGCATCGTCCTCGCTGAGCCAGATCACCGGGCCGCCGCGATTGAGCGTGAGCATCATCAGGTTGTCGCTGTAGGTGGAGTGGATGCCCCACTTCTGGTGCGGCGTGATGAAGTTCAGCAGGATCTCGGTGTTTCCGTTGGGCTTGATGCCGTGGATGCCGGCTGTGGTCTTCAGGTCCACCGGCGGCTTGTAGCTCGACAGGTTTTCCCCGAAGGCCGTCATCCAGGGGTGGTCCAGGTAGAACTGCTGGCGGCCGGTGAGGGTGCGCCACGGGATCAGCTCGTGCACATTGGTGTAGCCGGCGTTGTAGCTGACCTTCTCGCTCTCCAGTCCCGACCAGGTGGGCGAGGAGATGATCTTGCGCGGCTGGGCCTGGATGTCGCGGAAGCGGATCTTCTCGTCCTCGCGGTGCAGGGCCAGGTGGGTGTGGTCGCGTCCGGTCTGCTTGCTTAAAGCGCCCCAGGCCTTGACGGCGACGTGGCCGTTGGTCTCGGGCGCGAGTTGCAGCACCACTTCGCAGGCGTCGATGTCGGTCTCGATCCTGGGCATGCCACAGGTGGCGCCCTCGGCGGTGACCACGCCGTTGAGTTCGCCCAGCTGCTTCACTTCGTCCTGTGTGTTCCAGGAAATTCCCTTGCCGCCGTTGCCCACCTTGCCCATCAGCGGCCCTAAGGCCGTGAAGCGCTTGTAGAGGTTGGGATAGTCCCGTTCCACCACGGCCATATTGGGGGCGGTCTTGCCGGGGATCAGCTCGATCTCGCCCTTTTTCCAGTCCTGCACGCCGAAGGGCTGGGCCAGCTCGGCCGGGCTGTCGTGCATCAGCGGGCTGAGCACCATCTCGCGCTCCACGCCCAGGTGGCCCACGCAGAGTTCACTGAACTTCTTCGCAAAGCCCTTGTAGATCTCCCAGTCGCTGCGGCTCTGCCAGGCCGGGTCCACCGCGGTGGACAGCGGGTGGATGAAGGGGTGCATGTCGCTGGTGTTGAGGTCGTTCTTCTCGTACCAGGTGGCCGTGGGCAGCACGATGTCCGAGTACAGGCAGGTGGTGCTCATGCGGAAGTCCAGCGTGACCAGCAGGTCGAGCTTGCCCTCCGGGGCCTTGTCATGCCACACCACTTCCTCGGGCAGGGCCGAGTGGCCGGCGCCGGGCCGCCCCAAGCCGGCCGCCCCCTGGGGGGAGGCGCGCAGCGCTTCGGGGGGCAGCTCTTCGCCCAGGTCCTTGCCCTGCACGCCGTGGCTGGTGCCCAGCAAGTGCTTGAGGAAGTACTCATGCCCCTTGCCGGAGGAGCCCAGCAGGTTGGAACGCCAGACGAACATGTTGCGTGGCCAGTTGGCCGGATGGTCCGGGTCCTCGCAGCTCATTTTCAGGCTGCCGTCCTTGAGCGCCTTGACGGTGTAGTCCTTCGGGTCCATGCCCGCGGCCACGGCGTCCTTCACCACCTGCATCGGATTGGTCTGTAGCTGCGGTGCGCTGGGCAGCCAGCCCATGCGCTCGGCGCGCACGTTGTAGTCGATCATGCTGCCGCCAAACGTCTTCTTGTCGGCCAGCGGCGAGATCACCTCGCTCATCGTCAGCTTCTCGTAACGCCACTGGTCGGTGTGGGCGTAGAAGAAGCTGGTGCTGTTCATCTGGCGCGGCGGGCGGATCCAGTCCAGCGCGAAGGCCAGCGCGGTCCAGCCGGTCTGCGGGCGCAGCTTTTCCTGGCCCACGTAGTGCGCCCAGCCGCCGCCGCTCTGGCCGACGCAGCCGCACAGCATCAGCAGGTTGATCACGCCGCGGTAGTTCATGTCGCTGTGGTACCAGTGGTTCATGGCCGCGCCGATGATGACCATGGACTTGCCCTTGGTCTTGTCGGCGTTGTCGGCGAACTGGCGCGCCACGGTGATGAGCTGCTGGCGCGGCACGCCGGTGATCTTTTCCTGCCAGGCCGGGGTGTAGGGCGTGTCCTCGTCGAAGTTCCTGGCCGCCAGTTCACCGCTCAGGCCGCGGGCGATGCCGTAGTTGGCCGCCTGCAGGTCGAACACGGTAGCCACCAGGGCCTCGCGCTTCTCGCCTTCCTTGCCCAGCGAGATGCGGGTCACCGGCACGGTACGCACCAGCACGTTGCTGCTGCCCGCGCCCGCGGTGTTGTTGGGGAAGTGCTCGTGCTCGATGCCGCCGAAGTAGGGAAAACCGATCTTCGCGGTCTCGGCCTTGGCGCCGCCTTCGAGCGCCGAGAGCTTGAGCTTCACGTCATGGTCGTGGCGCGCTTCCTTGGCTTCCAGGTTCCACTGGCCGGCATCGGCGCGGCCGTCCGGGCCCCAGCGGAAGCCGATGGCGCCCTTGGGGCAGACCACCTTGCCGTCTTCGTTGATGGCCACGGTCTTCCACTCGGGGTTGTTGGCCTGGCCGAGCTTGCCGTTGAAGTCGCTGGCGCGCACATAACGATCCGGCACCAGGATGGTTTCGCCGTTCGGTGCCTTCTGCTCCTTGAGCATCACCAGCATGGGCAGGTCGGTGTAGCGACGCGCGTAGTCGTCGAAGTAGGCGCTGGAATTTAGCCCCCCAGGCCGCCTGTCGGCGTCCGCTCCCCCAGTGGGGGACGACGCGCTTGGGACGGCCCGGCGCTTGTCGTACTCGAAGTAGAACTCCTTCATGATGACGTGGCCCATGGCCATGGCCATCGCCGCGTCGGTGCCCTGCTTGGGGTGCATCCAGATGTCGGCCAGCTTGGAAATCTCGGCGTAGTCCGGCGTCACGGCCACCGTCTTGGCACCCTTGTAGCGCACCTCGGTGAAGAAATGCGCGTCGGGGGTGCGCGTCTGCGGCACGTTGGAGCCCCAGGCGATGATGTAGGTGGAGTTGTACCAGTCGGCCGATTCGGGCACGTCGGTCTGCTCGCCCCAGATCTGCGGGCTGGCGGGGGGGAGGTCGCAGTACCAGTCGTAGAAGCTCATGCAGACGCCGCCCAGCAGCGAGAGGTAGCGCGAACCGGCGGCATAGCTGACCATGGACATGGCCGGAATCGGCGAGAAGCCGATCACGCGGTCCGGGCCGTGCTTCTTGATGGTGTAGATGTTCGCCGCGGCGATCATCTCGTTGACCTCGTCCCAGTTGGAGCGCACGAAGCCGCCCAGGCCGCGCACGCTCTGGTATTCCTTGCGTTTGGCGTTGCTCTCGGCGATCGAGGACCAGGCTTCCACCGGGGCATGGGTCAGCCGCGCCTCGCGCCAGAGCTTGAGCAGGCGCCCGCGCACCATGGGGTATTTCACGCGGTTGGCCGAGTACAGGTACCAGCTGTAGCTGGCGCCACGCGCGCAGCCGCGCGGCTCGTGGTTGGGCATGTCCCAGCGGGTGCGCGGGTAGTCGGTCTGCTGGGTTTCCCACGTCACGATGCCGCCCTTGACGTAGATCTTCCACGAGCAGGAGCCCGTGCAGTTCACGCCGTGGGTGCTGCGCACGATCTTGTCGTGCGCCCAGCGGTTGCGGTAGGCGTCTTCCCAGGTGCGGTCTTCGCCGTTGGTGATGCCGTGGTCGTTGGAGAACGGTGCCTTGGGTTGCGAGAAATAGCTCAGTCGATCGAGAAAATGGCTCATTTGGTGACTCCTTGTTTGACCCCGTTCGCCCTGAGCCTGTCGAAGGGCGTGTGTGCAAGATCCTTGGCTTCGACAGGCTCAGCCCGAACGGAATGGATGTATGAGGCGGCGCTCATGGGTTCTTGACGTAGGCGTTGGCGCGCAGGTAGAACCACCAGTTCAGTACCAGGCACAGGGCGTAGAAGACGGCGAAGCCGTACATCGCGTATTGCGGCGTACCGGCCTTGATCTGGGCGCCGATCACCACCGGGGCGACGAAGGCGCCGTAGGCGGCGATGGCCGAAGTCCAGCCCAGCACCGGGCCGGCCTGGGTTCGGTCGAAGATGACGGCGATGGTGCGGAAGGTCGAGCCGTTGCCGATGCCGGTGGCGGTGAACAGCACCACGAACAGCACCATGAAAGTGGTGAAGTACTGCTCGGGCGTGGCCGACTGGTAGGCCTGCAGCATGATGTAGCCCACGGCACCCGAGGCCACCACCATCACCGCCGAGATGATCTGGGTGACGATGGAGCCGCCCACCTTGTCCGAGATCCAGCCGCCGACGGGGCGAATCGCGGCGCCGACGAAGGGGCCGATCCAGGCGTAGGTCAGGGCCGACGGTGCGTTGGGGTTCTTGGCATGCACCCAGGCGTTGGTGGCGGCATCCAGCGTGTGCGTGCTGCCGAAGATCACGGTGATGGACAGGGGCAGCGCCATCGAGAAGCCGATGAAGCTGCCGAAGGTCACGATGTACAGCGCCGTCATGGACCAGGTGTGCTTGTCGCGAAAAATGGCGAACTGCTTGTCGATGTTTTCCTTCATGGTGCCGAAGGCCGTGAGCTTCATCACCAGCAGGGTGCTGACGATGATCAGCGGCATGGCCAGCCACATGTTGAGCAGGCCCAGGCCGGTGGGTGCGGGCAGGTAGAGGTAGAGGCCCACGCCGGCGGGCAGGAAAGACAGGGTGTAGAGCCAGATGATCTTGATGAAGGCGCCGATCGTGCTGGCCAGGCTGTTGTCCACGCCCGGCGTGACGGTCTTGAGGTTGTTCATGCCGAACCAGCACAGGATGGACAGGGGCACCAGCGAGAGCAGCCAGGCGAAACCGGCGTTCTGGATGAAGGTGGGCGTGCCGGCGGCGATCTTGCCGAAGATCCAGCCGCTGTCCTTCACCAGCGTCATCGGCTCGCCGCCGAAGGCGCCGAAGAGGCTCACCGTCATCACCAGCGGAATCACCACCTGCATGGTGGTCACGCCGAAGTTGCCCAGGCCGGCGTTCAGGCCCAGTGCCGTGCCCTGCAGGCGCTTGGGGAAGAAGGTGCCGATGTTGGACATGCTGGAGGCGAAGTTGCCGCCGCCCACCCCCGACCACAGGGCCATGAGCTGGAACACCCACAGCGGCCACTCCGGGTGCTGCAGGGCGATGCCGGTACCGATGGCCGGGGCCAGCAGCATGGCGGTGG
>CAZJKR010000150.1:5587-8175 GCA_964546615.1 uncultured Curvibacter sp.
CTTGTAGGGCACCGGCAGCGTGTGCGTCTCGGTGCCGATGGCGGGGATCATCGTCAATGCAGTGGTCAGGAAGATGGTGTTGCGCCCGCCCGCCAGCCGGATCAGGAAGCTGGCCGGGATGCGCATGGTGGCGCCGGCCAGACCCGCGATGGCGGTGAGCGTGAAGAGCTCGGCCTGGCTGAAGGGGAAACCCAGGTTGAGCATCTGCACGGTGATGATGCCCCACATGCCCCAGATGGCGAAGCCGCACAGCAGCGCCGGCACCGAGATCCAGAGGTTGCGGTAGGCTGTTCTCTTGCCCGTGCTTTCCCAGAACTGTTCGTCCTCGGGGCGCCAGTCGGTGATCGTGGCGCCCGATGCCTTGGTGGTGGTGTTCATGATGGTTCCTTGGGAAAGAGGGGGTCAGCCCTTGAGGCTGAAAGCGGTGGCCTGCGCGCCCATGACCTGGGTGCGGCGCACTTCGGTCCAGTACATCCAGATCAGCGAGACCCAGACCACGCCGTACATCAGCATGAAGGCGCTGGAGCGGATGCCGGTGAGGTCCACCAGCGCGCCGAACATGATGGGCAGCACGAAGCCGCCCAAGCCGCCGGCCAGGCCGACGATGCCGCTGATGGTGCCGATGTTGCCCGGGTAGTCGTCGCTGATGTACTTGAACACGCTGGCCTTGCCGAAGGCCCAGGCAATGCCCAGGATGAACATCAGCGCGGTGAACATGTAGACATTGAGGCCGAAGTGGAAGGTCCTGGGACCGTCGATGGTGGCGATGGTGAAGTCGAACTGCGGGTAGCTCAGCAGGAACAGGCAGATCCAGCTCACCCACATGACCCACCAGGTCACGCTGTGCGCGCCGTACTTGTCACTGAGCCAGCCGCCCACGGCGCGCAGCACGCCGCCGGGCAGCGAGAAGCAGGCCGCCAAGAGCGCGGCGGCGCGGATGTCCAGGCCGTATTCACCCACGTAGTACTGCACCATCCACAGCGAGAGCGCCACGTAGCCGCCGAACACGATGCTGTAGTACTGGCAGTACTTGATGACCTTCGGGTCCTTCAGCGCCTTGAGCTGGTCCGTGAACTTCACGTGGCTGGGCACCAGGTGGGCCGGGTCGCTGTGGCTGAACAGCCAGAACACCACCAGCGTGCCCAGCATGATGGCGGCGTAGACATGCGGCACCATGGTCCAGCCGAAGGCCACCACCAGCGCCGGTGCGATGAACTTGTTGACCGCCGCACCCGAGTTGCCGGCGCCGTACACGCCCATGGCAAAACCCTGCCGGTTCTTGGGGTACCAGCGCGCCACATAGGGCGTACCCACCGAGAAGGAGCCGCCGGCCAGGCCGACGAAGAGGCCGATCACCAGAAAGTGCCAGTAGGCCGTGGCGTAGGCCATGAGCCAGATGGCCGGCACGGTGGCCGCCATCGGGATGGTCATGACGATGCGCCCGCCGTACTTGTCGGTCCAGATGCCCAGCGGCACGCGGATCAGCGAGCCGGTGAGCACCGGGGTGGCGGTGAGCAGGCCGAATTCGGTGGCGTTGAGGTTGAGCGCCTTCTTGATCGGGATGCCGATCACGCCGAACATCATCCACACCATGAAACACACGGTGAAGGCCAGCGTGCTGACGATCAGCACTGAGAGCGCCTGTCTGTTCTTGTCCATTGCATAACTCCTGAGAGGGTGCATGGACTGTAGAAAGCGGTGCTGCAACGCACCATCCTTCGGAGGTAGCGGCCGGGCTGGCGGGCATCCTCCGAAAGAACTAGGCGGGCAGGCTAAACGCTTGGAGCTTGAGGTGGATCAAACTCGCGCGGTGACCTCACCACGGGATCGAGCGGCCGGCGTAGTCGATGAAGTGGGCCCGTCCGGTCGCCTCGAGCCCATCCAGCGCGGTGAGCAGGCCCTGTACCGACGTCTGCGGCGCGGTGGCTGCGTCGCCGACGAAGGGCTGGCTCAGTGGCGAACGCACGGTGCCGGGTTGCAGCGCGGCCACCACCCCCTGCGGCCGTTGGCGTGCCAATTCGATGGCCGCGGTCTGCAGCAGCTGGTTCAGCGCGGCCTTGGCGGCACGATAGCCGTACCAGCCACCCTTGTGGTTGTCCTCGATGCTGCCGACTCGCGCCGACAGCTTGGCCCAGACCACGCGCTCATCGCGCGCCAGCAGCGGGGCGAGATGGCGCAGCAGCAGGGCCGGCCCGACCGCATTGACCTGCAGGCTGGCCAGCAGCTGGGTTGCGTCCAGATCCTGCAGGCGCTTCTCGGGGCCGCGCCCGTCGAGGGTGAGCGCGCCGGTGGCGTCGATCACCAGGTGCAATGGCCCGGTCAACAGCACCGCCAGGGCCTCGATGCTTGGCGCGTCGCGCAGATCCCAGGCCAGCGGCTGCGTCCGCGTGACGGCCAGCACTTCGCCGCAGCGGGGATCGGCCCGCAGCGCCTGGGCGAACGCGCCGCCGATGGCGCCTGAGGCGCCGATGACGAGGGCACGGTAGCCCTCCCGCAGCCGGGCTGTCATCGATCGGCCCTGGGGTCGTAGACACAGCGAAACCCGATGTAGATGGCGTAGAAGTCGCGCGGCTTCCATGCCTCCACGT
>CAZJKR010000151.1:0-2007 GCA_964546615.1 uncultured Curvibacter sp.
GTTGAGGCCTTCACGGAAGTTCGCCGTGATGGGGGTCTCGATGATGGAGCCGTCGGGCTTGGCCATCAGGCCGCGCATGCCGGCCAGCTGGCGAATCTGCGCGGCAGAACCGCGCGCGCCGGAGTCGGCCATCATGTAGATGGAGTTGAAGGACTCCTGATCCACCGTCTTGCCGTGGCGGTCGGTGGTCTTCTCGGTGCGCAGCTGGTCCATCATGACCTTGGAAACCTTGTCACCAGCCTTGCCCCAGATGTCCACCACCTTGTTGTAGCGCTCACCCGAGGTCACCAGGCCCGAGACGTACTGCTGCTCGATGTCCTTCACTTCCTTCTCGGCGGACTCGATGATCTCGTGCTTCTCCTTGGGCACCAGCATGTCGTCGATGCAGATCGACATGCCGGCACGGGTCGCCAGACGGAAGCCGTTCTGCAGCAGCTTGTCGGCAAACACCACGGTCTCCTTCAGGCCGCACTTGCGGAAGGACACGTTGATCAGCTTGGAGATCTCCTTCTTCTTCAACGCCTTGTTGATGTTGGAGAAAGGCAGGCCCTTGGGCAGGATCTCGGAGAGCAGGGCGCGGCCAGCCGTGGTCTCCACCAGCTTGGTTTCGGGCACGAACTCGCCGCTGTCCTTGTCACGGCTCCACTCGGTCAGGCGCACGCTGATCTTGGCGGTCAGTTCGACCTGACCGGCATCCAGCGCCCGCTGGACTTCGTAGGTGTCGGCAAACACCATGCCTTCACCCTTGCCGTTGATGCGCTCACGGGTCGTGTAGTACAGGCCCAGCACCACGTCCTGCGAGGGCACGATCGAGGGCTCGCCATTGGCGGGGAACAGCACGTTATTGGACGCCAACATCAGCACGCGGGCTTCCATCTGGGCTTCCACCGACAACGGGACGTGCACCGCCATCTGGTCACCGTCGAAGTCGGCGTTGAAGGCGGCGCAGACCAGCGGGTGCAGCTGGATCGCCTTGCCTTCGATCAGGATGGGCTCAAAGGCCTGGATGCCGAGGCGGTGCAGCGTGGGCGCGCGGTTCAGCAGCACCGGGTGCTCCTTGATCACCTCTTCCAGGATGTCCCACACCACCGGGGTGCCGGACTCCACTTCCTTCTTCGCCTCCTTGATGGTGGTGGCGATGCCCATGGCTTCCAGGCGCGAGAAGATGAAAGGCTTGAACAGCTCCAGGGCCATCAGCTTGGGCAGGCCGCACTGGTGCAGCTTGAGGGTCGGGCCCACGGTGATGACGGAACGGCCCGAGTAGTCGACGCGCTTGCCCAGCAGGTTCTGGCGGAAGCGACCGCTCTTGCCCTTGATCATGTCGGCCAGCGACTTGAGCGCACGCTTGTTGGCGCCCGTCATGGCCTTGCCACGGCGACCGTTGTCCAGCAGCGAGTCCACAGCTTCCTGCAGCATGCGCTTCTCGTTGCGCGCGATGATCTCGGGCGCCTTGAGTTCGAGCAGGCGACGCAGGCGGCTGTTGCGGTTGATGACACGACGGTAGAGGTCGTTCAGGTCGGAGGTCGCGAAGCGGCCGCCGTCCAGGGGGACGAGCGGACGCAGGTCCGGCGGCAGCACGGGCAGCACTTCCAGCACCATCCACTCGGGCTTGATGCCGGACTTCTTGAAAGCTTCCAGCACCTTCAGGCGCTTGGCGTTCTTCTTGACTTTCAGCTCGGAGCCGGTCAGGTCGCCGCGCAGACGCTCGATCTCGGTGTCGATCTCGATGCCCTGCAGCAGGTCCTTGATGCCCTCGGCACCCATCTTGGCGGTGAACTCGTCACCGTATTCCTTGACCTTGGCGTCATAGTCGTCTTCCGACATGATGCTGAACTTCTTCAGCGGGGTCATGCCGGGGTCGGTCACCACATAGGCTTCAAAGTACAGCACGCGCTCGATGTCGCGCAGCGTCATGTCCAGCACCAGGCCCAGGCGCGACGGCAGGGACTTCAAGAACCAGATATGGGCGCAGGGCGCGGCCAGGTCGATGTGACCCATGCGCTCGCG
>CAZJKR010000151.1:2017-8100 GCA_964546615.1 uncultured Curvibacter sp.
GCCGCACTTCTCGCAGATCACGCCGCGGTGCTTGAGGCGCTTGTACTTGCCGCACAGGCACTCGTAGTCCTTGATCGGGCCGAAGATCTTGGCGCAGAACAGGCCGTCACGCTCGGGTTTGAAAGTGCGGTAGTTGATGGTCTCGGGCTTCTTCACCTCGCCGAAGGACCAGGAACGGATCTTCTCGGGCGAAGCCAGGCCGATCTTGATGGCATCGAAATGCTCATCCGGCGTGAACTGCTTGAACAGGTCGAGTAGGGATTTCATATGACTCTATCCTTTGCGAATTAGGAGCGCTCGAGCTCGATGTCCAGGCCCAGGGAACGGATTTCCTTGACCAGCACGTTGAACGACTCGGGCATGCCGGCTTCAATGGCATGCTCGCCCTTGACGATGTTCTCGTAGACCTTGGTCCGACCCTGCACGTCGTCGGACTTGACGGTGAGCATTTCCTGCAGCGTGTAGGCGGCGCCGTACGCTTCCAGCGCCCAGACCTCCATCTCGCCGAAACGCTGTCCGCCGAACTGGGCCTTGCCGCCCAGCGGCTGCTGGGTGACCAGGGAGTACGGACCGGTCGAACGGGCGTGCATCTTGTCGTCCACCAGGTGGTGCAGCTTCAGGAAGTGCATGTAACCCACCGTCGTCGTGCGCTCAAAGGCGTCGCCGGTACGGCCGTCATACAGCTGGGCCTGCGTACGCGTTGCGGTCAGACCCTTGGCCTTGGCCACCTCATCCGGGTAGGCGAGCTGAAGCATCTGGCGGATTTCCTCTTCCGAGGCGCCATCGAACACCGGGGTGGCAAACGTGACACCAGTGGACAGGTTGCTTGCCATTTCCAGCACCTGCGCATCGCTCAGCTTGCTGAGATCTTCCTTGCGGCCCGAGCTGTTGTAGAGCTTGTCCATGTAGGCGCGCAGTTCCGCCACCTTGGCCTCTGCCTGCAGCATGTCGCCGATGCGGTGGCCGATGCCCTTGGCCGCCCAGCCCAGGTGCACTTCCAGCACCTGGCCGACGTTCATGCGGGACGGCACACCCAGCGGGTTGAGCACGATGTCGCACGGCGTGCCGTCGGCCATATGGGGCATGTCTTCGACCGGAACGATCTTGGAGACCACACCCTTGTTGCCGTGACGGCCGGCCATCTTGTCACCCGGCTGCAGGCGGCGCTTGACGGCCAGGTAGACCTTGACCATCTTCAGCACGCCGGCCGGCAGTTCGTCGCCCTGCGTGAGCTTCTTGCGCTTCTCTTCGAAGGCCAGGTCAAAACTGTGACGCTGCTGCTCGATCGAGTTCTTGATCGATTCGAGCTGCGAAGCCACCTCGTCATCCGCCGGGCGGATGTCGAACCAGTGGAATTTCTCGACGCTGGCCAGATAGGCCTTGTCGATCTTGGTACCCTTGGGCAACTTGTTCGGGCCGCCGTTGGCAAGCTTGCCGTTGAGCAGCTTCTCGATCCGGTCGAAGGCGTCGGCTTCCACAATGCGCAGCTGATCGTTCAGGTCCAGACGGAAGCGCTTGAGCTCGTCGTCGATGATCTGCTGGGCACGCTTGTCACGCGTGATGCCTTCACGGGTGAAGACCTGCACGTCAATGACGGTGCCTTGCGAGCCCTGGTCGACGCGCAGCGAAGTGTCCTTCACATCACTGGCCTTCTCGCCGAAGATGGCGCGCAGCAGCTTCTCTTCCGGCGTCAGCGTGGTCTCGCCCTTCGGCGTCACCTTGCCCACCAGCACATCGCCCGGTTGCACTTCGGCACCGACGTAGATGATGCCGGACTCGTCCAGACGGTTGAGTTGCTGTTCGCTCAGGTTCGGGATGTCGCGGGTGATTTCCTCGGCACCCAGCTTGGTGTCGCGCGCCATGACCACCAGCTCCTCGATGTGGATCGAGGTGTAGCGATCGTCGGCAACAACGCGTTCGGAAATCAGGATCGAGTCCTCGAAGTTGTAGCCGTTCCACGGCATGAAGGCGATCAGCATGTTCTGGCCGATGGCGATTTCGCCCAGGTCGGTGGAGGCACCGTCGGCGATCACGTCCCCCTTGGCCAGCTTGTCGCCCTTCTTGACGATCGGACGCTGGTGGATGTTGGTGTTCTGGTTGGAGCGCTGGTACTTGATCAGGTTGTAGATGTCCACACCCACTTCACCGGCGACAGCCTCGTCGTCATTGACCCGCACCACGATACGGGTGGCATCGACATAGTCGACCACGCCACCGCGGTTGGCAGTCACCACGGTGCCGGAGTCCACCGCCGCCACGCGCTCGATACCGGTGCCGACCAGCGGCTTCTCCGGACGCAGCACGGGCACGGCCTGGCGCGACATGTTGGCACCCATCAGTGCACGGTTGGCGTCGTCGTGCTCCAGGAAGGGCACCAGCGAGGCGGCCACCGACACGATCTGCGCCGGCGACACGTCCATGTACTGGATGCGCTCGGCACCGCACAGGATGGACTCGCCTTTCTCGCGGGCCGACACCAGCTCACCGGTCAGACGGCCATCCTTGTCCAGGGTGGCGTTCGCCTGGGCGATGACGTATTTGCCTTCCTCGATGGCCGACAGGTAGTCGATCTGATTCGTCACCTTGCCGTCCACGACGCGGCGGTAGGGCGTCTCGATGAAGCCGTATTCGTTCAGGCGGGCGTACAGGGCCAGCGAGTTGATCAGACCGATGTTCGGACCTTCCGGTGTCTCGATCGGGCAGACGCGGCCGTAGTGCGTGACGTGCACGTCGCGCACTTCGAAGCCGGCGCGCTCACGCGTCAGGCCGCCCGGACCGAGGGCCGAGACGCGACGCTTGTGGGTGATTTCTGCCAGCGGGTTGGTCTGGTCCATGAACTGGGACAGCTGCGAGGCGCCGAAGAACTCCTTGAGCGCCGCAGAAATCGGCTTGGAGTTGATCAGGTCGTGCGGCATCAGCGGCTCCTGCTCCGCCTGACCCAGACGCTCCTTGACGGCCTTTTCGATACGGGCCAGACCGGCGCGGTACTGGTTCTCGGCCAGTTCGCCGACACAACGCACACGGCGGTTGCCCAGGTGGTCGATGTCGTCCACTTCGCCGCGTCCGTTACGCAGGTCCACCAGGATCTTGACCACGGCGAGGATGTCCTCGTTGGTCAGGACCATGGGGCCGTTCGGGTCGTTGCGGCCCATCTTGGCGTTGAACTTCATGCGACCGACGCGCGACAGGTCGTAGGTATCCGGGTTGTAGAACAGGCGCTGGAACAGGGCCTGCACGGCGTCCTCGGTCGGCGGCTCGCCGGGTCGCATCATGCGATAGATGGCAACACGGGCAGCGAACTCATCGGTCGTCTCGTCGGTACGCAGGGTCTGCGAGATGTAGGCACCCTGGTCCAGCTCGTTGGTGTAGATGCACTGCAGCTCCTGCACGCCGGCGGTGCGCAGTTTCTTCAGCAGGGCTTCGGTCAGCTCGTCATTCGCCTTGGCAATGATTTCGCCGGTATCGCCATCGACGATGCTGCGTGCCACGACGCGACCGACCAGGAAGTCCTCCGGCACGCTGATGTGCGTGGTACCTGACTGTTCGAGCTCACGCGTATGGCGTGCCGTGATCCGCTTGTCCTTGGCCACGATGACCTTGCCGGACTTGTCCGTGATGTCGAAACGAGCCACCTCGCCACGCAGGCGCTCGGCGACGAATTCCATCCGGGCGCCACTGTCCATCAGGCGGAAATTGTCGTTGACGAAGAAGTTCGCCAGGATGGATTCCGGGTTCAGGCCGATGGCCTTGAGCAGGATCGTGACCGGCATCTTGCGTCGACGGTCGACACGGAAGTACAGCAGGTCCTTGGGGTCGAATTCAAAATCGAGCCAGGAGCCGCGGTAGGGAATGATGCGGGCCGAGAACAGCAGCTTGCCCGAGCTGTGCGTCTTGCCTTTGTCGTGCTCGAAGAACACGCCCGGGGAACGATGCAGCTGCGAAACGATCACCCGCTCCGTCCCGTTGATGATGAAGGAACCCTTGGTCGTCATGAGCGGCACTTCGCCCATGTAGACCTCCTGCTCCTTCACTTCCTTGACCACCTTGTTGGACGGGGTGGACGATTCACGGTCGTAAATGATGAGCTGCACCTTGGCGCGCACGGCCGATGCAAAGGTCAACCCGCGGGTCTGGCACTCGCGCACGTCGAAAGCGGGTTTGGCCAGGTTGTATTCGATGAACTTCATCTCCACAAACCCGTTGTGGGAGACGATAGGGAAAGCCGCTTCAAAGGCGGCCTGCAGGCCTTCAGGGGTGCGTTTGCCGGGAGGCATGTCAGCCTGCAAAAAGGCCGTGTAGGCGTCCTTCTGCATCTGCAGGAGATAGGGAATTTCGAGCACGCTGTCGCGGCTGCCGAAACTTTTGCGAATCCGCTTGCGTTCGGTGTAGGTATAAGCCATGAGATCTCCGGGCTATGAGGTCTTTGGCGACTGACGCGCCGGCATCACGCCGGCAGGCTTGGTGGTTGGCCGCTACCAACCAATGGCGGACGGCCGCGCATTGCACACGGCCCGAACCAAGGCGTCTTCTGCAGTCGGGTCAGAAGTCACTCAAAAAACGTCTCGTTTTGGCTTTTCCGTTGACCTGAAGGTCCCCGGGAAAGCCGGCAACGAGCCGGCTTTTGAGTGCGCTCTGTAAGCACCAAAGGCTGGAGGCCTTTTCAGACACTCCAGCCTTCGAACGGGACTGAATTACTTCAGTTCAGCCTTGGCACCGGCTTCCACCAGCTTCTTGACAGCGGCGTCGGCGTCGGCCTTGGGCATGGCTTCCTTGACAGCCTTGGGTGCGCCGTCCACCAGGTCCTTGGCTTCTTTCAGGCCCAGACCGGTGATTTCGCGCACAGCCTTGATGACCGACACCTTGTTGGCGCCAGCTTCCAGCAGCATCACGTTGAATTCGGTCTTCTCTTCAGCGGCTGCAGCACCGGCGCCAGCGCCTGCGGCAGCCGGCGCAGCCATGGCGGCAGCGCTCACACCAAACTTCTCTTCGATGGCTTTCACCAGGTCGTTGAGTTCCATGACCGTCATGCTGTCCAGCGCGGTCAAAAATGCGTCTTTATCGAATGCCATTTTGATTTCCTAACAATTGGTTAACAGGTGTGCTGCACGCTCAAGCGGCAACAGCTTCGCCTTCGCCTTTTTTGGCCGCCAGAGCGCTCAGCACCACAGCGGTACGAGACATCGGCGACATCAGCAAGCCACACAGCTGGGCCAGCAGAACTTCCTTGGATGGGATGCTTGCCAACTGCTTGACGCCGTTCACGTCCAGGGCCTTGCCGCCGTATGCACCACCGCGAATCACCAGCTTGTCATTGGTTTTCGCGAAGTCAGCCACCACTTTTGCAGCAGCCACGGCATCGACAGAGAAGCCATAGATCAGCGGACCGGTCATCTGGTCGGCCACAACCTCGAACGAGCTACCGGCCACAGCGCGGCGGGCCAAGGTGTTCTTCAACACACTCAGGCTCACGCCACTGCTGCGTGCGGTCGCGCGCAGTTTGGTCATGTCAGCAACCGCGATGCCACGGTATTCCGCCATCACGAGCGTTTGAGCTTTAGCGGCGAGGTCGGTCACTTCGGTAATGACCGCTTCTTTCTCACTGCGATTCAGACTCAAGGTCTACTCCTTCAAAATGTGTCCGTCGGCTACGCGCCTGCGAACACGCCTCATTGCAGCGACCAACTGTTTACGGAACTCATTCCATCTGCAGCGGGATCGCCATCTACGCTGGCTTTCACTGATTAAGCACAGCAGAACTGTGCGCCAGCGGTCTTGGATGGCCTGCAGCGACTTTTCAGTCGCTCCAGCCACCACATTGGACGGCTTTTTCAAGCCACCCAAATCTTGGTTTCGACATGACCTGCAAGCAGGTCTGTCTCCACTGAAACTTCGTTTTCTGCGATTACGCCGCGATGGTCTGGGTGTCCACACGGACACCGACACCCATCGTGCTTGATACCGCCACCTTGCGCAGATACACGCCCTTGCTCGAAGCTGGCTTGGCCTTGTTCAGCGCCTCCACCAGCGCCGCCAGGTTGCCCTGCAGCTTGTCGGTGTCGAACGAGCGACGGCCGATCGTGCCG
>CAZJKR010000152.1:0-4183 GCA_964546615.1 uncultured Curvibacter sp.
GCCGGTGTCCACGGTGACGGTGCTGACGCGCCAGCCCTGTTCCTGGAGCCAGAGGACGCAGAAGGTGGTATCGAGGCCGCCGGAGAAGGCGATGCCGACCTTCTGGCCGATGGGGAGGTTTTGCAGGATGGTGTTGGACATGTTTTTGGCCTCTAGCCCGCGCCAGTATTGCGCAAGCAGCTATGAAAAAAGGAGCTACCTGGAGCAGGGCGGATCAGCCGAAGTGGCAGATGTAGTGGTAGGGCTCCGTCACGCGGATCTCGAAGCTCGAATTGCCCGGCACGTTGAACTTCTCGCCCGCGCTGGACTTGACCCAGGTGTCGCTGCCTTTGAGTTTGTACTCGCAGGCGCCGGCCACGCATTCCATGATCTCGGGTGCGCCGGTGTTGAAGGTCAGCGTGGCGGGCAGGACCACACCCACCGACTTCTTGGTGCCGTCGGCCAGGGTGATGCTGTGGCTGACGCACTTGCCGTCGAAGTAGACATTGGCCTGGGTGGCGACGGTCACGCCGGTGAATTGCTGGGTCATGATGGTGTTCTCGGTTGCAGGAGCAAACCGGCAATTTTAAGGCAGGTGCCTATTTCAGGCGGTTCGTCCAAGCGGTGGCGTCAAACCCCACGGTCACGCTGCCGTCCGGCCATTCCACCACCGGGCGCTTGATCACGCTGGCCTGCACCAGCATCAGGGCGCGGGCGCTGGCGGCATCGGTCACAGCGGCCTGGGTGGCAGGGTCGAGCTTGCGCCAGGTGGTGCCCTGGCGGTTCAGCAGCTTGTCCCAGCCGGCCGTGGCCAGCCAGCGGTCCAGCCCGGCTTCGGGCACGCCCTGTTTCTTGAAGTCGTGGAACTGCACGGCAGCACCCCGTTCGGCCAGCCAGGCGCGTGCCTTCTTGACCGTGTCGCAGTTGGGGATGCCGTAGAGGGTGATGGAGGTGCTCATGGGCGACAATTGTCGGGTATGAATACGCTTTCTGACTGGCTGGCGCACTGCGAACGGCTGCACCCGAAGAACATCGACATGGGGCTGGCGCGCGTGCGCGCCGTGGCCGAGCGCATGGACTTGCGCTTTGCCTGCCCGGTGATCACCGTGGCCGGCACCAATGGCAAGGGGTCCACCTGCGCCATGTTGGAGTCCATCCTGGGTCAGGCCGGCTACCGCACCGGCGTCTACACTTCGCCGCACCTGGTGCACTTCGAAGAGCGGCTGCGGCTGCAGGGGCAGAGTGTGGATGCTACTGAATTGATAGCGTCTTTCGCCCGGGTGGAGCAGGCCCGCGTCGAAAACGGCACTGACATCTCGCTCACCTACTTCGAGTTCACCACCCTGGCTATTCTGGATTGCATGGCGCGCGCCCAGCTCGACGTGGCCATTCTGGAAGTGGGGCTGGGCGGGCGGCTGGATGCGGTGAACATCATCGACACCGACTGCGCCGTCATCACCAGCATCGACCTCGATCACATGGAGTTCCTCGGCAACGACCGCGAAGCCATCGGGCGCGAGAAGGCCGGCATCATGCGCACCGGCAAGCCCGTCGTCGTGAGCGACCCGGTGCCGCCGCAGAGCGTGCTGGACCGCGCCACCGAGATCGGTGCCGACCTGTGGCGCTTGGGTGTGGACTTCAATTTCTCGGGCGACAAGCAGCAGTGGGGCTGGGTCGGGCGTACGGCCGCCGGGCCGTCCCAAGGCCGGACAGCCCCCTCGGGGGGCAGCGCAGCACGCGTGGGGGCTCAAGGTACTCGGCGTTATGCCGGCCTGGCCTACCCGGCGCTGCGCGGCGCCAACCAGCTGGTCAATGCCAGTGGCGTACTGGCGGCGCTCGCGGCGCTGCGCGAGCAGTTGCCGGTGACCGCCCAGGCGGTGCGCAACGGTCTGGCCTTTGTCGAGCTGCCGGGGCGCTTCCAGATCATTCCGGGCCAGCCCACGCTGGTGCTGGACGTGGCGCACAACCCGCATTCGGTGGCGGCGCTCACCGCCAACCTGGACGCCATGGGCTACTACCCGACCACCCATGCGGTGTTCGGTGCCATGGCCGACAAGGACCTGGCGCCCATGCTGGCACGCATCCTGCCGCTGGTGGACCGTTGGTACTTCACCGACCTGCCCACCCCGCGCGCCGCCAGCGCCGCCGCGCTGAAGGACTTCTGGCAGGCGCAGAACCCCAGGCCCAACGTCACGGCGGCGGCCTTTGCCGACCCCATGCAGGCGCTGCAGGCGGCCATCGCCGCGGCAGACCCCGCTGATAGAATCGTGGTCTTCGGATCGTTCTACACCGTCGGTGGCGTCCTGCAACAGGGCGTACCGCGCCTGCAAGCCAAGCACCTGAACCCTTGAGTCCCAACTGACATGGCTTTTTTCAAGTTCCGCAAGCGTGGTGACGACCCGGCGGCCACACCGCCACAGCCCGAGAGCGTCGAGGTGTTGCGGCGTCGGGCCAGGCACCGGCTCATCGGTGCGGTGGTGCTGGTGCTGGCCGGCGTGATCGGTTTCCCGCTGCTGGTGGACAAGCAGCCGCGCCCGATTGCGGTAGACATTCCGATCGAGATTCCCGACAAGAACAAGGTGCGCCCCTTGGGCGAGGCGCCCTTGCCGGCGTCGACATCGGCCGCCAGCAAGCCGGAGGCCAAACCCGAGCCCAGAACCGAAGCGCCGGTCGAAGCCAAGGTCGAGCCCAAACCGATGACGAAGCCGGCTGAAACCGAGGCCGCCAAGACCAGTGACAAGGCGGTGGAGAAGCCGGCTGAGAAGGCAACTGAGAAGGCGGCCGAGAAGGCCCCGGCGGACAGCGGTGCCAAGGCCCAGGCCTTGCTCGAAGGCCGGGAGCCGCCCAAGGAACCTGTCAAGGAGCCGGTCAAGGACGCGGGCAAGACCACTGCGGCCGAGTCGGGTGAGCGTTTCATCGTGCAGGTGGGCGCGTTTGCCGATGCGTCCAAGGCGCGCGAGGTGCGTCTGAAGGTCGAGCGTGCCGGCCTCAAGACCTATACCCATGTGATAGAGACCAAGGAAGGGCGTCGCATCCGCGTGCGGGTGGGGCCGTTTGCCAGCCGGGCCGAGGCCGAGAAGGCTGCGGACAAGCTCAAGAAGCTTGATCTGCCGGCGGCCATCCTCACCTTGTAAAGGTGGCTGGGCTGTTTCCAGGTATGCCGACGCTGGACTGGATCTTTCTGGCCGTGCTGCTGGCTTCGCTGGCCCTGGGCGCCTGGCGCGGTCTGGTGTACGAGGTGCTGTCGGTGGTGGCCTGGATAGCCGCCTTCGTGCTGGCGCAGTGGTTCGGTCCCGACGTGGCGCAGCAGTTGCCGATGGCGGGCGCCACGGAGATGATGCGTTACGCGGCCGGCTTCGTGCTGGTGTTCGTCGGCGCCGTATTTGCAGCCAGCCTGCTGGCGTGGCTGATGAAGAAGCTGGTGGAGTCTGTCGGGCTGCGTCCCGTGGACCGGGTGTTGGGGGCGGTTTTTGGCCTGGTGCGCGGCGTGGTGCTGCTGCTGGCGGCCACCGTGGTGATGCACATGACGCCGTTCAAGAGCAGTGCCTGGTGGCAGGAGTCGACCGGATCGGCAGCATCGACGGGGGTCCTGCAGGGACTCAAGCCGATGCTGCCGCAGGAGTTTGGGAAGTATCTCCCGTGAATCATCGGGGCGGCCGGCCACAAGCAGGTGCCCCGGACTGGATGGAACTATGTGTGGAATCGTCGGCGTTGTCAGCAACGCACCCGTCAACCAGCTGATCTATGACTCGCTGCTGCTGCTGCAGCACCGCGGGCAGGACGCCGCCGGCATCGTGACCCAGCAGGAGCGCAAGTTCTTCATGCACAAGGCCAAGGGCATGGTGAAGGACGTGTTCCGCACCCGCAACATGCGCGCGCTGCCGGGCAACTGCGGCCTGGGCCAGGCGCGCTACCCGACCGCCGGCAATGCCTTCAGCGAGGAAGAGGCACAGCCGTTCTATGTGAATGCGCCGTTCGGCATCGTGCTGGTGCACAACGGCAATCTGACCAATGCGCACGCGCTCAAGGCCGAGCTGTTCAACACCGACCACCGCCACATCAACACCGAGAGCGATTCCGAGGTGCTGCTCAACGTGCTGGCCGACGAGCTGGACAAGGCCACACGCGGCAAGGCGCTGCAGGTGGCCGACGTGTTTGCCGCCGTTCGCCAGGTGCACAAACGCATCCGCGGCTCCTACGCCGT
>CAZJKR010000152.1:4193-6523 GCA_964546615.1 uncultured Curvibacter sp.
CGTCATCGCCCTGATCGCCGGCCACGGCGTGCTGGCCTTCCGCGACCCCTATGGCATCCGCCCGCTGTGCATGGGCCGCAGCCCGGACGGCACGGTGATGCTGGCGAGCGAGTCGGTGGTGCTGGAGGGCACCGGCCATGTGTTCGAGCGCGACATCCAGCCGGGTGAGGCCATGTTCATCGACCTGCAGGGTCAGGTGCAGTCGCAGCAGTGCGCCGAGAATCCGCAGCTCAACCCCTGCATCTTCGAATTCGTCTACCTGGCCCGGCCTGACTCGGTAATGGACGGTATCTCGGTCTACCAGGCGCGCCTGAACCTGGGCGAAACGCTGGCCAAGCGCGTGGTCTCCACCGTGCCGCCGAGCGAGATCGACGTGGTGATTCCGATCCCCGAGTCCAGCCGCCCCAGCGCCATGCAGCTGGCGCAGCTGCTGGGCCTGCCCTACCGCGAAGGCTTCGTGAAGAACCGCTACGTCGGCCGCACCTTCATCATGCCCGGCCAGGCGGTGCGCAAGAAGAGCGTGCGCCAGAAGCTCAACGTGATCGGCTCCGAGTTCAAGGGGCGCAACGTGCTGCTGGTGGACGACTCCATCGTGCGCGGCACCACCAGCCGCGAGATCGTGCAGATGGCGCGCGAGGCCGGTGCCAACAAGGTCTACATGGCCAGCGCGGCGCCGCCGGTGCGTTATCCCAACGTCTACGGCATCGACATGCCGACCGTCGAAGAGCTGGTGGCCCATGGCCGTACTGTGGAAGAGGTGCGCCAGATCATCGGCTGCGATGCCCTGATCTACCAGGACGTGGACGCCATGAAGCAGGCCATCGGCTCGCTCAGCGACAAGCTCAGCGGTTTTGATGCCTCGTGCTTCGACGGCATCTATGTCACCGGCGACATTCAGGCGGCGGACATCGAGCGCCTCAATTCCAGCCGTGTCAAGGGCAGCGAAGATGACGCCGACACGTCGCGCCTGGCACTGCCTAACCATCAAGGGGATTGAGCATGGCCGCCAAGTCACTGCCGGAGGGGCTGCACCTGCAGACGCTGGCCGTTCGCGCGGCGGTGGAGCGCAGCCAGTACGGCGAAAACTCCGAAGCGCTGTACCTGACCAGCGGCTACGTGCAGTCCAGCGCCGAGTCCCAGGCACGCCGTTTTGCCGGCGAGGAAGAGGGCGATACCTACGGCCGCTCGGGTAACCCGACGGTGCGCAGCATGGAGCAGCGCCTGGCCGCACTCGAAGGTGCCGAGGCCTGCCTGGCCACGTCTTCCGGCATGGCGGCCATTCTGCTGATGTGCTTCAGCCTGCTGAAGTCTGGCGACCACGTGGTGTTCTCGCAGTCCATGTTCGGCTCCACCATCAAGCTGATCGGCAGCGAGTTCGCACGCTTTGGCGTCGAGTCCACCGCCGTGCCACAGACCGACCTGGCGGCCTGGAAGGCTGCGATCCGCCCCAGCACGAAACTGCTGTTTGCCGAAACGCCCACCAACCCGCTGGGCGAGGTGTGCGACATCGCCGCGCTGGCCGAGATGGCGCACCAGGCCGGCGCCCTGCTGGCGGTGGACAACTGCTTTGCCTCGCCGGCGCTGCAGCGTCCGATGGACTTCGGCGCCGACATCGTCATGCACTCGGGCACCAAGTACCTCGACGGCCAGGGCCGTGTCATGGCCGGTGCCCTGTGCGCCAGCGAAGAGATGGTGCGTGAGAAATTCCTGCCAGTGCAGAAGAACGGCGGCATGGTGCTGTCGCCCTTCAACGCCTGGGTGGTGCTCAAGGGCCTGGAGACGCTGGACCTGCGCATGCGCGCGCAGAGCGCGCTGGCGCTGGAACTGGCGCAGTGGCTGCAGGCGCATCCCGCCGTGGCGCGCGTCTACTACCCGGGGCTGCAAAGCCACCCGCAGCACGCGCTGGCCATGCAGCAGATGAGCGGCCTGGGCGGCGCTGTGCTGTCCTTCGACGTCAAGGCCGACAACGCCGAGCAGGCGCGTGCGCGCGCCTTTCATGTATTGGACGCACTGCAGGTGCTGTCGCTGTGCACCAATCTCGGCGATACCAAGACCCTGCTCACGCACCCGGCCAGCACCTCGCACGGCAAGCTGAGCGAGGCGCAACGCCAGGCGGCTGGCATCGGCCAGGGCCTGATCCGCGTGGCCGTGGGGCTGGAACACCTCGACGACATGAAGGCCGACCTTGCGCGCGGCCTCGACCCTTTGACCTGATTGATTGTCCGTTCGCCCTGAGCCTGTCGAGGGGCGTCAGGCCCTCCGGGGCGAACAGAGTTTTGAATTGTTATGACACAACGCGTCCGTACCCGCTTTGCCCCGTCGCCGACGGG
>CAZJKR010000152.1:6533-8022 GCA_964546615.1 uncultured Curvibacter sp.
CGGGCTTCATCCACCTCGGCAACATCCGCTCGGCCCTCTACCCCTGGGCCTTTGCGCGTGCCAACGGCGGCGACTTCATCCTGCGCATCGAAGACACCGACCTCGACCGCTCCACCCAGGCGGCGGTGGACGTGATCATCGAAGGCATGTCCTGGCTCGGCCTGGACTACGACGAAGGCCCGTACTACCAGATGCAGCGCATGGACCGCTACAAGGCCGTGCTGGCCGAGTTGCAGGCCGCCGGCCACGTCTACCCCTGCTACATGAGCATGGAAGAGCTCGACGCCTTGCGCGAGCGCCAGATGGCCGCCAAGCTCAAGCCGCGCTACGACGGCACCTGGCGCCCGGAGCCGGGCAAGGTGCTGCCGGCCATCCCGGAAGGCGTGAAGCCGGTGCTGCGCTTCAAGAACCCGCAGGGCGGTGTGGTGGCCTGGGACGACAAGGTCAAGGGCCGCATCGAGATCAGCAACGACGAGCTGGACGACCTGGTGATCGCCCGCCCCGACGGCACACCCACCTACAACTTCTGCGTGGTGGTGGACGACATCGACATGGCCATCACGCACGTGATCCGCGGTGACGACCACGTCAACAACACGCCGCGCCAGATCAACATCTTCCGCGCTTTAGGCAAGGAGCCGCCGGTGTACGCCCACCTGCCCACGGTGCTGAACGAGCAGGGCGAGAAGATGAGCAAGCGCAACGGCGCCAAGGCCGTGACGCAGTACCGCGACGAAGGCTACCTGCCCGATGCCATGGTCAACTACCTGGCGCGCCTGGGCTGGAGCCATGGCGACGACGAGATCTTCAGCCGTGCACAGTTCCTGCAGTGGTTCGACCTTGATCATCTGGGCCGCAGTGCCGCGCAGTTCGATGAGGCCAAGCTGCGCTGGGTCAATGCCCAGCACCTGAAGGCCATGGCCGACGAGGCGCTGGCACCGCTGGTGGTCGAACAGTTGGCCAAGCGCGGCATCAGCGCGGACGAACGCCTGCCGCGCATCTGCGGCCTGTTCAAGGACCGTTGCGACACCACCGTGGTGCTGGCCGACTGGGCGCAGGCCTTCTATGCCGACGTGACGCCAAAGGCCGAGGACCTGGCGCAACATGTGACGGCTGCCGTCAAGCCGGCGCTGGTGCAACTGACGGAAAAGCTCGGCAGCTGTGCCTGGGACAAGGCTTCGATCGCCGCCGCCATCAAGGAGGTGCTCGGTGCCTGTGGCCTGAAGATGCCGCAACTGGCCATGCCGGTGCGCGTGCTGGTGCTGGGCACACCGCAGACGCCGTCGCTCGATGCCGTACTGGAACTGCTGCCGCGAGAAAAAGTTTTGGCTCGTTTGCAAAGAGCCTGAATTTCTGTCTATAATACGAGGCTCGACGCAAGCGAGAAATTTCAAGACAGTGCGAATACACAAAGCGCAGTTTTGAGATGGATACCGGGGGTATAGCTCAGCTGGGAGAGCGCTTGCATGGCATGCAAGAGGTCAGCGGT
>CAZJKR010000153.1:0-3252 GCA_964546615.1 uncultured Curvibacter sp.
CACGAGCGAGGTCAGCTTCAAGGGCGCGTTCTTCAGCCAACCCGGCACCCAGGCCGGCGCGTTCATGGCAACGCGCGCGGCCCAGCGGATTAGCGGGCGCAGCCAGCCGGGGGTGGGAATGACACGTTGCGGGGGCTTCATGGTGCTCCTGTCTGGTCGGGCAAGTCGTCAGGCATCCGGATGGGCGACAGCGCCACCCAGGCCCGAACGCTTGCGCTCCACATGGTAGACCGACAGCACCTGGCTGGCCACCAGATCCAGCGCCGGCCGGGTGTTGCCCTGCTTGTCGGTCCAGACCTTGGGCGTGAGCGCGCCCGAGACGGCCAGGGTGTCGCCCTCGTCCAGCGCCAGCAAGGCCGCGCGCGCCTCGGCCGCGAAGGCAATCACGTTGACGATCAGGCTCTCACCGTCGCCCTGTGTCGCCTTTACCTTGGCGAGCACAAAAGCGCTGTCGTTCTTGCCCTGGCGCTCTTCTGCCAGGCCCATCAGGGTGCCGCTTATCAGGCCTTCGATCATCGGGTTTCCAGGAGTTGTGGGGGCATTGTCACTGAAAAGAAATCTCGCTCCCGCCCCTTCTGCATGTTGGAAGTAATATGAACGTTGTGTTCGTGTCCTAGGACTCCCATGCCCAATCTGGCAGCGCTGCTGAAATCGGAAATCTCGCGCATCGCGCGCAAAGAGGTTCGCGCAGAAACCCAGGCTTTCAAGAAGGCCTCAGCCCAGTACCGTTCTGACATTGCGGCACTGAAGAGGCGAATCGCCGGCCTGGAATCAACGCTCAAGAAGCTGGACAAGACCAGTTCGCGCAGCCGCAAAACCGCCGAGGCGCCGACGCAGCAGGCCCTGCGCTTTCGCGTGGATGGTTTTGCCACCCTGCGCAAGAAGCTCGGTCTTTCGGCGGCCGACATGGCCAGGCTGCTGGGCGTTTCGGCCCAGTCCGTCTACCACTGGGAGAGCGGCAAATCCAAACCGCGGGCCGGCCAGCTGGCCGCCATTGCGCAAGTACGCAAGCTGGGCAAACGTGAAGCGGCCGCGCGTCTGGCGCAGCAGAAGTGACCCAGCCCTTCCTTCTTCCTGAACATACGCTTTTTTGACCCGGAAGGGGGCGCTTGTGGGGGGCGTTGGCGGCCAGAAAAGGCGTCTCGATAGCGCGGCGTGGCTGCCCGCATCAGACTGGGGTCAGTCATTCAATTTTGACGACTGGGGCCTTTCGAAGTGTCACAACCGGTCGTTCACTATGCCGGGTCTCAAGTGACCGCTCGACGACCTTCAGCGTTCATCGGCTGAGTGCAGTCAAACCAGTACTTGTGGCCGAAAGCACGATTCCAAAAATCTGCCATTGAGGGCGGCCGCCCCGGTGCCGGAGTACAAGCCGCCTTCGACGATCACTTCAGATTTCCGTCTGTTCGGAGATTTCAAGAGCGTCATCGACCTCGATGCCCAGGCACCTCACGGTCGATGCCAGCTTGGAGCGGCAGCAGTTGCGCGGCTCGAAGGTTTTGGGGGCGTCGACAGATCAACGTCGCCTTGGTTCTTCGCATCGAATGGGTCCCATGCTCGGAACGATCGAGAGCAAGTTCATCCACCCAGTGCCCCGAATCCGGGCGTACTGACGAGTTCCCGGGTGGGGCGAATCGTGGAGCCTGCTGGGGAAAAGGAAGTCATCTGATTCCAGCGCAGCCTTCTTGATCCACGTCTGCAAGGCTTCTCGGGTAAGTCCCGTGATCTCGAACTGAACTGGGCGCTTGGTCTTGTGCTGCATGACGATGGCTCGCGTGGCCACCTGGTCACCATGGGACACGTTACGGACCTTGAGTGCAACGAGGTCACATCCGCGAACCTTGCTGTCGATGCCGAGGTTGAAGAGTGCGGGCTCGCGGACCCGACCTTCCGTCTGAAGACGTACGCGCAAAGCCCAAATGTCCTTCATCTTGAAGTGTGTCTTTTGCCCGACGATCTTGCCTTTGTTCCCCGGCTCGTGATGAACAGTATTGCCTGAGGCTTTCATGATGGTCTCCCATCGAGTTGAAGGTCCCAGAACATGCGCTGGTGAGGCACCGGCACATTACGCTGCGTCAAGTCAGCAAAACGCAGCCCACAGGCACGAGTGACCGTCCACCATTTAGACCCGTCAGTCCACCATGGCTGCGAGGGAGGTAAGTGCCCTCTGGTTCAGCACCCTTAACCAACAACGCAATGGAATCAGTACAGCGCGGCGAACTTCTCGATCAGTGGCGTCGGACCAGCCACGATCAGGTGATCGCCGGGCTTGATCTCGGTTTCGGGCTTGGCATAGATGAAGTCCTGGTGGCGCCGCTTGATGCCCACCACCGTGATGCCGTGTTTGGTGCGCACGTTCGACATCGCCAGCGTCTTGTTGTGCGACTCCATCGGCGCACGGGTCTTGGCGATCGCAAAGCCGTCGTCAAACTCGATGAAATCCATCATCTTGCCCGTCACCAAGTGCGCCACGCGCTCGCCCATGTCGGCCTCGGGGTAGATCACATGGTGCGCGCCTACACGCTCGGCAATGCGCCCGTGCTGCTGGTTGTTGGCTTTGGCCCAGATGTCTTTCACGCCCATCTGCGCCAGGTTCAGCACCGTCAGCACGCTCGCCTCCAGGTTGACGCCGATGCTCACCACCGCATGTGAAAAGTCCGCCACCGACAGTTGCTTGAGCGCCGCCAGGTCGGTCGAATCGGCCTTCACCACATGCGGCAGCTCGGCGGCCAGCGCCTGCACCGTCTCTTCGTCGACGTCCATCGCCAGCACCTCATGGCCGGAAGCCACCAGCGAGCGCGCCACGCTGGCGCCAAAACGTCCCAGCCCTATGACGACTACGCTGTCGCCACGCGTCAAATTTGATTTAGCCAACAATCGGTTTCTCCTCTGGGTAACGATAGGCTCTGGGCACTTGGTTCATGGCCAGCGCCAGCGCCAGCGTGACCACGCCCACGCGCCCGGCGTACATCAGCGCAATGATCACGAGCTGCGCGCCGGGTGGCAGATCGGCCGTGATGCCGGTCGACAGACCCACAGTGGCAAAGGCCGACACCACCTCGAACATCAGTTTCTCCAGCGGCAGGCCCCCGGCCAGCGGAATGATGGCCAGCAGCCCCAGCGACACCGCGACACCGCTGAGCACCAGGATCGAAAGCGCCTGGCGCTGCACCTGGGTGCCGATGCGCCGGCCGCGCAGCTCCACGTCGGCACGACCGCGGATCTCGCTCCACACGATCAGCACCAGCAGGA
>CAZJKR010000153.1:3262-7208 GCA_964546615.1 uncultured Curvibacter sp.
CCGCCGTTCCCGCGCTGCCACCGCCGATGAACATCAGGACATAGTGCAGCACCAGGGACTCCAGCTCCAGCGCGCCGATGTCCACCACATTGAAACCCGCCGTGCGCGCCGAGATCGAGCTGAACAGCACCGCCAGCCACTGGTCCACAAAGCCCAGCGGACCCAGTGTCCTGGGGTTATTGTGCTCCACCAGCCACAGCGCCAGCGTGCCCAGCAGCACCAGCGCCGCCGAACCCCACACCGTCAGCGTGGTGTGGATCGACCAGCGCGTGTGCCGCTTGCGCCGGTTCGCCCACAGCTCGGTGATGACCGGAAACCCCAGCCCGCCCAACACGATGGCCAGCATCAGCGGTACCAGCACCCAGCCGTCGGTCGCATGGCGCATGACGCTGTCGGACCAGGTGGAGAAACCCGCGTTGTTGAAGGCCGAGACCGAATGGAACGCACCCTGCCACAGCGCCTCGCGCCAGCCCAGGCCAATCGTCATGGCAAAGCGCGCCGCCAGCCACAGCGCCACCACACCTTCCACCAGCACCGTCACCACCAGCACCATGCGCGCCACCGAGCGCACATCGCCCAGCGACAGCGCGTGCGTTTCCGACTGCAACAGCAGCCGCGTGCGCAGCTTCATGTGGCCGCCGATCAGCAAGCCCATCAGGGTGGCCGAGGTCATCATGCCAAAGCCGCCCAGCTGGAACAGCGCCATTACCAGCCCTTGGCCCAGAGCGCTCCAGTAGGTACCCGTGTCCACCACCACCAGGCCCGTCACGCACACCGCCGAGGTGGCCGTGAACAGCGCCGTCAACCACGGCGCGCTCTCGCCACTGGCGCTGGCCCAGGGCAGCATCAGCAGCGCCGTGCCCAGCGCGATGGTGGCCAGAAAGGCCAGCGCCAGTACGGTGGCCGGGTGGGTGGGCAGGTGGTTCTTCATCGATGGGGCGGACGCTCGGTAAGGTTCCAGTCTAGCAACCTACCGCATACGCCTTGGCCGGGGCGTTCTTGATGCGTTCTTGATACCCGCATAACGAGTCTTTCCCCCGTTTTGACATGCTGCTTCCTAGCATCGGTGGCATGGCTTGAACGGAGGTTTCCATGGACTTCATCTATCTCGGGCTGGCCGCCGCGTGCGGCCTTGCCATCTGGGGACTGGCATTGGTTTGCCAGCGTCTGCAACCCACCGAAGGGAGGCGCTCATGAACGGCTGGACCTTGCTGGCCGCCCTGCTCGCGGGCGGCCTTCTGATCTACCTGGTGGCCGTGCTGCTGCGGCCGGAGGACTTCTCATGAACGCCATGGCGTGGCTGCAACTTGCAGTATTCCTGGCCCTGCTGCTCGCACTGGCCTGGCAGCTGGCGCGTGCGATCGACGCCGTGATGGCCGGCCGCTTCGCGTTGGGGCAGCGCATCGAGGCGCCGCTGTGGCGCCTGGCCGGTGTGCGGCCCGAGCGCGAAACCGGCTGGCTGCGCTATGCGCTGGGCCTGCTCGTGTTCAACGCCCTGGGGGTGCTCGCGGTGTATGCGCTGCAGCGCCTGCAGCCGGTGCTGCCGCTGAACCCGCAGGCCTTCGGTACCGTCACGCCCGACTCGGCCTTCAACACCGCCATCAGCTTCATGAGCAACACCAACTGGCAGGGCTATGGTGGCGAGTCCACCATGAGCTACCTCACGCAGATGCTGGGCCTGGCGGTGCAGAACTTCCTCTCGGCCGCCACCGGCATCGTGGTGGTGATCGCGCTGGTGCGTGGCTTCGCGCGCCACTCGGCCAAGGCCATCGGCAACGTGTGGGTGGACCTCACCCGTGTCACGCTGTGGGTGCTGCTGCCGCTGTCGCTGGTGCTGGCGCTGTTCTTCGCGGGCCAAGGTGTGGTCCAGAACCTCTCGCCCTACACCGAAGTGAAGACTCTGGAAACGGTGAGCTGGGAAAGCAGCACCCCGGCGGCCGAAGGGCAAACGGCGCAGACCGAGGCGCACAGCAGTACCACCCAGACCCTGGCCATGGGGCCGGTGGCTTCGCAGCTGGCCATCAAGATGGTGGGCACCAACGGGGGCGGCTTCTTCAACGCCAACTCCGCCCACCCGTTCGAGAACCCCACACCGTTGTCCAACTTCGTGCAGATGCTCAGCATCTTCCTGATCCCGGCCGCGCTGTGTTTCGTATTCGGCCGCATGGTGGGTGACCCGCGCCAGGGCTGGGCGGTGCTCGCCGCGATGACGCTGCTGTTCGTGGCTTTCGGGATCGCTGCCACCAGCTTCGAGCAGCAGGGCAACCCGGTGCTGGCCGCCCTCGGTGCCGACCAGAACGTCAGCGCCCTGCAGGCCGGCGGCAACATGGAGGGCAAGGAGGTGCGCTTCGGCATCAATGCATCGAGCCTGTTTGCGGTGATCACCACCGCGGCGAGCTGCGGCGCCGTGATCGCCATGCACGACAGCTTCACACCGCTGGGCGGCATGGTGCCGATGGTAATGATTCAACTGGGCGAGGTGGTGTTCGGCGGCGTCGGTGCGGGCCTCTACGGCATGCTGGTGTTCGCCATCATGGCGGTGTTCATCGCCGGTCTGATGATCGGGCGCACACCGGCCTACCTGGGCAAGAAGATCGAGGCCTACGAGATGAAGATGGTCTCCATCGCCATTCTGGTCACCCCGCTGCTGGTGCTGGTGGGCACCGCCGTAGCGGTGATGACCGACGCTGGCCGTGCAGGCATCCTGAACCCGGGTGCCCATGGCTTCAGCGAGGTGCTGTACGGGTTGTCCTCGGCCGCCAACAACAACGGCAGCGCCTTTGCCGGCCTGTCGGCCAACACACCCTTCTACAACGTGCTGCTCGGTCTGGCGATGGTGTTCGGCCGCTTTGGCGTGATCGTGCCGGTCCTGGCCATGGCCGGCTCGCTCGCCGCCAAGCAGCGCGCCGCCGCCACCGACGGCACCCTGCCCACCCACGGACCGTTGTTTGTGGCCCTGCTGATCGGCACGGTGTTGCTGGTCGGTCTGCTGAACTATGTGCCTGCGCTGGCGCTGGGCCCGGTGGCCGAGCACCTGATGCTGTGGGCGCGCTGAGGGGAAAATACATGAGTCGCCAAACCCTGTCCCTCTTTGACCCGGCGCTGATCCGCCCGGCCCTGATCGACGCCTTTCGCAAGCTCGACCCCCGCGTGCAGCGCCGCAACCCGGTGATGTTCGTGGTCTACGTGGGCAGCGCCTTCACCAGCGCGCTGGCCATTGCCCAACCCGTGGGCTTCACCATCGCGGTGGCGCTGTGGCTGTGGTTCACGGTGCTGTTCGCCAACTTCGCCGAAGCCATGGCCGAGGGCCGGAGCAAGGCGCAGGCCGCCAGCCTGCGCGGCCTCAAGAAACAGACCTGGGCCAGGAAGCTCGAAGCCAGCTACGAGCATGGCACGCCGCGCACCGCCATGCACTGGCACCCGCTGGAGGCCGACAACCTGCGCAAGACCGACCTGGTGCTGGTCGAGGCCGGCGACACCGTGCCCGCCGACGGCGAGGTGATCGATGGCGTGGCCTCGGTGGACGAGAGCGCCATCACCGGTGAATCGGCCCCTGTGATCCGCGAGTCGGGCGGCGACTTCTGTGCCGTGACCGGCGGCACCCGCGTTCTGTCGGACTGGATCGTCGTGCGGATCACGGTGAACCCGGGCGAAACCTTTGTGGACCGCATGATCGCGATGGTCGAAAACGCCAAGCGCCAGAAGACGCCCAACGAGATCGCGCTGACCATCCTGCTGGTGGCGCTGACCATCGTGTTCCTCGGCGTCGTGGTCACGCTGCTGCCGTTCTCAACGTTTGGCGTGATAGCGAGTGGCGCCGGCCAGCCGGTGAGCCTGGTGGTGCTGGTGGCCCTGCTGGTCTGCCTGATCCCGACGACGATTGCCGGCCTGCTCAGCGCCATCGGCGTGGCCGGCATGAGCCGGCTGATGCAGGCCAACGTGATCG
>CAZJKR010000153.1:7218-7815 GCA_964546615.1 uncultured Curvibacter sp.
GACGTGGACGTTTTGCTGCTCGACAAGACCGGCACCATCACCCTGGGCAACCGCCAGGCCAGTGCCTTCCTGCCGGCCCCCGGTGTGAAGGAGGCCGCCTTGGCCGATGCCGCGCAACTCGCCTCGCTGGCCGACGAAACCCCGGAAGGCCGCAGCATTGTGGTACTGGCCAAGCAGAAGTTCAACCTGCGCGAGCGCGACGTAGCAGCGCTAGGCGCGAGTTTCGTTCACTTCACGGCACAGACCCGCATGAGCGGTGTGGATTTGCCGGGCCACCGCGCGGTGCGCAAGGGCGCGGCCGACTCGATCCGGCGCCACGTCGAGGCGCTGGGCGGCAGCTTCCCGGCGGCACTGCAGACCGCGATCGACGATGTGGCGCGGCGCGGCAGCACGCCGCTGGTGGTGGCCGATGGAACCCGGGTACTCGGCGTGGTCGAGCTGAAAGACATCGTCAAAGGGGGCATCAAGGAGCGTTTTGCCGAGCTCCGCCGCATGGGCATCAAGACCGTGATGGTGACCGGCGACAACCGCCTCACGGCGGCGGCCATCGCCGCCGAGGCGGGGGTGGACGACTTCCTGGCCGAGGCCACGCCCGAG
>CAZJKR010000154.1:0-6501 GCA_964546615.1 uncultured Curvibacter sp.
CCCCCCCGGCCGAGCCGGTGGCGGCCGCTCCGGAGCCCGCGCCGCAGGCGCCTGCGCCGGTGGCCGCCGTGGCGCCGCCCGAAAGGGTGTCGGGCGCCACCACGCCACGCGCCTACCGCCGTGATGCCGCCAGCCACCTGTACGGCAAGAACGCGGCACGCATCTTCAAGGGCAAGCTGCCGCCGCTGCTGTATGCGGTAGGCGTCCTGCAGGTCGAAGTGGATGGCCAGGGCCATGTACTCGGCACCAGCTGGATGCGCGCGCCCCGCCACGCGCCGGAGGTGATGGCCGAGATCGAGCGCACCGTGCGCCAGGCCGCCCCCTTCCCGGCCCCGGTGCGCATGGGCCGCGTTACCTACACCGACACCTGGCTGTGGCACAAGAGCGGCCTCTTCCAGCTCGACACCCTGACCGAAGGCCAGACCTGAGCGCCTGAACGCCCCCCGCAGACAACGGCCCGCCACCAGCGGGCCGTTGTCTTTGGCTTGGAATGGAAAAGCGCCCGTAAAGCGCCAACAACCCACGCATGAAGTGACCCAGCCGGAAAACGCCGTGGAACCGGCAACGCCGGGCCACTGGCGTTGCCCCCTTGAGGGGGAGGCGGCGAAAGCCGCCACGGGGGTGTTACACCTTCGGCAAGTTGTCCCACCAGCGCTCGCCCAGGCGCCCCTGCATGAACGCGATGAACGCCAGCACCTTGCCCGGCACCAGCTTCGGGCTCGGGAACACCGCATGGATCTCCTGCTCGGGCAGAGTGTGGCCCTTGAGCACCTCCACCAGCTGGCCGGACTTGAGCGACTCGCTCGCCACATACCGCGGCATGGCGGCAACGCCCAGGCCGTTGCGCACCGCGGCCAGCACCGCCGACAGGTTGTTGGAGCGCAGGCGCCCGGCCACCGGCACCGTCACCGTGTCGCCCTTCGGGTTTGTCAGGCGCCAGACGTCGTCGCCAAGCACGCTGCTGTAGATCAGTGCCGGGTGCTGGCTCAGGTCCATGGCCTGTTTCGGGGTGCCATGCTTGCGCAGGTACTTCGGCGCGGCCACCATCAGCCACGGATTGACACCCAGAAAGCGCGCGCCCAGCGTGGAGTCGGCCAGCTTGCCCATGCGGATCGCCAGGTCGATGCCATTGGCCACCAGGTCGGTGTAGCGGTCCTCGAAGCTCAGGTCCAGCTGCACCTGCGGGTGCTTGGCCATGAACTCGAGCGCCAGCGGCGTGATGACACGCCGCCCGAAGGCCACCGAGGTGCCGATGCGCAGCAGCCCCTGCGCCTGGGTCTGGCGCAGGCGCACGATGTTCTCGGCTTCGTCGGCCTCGCGCACGATCACCTTGCACTTCTCGTAATAGAGCGCACCCGACTCGGTCAGGCTGACGCCACGCGTGTTGCGGTTGAGCAGCCGCACCTTGAGGCGCTCCTCGATGCTGGCCACCATCTTGGTCACGGTGGGCTGCGTGATGGCGAACTCACGCGCGGCGCGCGAAAAACTGCCGGTCTCCACCACCCGCACAAACACATTCATCGCCTGCAGTCGATCCATCACTTTCTCCTGATTCATTCCAACCTGGAATAGATGTTATGGAGCGCAGCCGTCTTCCACAAGCGCACATAGGTTCATACAGTCCGCCCATCGTTCGATGGAATCCGAGGAGACAAGGACATGACAAAGATGAAAGCAATCGAAGCGGCGGTGTGGGTGATGGAGAAGGAAGGCGTCACGCAGGCCTTCGGCGTCCCCGGCGCCGCCATCAACCCGCTGTACGCCGCGCTGCGCAAGCAGGGCAGCATCAGCCACATCCTGGCGCGCCACGTGGAAGGCGCCTCGCACATGGCCGAGGGCTACACCCGCGCCAACCCGGGCAACATCGGCGTCTGCATCGGCACCTCCGGCCCGGCCGGCACCGACATGATCACCGGCCTGTACTCGGCCCAGGCGGATTCGATCCCGATCCTGTGCATCACCGGCCAGGCCCCGCGCGCCCGTCTGTACAAGGAAGACTTCCAGGCCGTGGACATCGAGTCCATCTCCAAGCCCGTGACCAAGTGGTCGGTCACCGTGCGCGAGCCGGCCCAGGTGCCGCGCGCCTTCCAGCAGGCCTTCCACCTGATGCGCTCGGGCCGCCCCGGCCCGGTGCTGATCGACCTGCCCTTCGACGTGCAGATGGCGGAGATCGAGTTCGATCCCGAAACCTATTCCTCCCTGCCCGCCTACAAGCCGGCCGCCACGCGCGCCCAGGCCGAGAAGGCGCTGACCATGCTGAACGAATCGGCCCGCCCGCTGCTGGTGGCCGGCGGCGGCATCATCAACGCCGATGCTTCCGAACTGCTGGTGCAGTTCGCCGAACTCACCGGCGTGCCGGTCATCCCCACCCTGATGGGCTGGGGCAGCATCCCCGACGACCACCCGCTGATGGCCGGCATGTGCGGCCTGCAGACCAGCCACCGCTACGGCAACGCCACCATGCTGGCGTCCGACTTCGTGCTGGGCATCGGCAACCGCTGGGCCAACCGCCACACCGGTTCGGTCGAGGTCTACACCCGTGGCCGCAAGTTCGTGCACGTGGACATCGAGCCCACCCAGATCGGCCGCGTCTTCTCACCCGATTACGGCATCGTGTCCGACGCCAAGGCCGCCCTCGAATTGTTCGTACAGGTCGCCAGGGAGTGGAAGGCTGCCGGCAAGCTGGCCGACCGCAGCGCCTGGGCTGCCGAGTGCCTGGGCCGCAAGGCCACCCTGCACCGCAAGACCGACTTCGACAACGTGCCCATGAAGCCGCAGCGCGTCTACCAGGGCATGGTGGAGGCCTTCGGCAAGGACGTCTGCTACGTCAGCACCATCGGGCTGTCGCAGATCGCCGGCGCGCAGATGCTGCACGTCTACAAACCGCGCCACTGGATCAACTGCGGTCAGGCCGGCCCGCTGGGCTGGACCGTGCCCGCCGCCCTGGGCGTGCGTGCCGCCGACCCGAGCCGCAAGATCGTGGCCCTGTCCGGCGACTACGACTTCCAGTTCATGATCGAGGAGCTGGCCGTGGGCGCGCAGTTCAAGCTGCCCTACATCCACGTGGTGGTGAACAACTCCTATCTGGGTCTGATCCGCCAGGCGCAGCGCGGCTTCGAGATGGACTACTGCGTGCAGTTGGGCTTCGAGAACATCAACACCGAGGGCGACCCGGTGGCGCAGAGCTACGGTGTGGACCACGTCAAGGTGGTCGAGGGTCTGGGCTGCAAGGCCCTGCGCGTGCACAGCCCGAGCGAACTGGCCCCGGCCATTGCCCAGGCCGAGGCGTTGATGGCCGAGTTCAGCGTGCCGGTGGTGATCGAGGTCATGCTGGAGCGCGTGACCAACATCGCCATGGGCACCGAGATTGACAATATCATCGAGTTCGAGGAAACCGAAGACCGCCGTGCCGGCGCACCGGTCTGAACCCGAGGGCCTGACCACGCGGGCCGGCACATGCCGGCCCTCTTTGATGACGGAGCAAGAAAATAATGCCGAAATTTGCCGCCAACCTGACCATGCTGTTCAACGAAGTGCCCTTCCTGGAGCGCTTCGCCGCAGCCAAGGCCGCCGGCTTCGAGGCGGTGGAATACCTGTTTCCCTACGCCTATGACAAGCACGAGCTGGCCGCCCTGCTCAAGACGAACGGCCTGAAGCAGGTGCTGCACAACCTGCCGGCCGGCGACTGGGACGCGGGTGAGCGCGGCATCGCCTGCCACCCGGACCGTGTGGAGGAGTTCCGCGCCGGCGTGGACCAGGCCATCGCCTACGCCACCGCCCTGGGCTGCCCGCAGGTGAACTGCCTGGCCGGCAAGCTGCCCGCCGGCGTGACGCGCGAGCAGGCCCACGCGACCTTCGTCGCCAACCTGAAGTTCGCCGCCGACAAGCTCAAGGCCGCCGGTCTCAAGCTGCTGATCGAGCCGATCAACAGCTACGACATTCCCGGCTTCTTCCTGAACACCACGGCCCAGGCCGCCGCCATCCTCGACGAGGTCGGCAGCGACAACCTGTACATCCAGTACGACCTCTACCACGCCCAGCGCATGGAGGGCGAACTGGCCGCCACCGTGCAGAAGCACCTGGCGCGTATTGCCCACATCCAGCTGGCCGACAACCCGGGCCGCAACGAGCCCGGCACCGGCGAGATGAACTATCCTTTCCTGTTCCGTCACCTCGACGCCATCGGCTACAGCGGCTGGATCGGCTGCGAGTACAAGCCCAAGACCAGCACGGTCGAAGGCCTGGGCTGGATCAAGAACCTGAACAAGTGAGAGAGACAACATGACCAAATCCGGACTCAAACTCGGTTTCATCGGCCTGGGCATCATGGGCACGCCCATGGTGATGAACCTGATCAAGGGCGGCCACGTGCTGTTCGTCAACACCCGCAGCAAGGTGCCGCAGGAACTGGTGGAAGCCGGCGCCACGGTATGCACCTCGCCGGCTGGTGTGGCCGAGCGCGCCGACATCATCTTCACCATGGTGCCCGACACGCCCGACGTGGAAAAAGTGCTGTTCGGCGAGAACGGCGTTGCTCAGGGCCTCAAGGGCTCAGCAGGCAAGGTGGTGGTGGACATGAGCTCCATCGACCCGATCGCCACCAAGGCCTTCGCCAAGAAGATCAACGAACTCGGCTGCGACTACCTCGACGCGCCGGTTTCCGGCGGTGAAGTGGGCGCCAAGGCCGCCTCGCTCACCATCATGGTGGGCGGCGAGCAGGCCGTGTTCGAGCGCGTCAAGCCGCTGTTCGAGCTGATGGGCAAGAACATCAACCTGATCGGTGGCAACGGCGACGGCCAGACCTGCAAGGTGGCCAACCAGATCATCGTGGCGCTCAATATCGCCGCCGTCAGCGAAGCGCTGGTGTTCGCCTCCAAGGCCGGCGCCGACCCGGCCAAGGTGCGCGCGGCGCTCATGGGCGGCTTCGCCGCCTCGCGCATCCTGGAAGTGCACGGCGAGCGCATGGTCAAGCGCACCTTCAACCCGGGCTTCCGCATCGCGCTGCACCAGAAGGACCTCAACCTGGCGCTGCAGGGCGCCAAGTCGCTCAAGATGGCTTTGCCGCAGACCGCCAACGCCGCCCAGCTGATGCAGGCCTGCGCCGCCCTGGGCCACGACCAGGCCGACCACTCCGCCCTGGTGAAAGCGATCGAGGCCCTGGCCCAGCACCCGGTGGCGCCCGACGCCTGAGCCGCCGTCACGCTCCCCCACGCCACCCGGCGCGGCCGTTCTGACCGGACGGCTCGCCGGGTGCTATCATTTTGAGAACGCAGGGAGACGCAATGAAGGGCCAGACGACAGATTCAGTTCCTGCATGCATCTGGCTGTTTGCCTCACAGGCAAGCGCACTGTCCAGACTGGAGAACGGCTTTGTGGCCATTGACGAATCTTGAATCGAACCTGATTGAAGACGATCTCTCCACGGCCAGCGCACTGGTTGTAGACAGCAACCCGACGTCACGCGCCATTCTGGTCAATCAGTTGCGCGACTTCGGCGTCGGTTCGGTCTCGCAATGCACCCGTGTGGTCGATGCGCGACGCCAGCTCGAGTTCAAGGCGTTCGACATCGTGCTGTGCGAACACCAATTCGGAAAAGACTCCGCCACCGGCCAGGACCTGCTGGACGACCTGCGCCGCAACCAGTTGCTGCCCTTTTCCACCGTCTTCATCATGGTGACCGCCGAGGCCAGCTACACCAAGGTGGCAGAGGCCGCGGAATCGGCCCTCGACGGCTACCTGCTCAAGCCGCACACCGCCACCCGGCTGGGAGAGCGCCTGTACCAGGCACGCCAGCGCAAGACCGCACTGGCCGAAATCTTTGCCGCCATCGAGGTGGACGAGTTCGAGCGCGCAGCCATGCTGTGCCAGCAGCGTTTCGAAAGCCGGGGCCCGTTCTGGCTTTATGCCGCACGCATCGGCGCCGAGCTGATGATGCGCATCGAGAAATACACCGAAGCGCAGGCACTGTACGAAGCCGTCATCGCCGCCAAGACCCTGCCCTGGGCCAGGCTCGGTGTGGCGCGGGCGCAGCTGGGCGATGGCGAACCCACGCGCGCCGTCAGCACGCTGGAGAACCTCATCAGCGAAGACCCCAGCTACGCCGACGCCTATGACGTGCTCGGTCGGGCCCAGTTCGAACTCGGCCACTTCGACCGCGCACTTGCCATCTACAAGATGGCCTGCAACATGACGCCCCACTCCATCACCCGGCTTCAGAACATGGGCATGATGAGCTACTACAGCGGCGACCGCACCGAGGCCGAGAAAATCCTCGGCCGCACCGCGCGCATCGGCCTGGAGTCGAAGATGTTCGACCCGCAGACCCTGGTGCTGCTGGCCAAGCTTTATGACCTGGCCAAAATGCCCAAACAGCAGGAAGACGTCTGGAAAACCCTGGTCAAGGTCAGCGGCGATTCCCCCGAAGCGAAGCTGATGCTGGCTACGCATTACCTGAAGCAGGGCGTTTATCCCCAGGCCGAATCCATGCTCAACGACCTGTTA
>CAZJKR010000154.1:6511-7671 GCA_964546615.1 uncultured Curvibacter sp.
GCTACCACAAGCTGGCCGAGATCGTCGACGGCCTGCTGCTCATCATGGACCGTCAGTTCTCCCGTTCGGTGGACGCCGTGCGCGAGATCAGCGCACACATCAAGGAACCCGGCTTCGACTTCGAATCCGCCACCAACCTGCTGGCGCTGATGGCGCAGATGGCCAACAAATCCATCCAGCTCGACGAGGTGGACCGGGTGGTCGACATGCTGGGCCTGCGCTTTTGCACCAGCCGCTCACTGGCTGAACTGCTGGCCGGCGCAGCCGCGGTGTACCCGCCCTACGCCGAACGCATCCGCCTGCGCAACACGCAGATCCTCAAGTACGCCGAGAAAGCCATGTCGCTGAGCCTCGCCGGCGACTCCACGGGAGCGGTCAGGGAACTCATCGCCCATGGCGAGGAAACGCTCAACGCCAAGCTGGTCGAAACCGCCTTCCTCATGCTGCAGCGTTATGCGGCCAAGATCGAAAACCTCGACGAAATCACCGCGACCGTCCAGGCCTTGCGCCAGCGTTTCGGCCCGGCCAGCGTGCGCCCCTCGCTCGGAGAACCGCAGCGAGAAGCGGGCGCCCTGCGGCTGCGTACCGGCTCACGCCGCCCCCTGCCGGCCGCCGATGCAGCAGCCAGCGCAGAGCACTTGACGGCACAGGCGTGAAGCACCGACCGGGTAGAATCCCGGTCACGCACAAGCGACCCAGGAAGCGTGGCAGAGTGGTCGATTGCACCGGTCTTGAAAACCGGCAACGGGCAACCGTTCGTGAGTTCGAATCTCACCGCTTCCGCCAACGAGCCAGTGCCACCACTGGCCCGTAACACAGCGTCGCTCACACCACCCCAGCCACCCGCCGCAGCACCTGCTGCCCCAGCCACGCCCCCAGTACCATGCTGGCCACGGCGATGACACTGGAGACCGACAAGGTGGCGAAGCCGGCCAGCCCCTGGCCGATGGTGCAGCCCATGGCGAGGATGCCGCCCAACGCCATCAGCACGCCGCCACCGAGGTTGCGCAGCATCTGCGGGCCGTTGGGTAGCGACCAGGCAAACTGGCGCCCCACCAAGGCGCTGATCCAGGCGCCGACGAAGGTGCCGAGCACGGTGGCCGAACCGAACTTGAGGCCGAAGCCCAGTCGCTCCATGGTGAGGTAGCGCAGCAGGTCCT
>CAZJKR010000155.1:0-1028 GCA_964546615.1 uncultured Curvibacter sp.
TCGGGCCAGGCCGACGCGGGCCTGGGCATCGAGGCGGCGGCGCGTGCGCGCGGGCTGGACTTTGTGCCGCTGCTGGAGGAGGACTACCACCTGGTGTGCCTGAAGTCAGCGCTGGAGGAGCCGGCGGTGCAAGCGCTGTGCCGTGTACTGCAGGACGCCGACTGGCAGACCGCACTGCAGCGGCTGCCGGGCTACCGCCCGGCCGAGAAGATGGGCCAGGTGCTGGCCATGAGCCGCCTGCTGCCATGGTGGAACTACCGCAAGCCCAAGAGTGGCACACGCAATGAACCCATCGGGAAACGCCGTGGAACCAGCTTTGCTGGGCCACTGGCGTTGCCCCCTGCAAGGGGGGGGGCGCAGCGAACGAAGGGAGCGAAGCCTGGGGGTGTTTCAGTTCAGAGCGCGCAGGAACGGAAACCGCAGAAGATGTCGTCGCGCCCGGGCAGGAAGTAGTTGCGGTACTTGGGCGACTTGAGCCGGGCACGGGTTGCGAAGGAGGCACCGCGCAGCACCTTGTGGGTGCCGAACCAGGGCTCGGAGTAGTCGCGGTAGGGGTCGGCCGCAAAGCCGGGGTAGCCGAAGAAGGTGGAGCCGGTCCACTCCCACACCTCGCCCCAGCGAAAACCGCGCCGCGCCGCGGTGTGCGCTGCCACCTCCCACTCCACTTCGGTCGGCAAGCGGCGGCCGGCCCAGCGGCACCAGGCATCGGCCTCCCACCAGCTCAGGTGCATGGCCGGTTGTTCGCCGGCGCGCCGCTGCGCCTGGCCGAACAGCGTCTGCACCACTGAACCCGCCCCGCCGCCGCGCGCCACGCCGATCTGCTCCACGTGGCGCGGGGCGCGCCGGCCCTCCTCCCGCACTTTCTGCTGCAGCCAGTCCCAGCCGGCCGGCTGCCAGAGTTCGGTCCGGTCGTAGCCGCCATCGGCCACGAACTCGGCGTACTGCGCCCAGCTCACCGGCTGGGCATCGATCTCGAATTCGGGCACCGCCACCTCGTGCGCCGGGCGTTCGTTGTCGAAGGTGAAGCC
>CAZJKR010000155.1:1038-6341 GCA_964546615.1 uncultured Curvibacter sp.
GTGGCCGCGCAGGGCGCCACGCGGCGCGTCGGCGTCGGCGTGCGGGTCGCGGTGGGCGTCGGCTCGAGCACGAGCGGCTCGCGCGGCACGCCCGCGGCCGGCAAGGGCAGCCGCAGCGGCAGACCCAGCGTCTGCGCCATGTAGATGAAGGCTTCGCCGTGCATGTCTTCATGGAACAGGGCCAGGCGGTAGAAGTACAGCGCATCATCCTCGTCGGGCGTCTTGGCCAGCAGATCGAGGGTGGACTCCAGCACTTCGAGCAGGTAGGTCTTGATGTCCACCGGCGAGCGCAGACCGAGGTACCAGCGGTGGTTGTGCGGCACATGGGACGAGTCCCACCAGCTGTCGGCCTGCGGCAGCAGCGAGGCCAGTTGGGTGGCCTGCGGGTCACAGCGCGGCCCCTGGTGGCGCTGCAGGTTGCGCCCGATCCAGCGCTCCTGGAACCAGCCCACATGGCCCAGCTCCCACAGCGGCGGGTTGAGTTCGGGCAGGCGCGGCACGGCAAAGCCGTCCGCGGCCAGCGCCTGCTCGTAGTGGGCAAACAGGTGCAGCGTGTGGTTGCGCGCGTCCATCAGGGCCAGCGACAGCAGATCGCGCCCGGCCCGGCGCAGGTCAGCGGTGTCGAGGCTGGAAAAGGACGAGGTCGGCAGTTCGAAAGCCATGGCCCATTATTCCGCCCGCCGGCACCGCTGTCGACCGGTTCTTCCCCAAAAAACGGGGCTTCGGTCTAGGTAGAAATACCCACGTACAAATACCCAATCCGCCACGTTGAGTGGGGCCACCCGGGGCCGGTAAAATTCGATGCTTTGCCTGACGTGGCAGCCTGGTCGCCCCCAAACGGGGTGGCGGCGCAGCGGGCAGATGCCGGAAGACCCCTCCTGGAGCAGACATGCAGGCCCTATTGACATTCTCGAAGCTGATCGACGGCGTGAGCAGTCGCATCGGCAAACTTACCATGTGGCTGATCCTTGCCACCACCCTCATCAGCGCCGGCAACGCCATCGTGCGCAAGACCTTCGGCACCAGTTCGAACGCCCTGCTCGAAATCCAGTGGTATCTGTTTGCCGGCGTCTTCATGCTGGGCGCCGGCTACGGCCTGCTGAAGAACTCGCATGTGCGCATCGATTTCATCTCCGGTCGCCTGAGCGACCGCACCCGCAACTGGATCGACGTGGCGGGCATCGTGCTGGTGCTGATTCCGTTCTGCCTGATCTCCATCAACCTGAGCTGGCCGCTGTTCACCAAGGCACTGGCGTCGGGCGAGATGTCGCAGAACGCCGGCGGCCTGATCCGCTGGCCGGTCTACGCGCTGGTGCCGCTGGGTTTTGCGCTGCTGATGCTGCAGGCCCTGTCCGAACTCATCAAGCGTGCAGCCTTCCTCACGGGACAGGGGCCCGACACGCTGGCCCACCATGAGCACAAGAGCGACGAACAGCGCCACCTGGAAGAACTCGAAGCCGCCGTGGCACGCAAGCTGGCGGGAGACAAATAAATGGAATTCCTCGCACAACAATTCGTGCCGGTCATGTTCGTGGGCCTGCTGGTCCTGCTGCTGACCGGTTTTCCCGTCGCTTTCGCGCTGGCGGCCACGGGCCTGGGCTTCGGCTTCATCGGCATGGAGCTCGGGCTGTTCCCCTCCAACCTGTTCCATGCCCTGCCGCTGCGCATCTTCGGCATCATGCAGAACGACACGCTGCTGGCCATTCCCTTCTTCACCTTCATGGGCATCATCCTGGAGCGCTCCGGCATGGCCGAGGACCTGCTGGAAACGGTGGGCCAGGTGTTCGGCCCGCTGCGCGGCGGCCTGGCCATCGCGGTGATCCTGGTGGGCGCGCTGCTGGCAGCCACCACCGGGGTGGTGGCCGCGGCCGTGATCTCCATGGGCCTGATTTCGCTGCCCATCATGCTGCGCTACGGCTACAGCCGCACCGTGGCCATGGGTGCCATCACCGCCTCGGGCACGCTGGCGCAGGCCATTCCGCCCTCGCTGGTGCTGATCGTGCTGGCCGACCAGCTCGGCCGCTCGGTGGGTGACATGTACGCCGGTGCCCTGCTGCCCGGCCTGCTGCTGGTGGGCATGTACCTGCTGTTCGTGGTGGCGGTGGCGCTGATCCGCCCGTCCATGGTGCCGGCGCTGCCGGTCGAGGCGCGCATCTACCGCGAGCCCGGCGGCCAGTCCGGCCACCGCTCGCTGCTGGTGCTGGTGCTGATCTGCGCCGGCGTCGGTTTTGCCTGGGCCCAGGTGCACGACCCGCTGATGACGGCCTGGCTGGAACGCTCGGTGCCCTCACCCACCGATGAGATCGTGATCCTGTCGATGACGCTGGCCTCGCTCACCGGTCTCGGGCTGGCCATCCTGAACCACCTGACCCGCATGGGCCTGCTGTCGCGCCTGGCCGAGCAGGTGACCTTCGTGCTGATGCCGCCGCTGATCCTGATCTTCCTGGTGCTGGGCACGATCTTCCTGGGTGTGGCCACACCGACCGAAGGCGGCGCCATGGGTGCCGTGGGTGCACTGGTGCTGGCCATCATCAAGCGCCGCCTGAACGGCGACATGCTGACGCAGGCGCTGGACAACACCGCCAAGCTGTCCACCTTCGTGATGTTCATCCTGATCGGCTCGACGGTGTTCAGCTTCACCTTCAATGCCGCCGACGGCCACATCTGGGTCGAGCACCTGTTCGACAAGGTGCCCGGCGGCGTGATCGGCTTCCTGATCGTGGTGAACATCCTGGTGTTCATCCTGGGCATGTTCATCGACTTCTTCGAGATCGCCTTCATCGTGATCCCGCTGCTGGCGCCGGTGGCCGACAAGATGGGCATCGACCTGATCTGGTTCGGCGTCATCATTGCCATGAACCTGCAGACCTCGTTCCTGACGCCGCCGTTCGGCTTTGCGCTGTTCTACCTGCGCAGCGTGGCGCCGCGCCATGACTACAAGGACCGCATCACCGGCAAGATGATCCCGGCCGTCACCACCAGCCAGATCTACAAGGGCTCGATCGCCTTCATCGCCATCCAGGTCTTCATGGTGGCCATGATCATGACCTTCCCCAACCTGGTGACCGGCAACATCAGCAAGGTCAAGGGCCTGTCGGACGCCGAGGTGATGCAGCAGCTCGACATCTCCAACATGGAGGACGAGGAGGCGCCCTCAACCGACCCCGCCGAAGACGACGAGGACGCGCCGAAGCTGGAAGCACCGGCACCGCTGGAAGGCAAGAATGACGACGATCCGATGAAGGCCATGCAGGACGCGCTGGCCAAGGACAGGAAGTAGTCTCCCCGGACACGACGCCACCCCCGCGGTGGCGCCCCATGAAAAAGCCCCGCCGAAGCGGGGCTTTTTGCTGCACGCGTGAAGCCGCTTACAGCTTCTGGGCCTGCATGAAGCTGTCGAAACGCGCTTCGGTGAAGCGGAACCAGAGGTTCTGCTCGCGGCGGAAATTGGACATGTCTTCGTAGACCTTCTTCCAGTTCGGGTTCTTGGCGCTGATCTCGTCGTACAGGGCCATGGAGGTCTTGAAGGCGTTGTCCATCACGTCCTTCGGGAAGGGCACGACCTTGGTCTTGGCCGCCACCAGCTGCTTGAGCGCAACCGGGTTCTTCACGTCGTACTTGGCCTGCATCTCGGTGTGGGCGAAGGCCGCGGCGGACTCGACGATGGCCTTGTTCTCGGGCGACAGCGCGTCATAGGCCTTGTTGTTGATGAAGACGTCGAGCTGCGGGCCACCTTCCCACCAGCCGGGGTAATGGTAGAACGGGGCGACCTTGTTGAAGCCCAGCTTCTGGTCGTCGTACGGACCCACCCACTCGGCGGCGTCGATGGTGCCCTTCTCCAGCGCCTGATAGATCTCGCCACCGGGAATGTTCTGCGGCACGCCGCCCATGCGCTCGATCACCTTGCCGGCGAAGCCGCCGACGCGGAACTTCAGGCCCTTCATGTCGGCCATGGACTTGATCTGCTTGCGGTACCAGCCGCCCATCTGGGCACCGGTGTTGCCGGCCGCGAAGTTGACGATGTTGTAGTTGCGGTAGAACTCGCGCAGCAGCTTGCCGCCGTTGCCTTCATAGACCCAGGCGGTCATCTGGCGGCTGTTCAGGCCGAAGGGCACGGCGCAACCCAGGGCGAAGGTCTCGTCCTTGCCGAAGAAGTAGTAGGGGGCTGTGTGCGCGCACTCGACCGTGCCGTTCTGCATCAGTTCGCCGGCCGCATGCACCGAGATGGTGAACTTGCCGCCGGACATTTCATTGACCTTCTTGGCAAAGGTTTCGGCGGCGCCGAAGATGGTGTCCAGCGCCTTGGGGAAGCTGGACGCCAGGCGCCAGCGGATGGCGGCCTGGGCGTGCACCGCGGGTGCGGCACCGGCGGCCAGGACACCGGCAATGCCGGCGCGCTTGATAACGGAACGACGATCCATGTTGTTGACTCCAAATGAAAACAAAGGTGGTCGCGATTCTATGAAGCCTGCGGCACCGCACCATAGGGAGTAACCCCCGCTTCTTCGCACACGCCGCAGGGGCAAAGAAAAACGGGCCGCAAGGGCCCGTTGTTCATCGGCTGCTGGCGTGGGCCAGGCTGACGCCCGGCTTACAGCTTGACGCCCGTCATGTAGCTGTCGTAACGGAACTCGGAGAAGCGGCCCCACAGGATCTGGTCGCGCTGGAAGGCGCGCATGTCCTGGTGGATCTTCTTGAATTCGGCCGACTTGGCCTCGTGCTCGCCAAACACCTCCATGGCGGCCTTGTAGCCAGCGTCCATGATCTCTTTCGAGAACGGCTTGAGCTGGGTCTTGGCAGCCACGAGGCGCTTGATCGCGACGGGGTTGAAGGCGTCGTACTTGGCCGTCATGTCACGTGCGGCCACGGCGGTGGCGGCATCGACGATGGCCTGGAACTCGGGCGTCAGGGCCGCGTAGGCCTTCTTGTTGATGAAGAACTCGAGCTCGGCGCCGCCTTCCCACCAGCCGGGGTAGTAGTAGAACGGGGCCACCTTGTTGAAGCCCAGCTTCTCGTCGTCGTAGGGGCCGACGAACTCGGTCGCGTCCAGGGTGCCTTTTTCCAGCGCCTGGTACACCTCGCCGGCCGGCATGTTCTGCGCCACCACGCCCAGCTTCTGCATGGTCTCGCCGAACAGGCCGCCACCCAGACGCATCTTCAGGCCCTTGAGGTCCTTGACGGTCTTGATCTCCTTGCGGTACCAGCCGCCCATCTGGGTGCCGGTGTTGCCGGCGCTGCGGCTCTTGATGTTGTACTGGTCGAGGAAGGCGTCGAACAGCTTGCGACCGTTGCCGTGCTCCATC
>CAZJKR010000155.1:6351-7666 GCA_964546615.1 uncultured Curvibacter sp.
GCGCGGTCAGGCCGAAGGGCACGGCGCAGCCGAAGGCGAAGATGGGGCTCTTGCCGGTGAAGTAGTAGGGCGCGGTCTGCGCCATCTCGATGGTGTTGTTCTGCAGGGCATCGACCACGCCGAAGGCCGGCATCAGTTCACCCGCGGGGTGCACCGACACTTCGAACTTGCCACCCGACAGGGCCTTGACCGTCTGCGAAAACTTTTCGGCGCTGCCGAAGATGGTGTCGAGCGACTTGGGGAAGCTCGAAGCGAGACGCCAGCGCACGGCGGCCTGGGCATGCACGGCGGGGGCGACACCAGCCGCCAGCACACCGGCAATACCGGCCTGCTTGATGAGGGAACGACGATCCATTGTTGTTGACTCCTGAAGAAAAAATAGCGCCAGGCGAACGGTCAGCCCGCATGGGCCGGTTAGTGTAACCGCCTGGTAACCGCTGGCTCAGCGCACCACTTTGAGTGCCGGTTTGGTCTGGGCAAGCAGCGCGGCAAAGCGTTTCTCGACGGCCGCCTGGATGCCGGCTGCATCCAGCCCCTGCAGGGCCAGCAGCTTGGCCGGGTCGCCGTGCTCGATGAAGGCGTCGGGCAGACCCAGCTGCAGCAGCGGCTTGACGACGCCCGCGGCCTGCAGCGCCTCACCCACGGCACTGCCGGCGCCGCCCAAAACGGCGCCCTCCTCCAGCGTCACCAGCGCCTCGTGTTCCGCGGCCACCTTGAGCAGCAATTCGGTGTCGAGCGGCTTGGCCCAGCGCATGTTGACCACGGTGGCGTCGAGCTTCTCGGCCACGTCCAGTGCCGGGTAGAGCAGCGTACCGAAGGCCAGGATGGCGACACCCTTGCCCTGGCGGCGGATCTCGCCCTTGCCGAACGGCAAACCCTGCAGATCGGGCGCGGTGGCCACACCGGCCCCGGCGCCGCGCGGGTAGCGCACCGCCACCGGGTGGTTCTGTTCGAACGCGGTGGAGAGCAGCTGGCGGCATTCGCGCTCGTCGGCCGGGCAGGCCACGCTGACGTTCGGGATGCAGCGCAGGTAGGCAATGTCGTAATTGCCGGCATGGGTGGCACCGTCGGCCCCCACCAGGCCGGCGCGATCCAACGCAAACACCACCGGCAGCTTCTGCAGCGCCACGTCGTGGATCAGCTGGTCGTAGGCGCGCTGCAGGAAGGTGGAATAAATCGCCACCACCGGCTTGAGCCCCTCGCAGGCCAGACCGGCGGCAAAGGTGACGGCGTGCTGCTCGGCAATGCCGACGTCGTAATAACGGTCCGGGAAACGCTGGTGGAACTCCACCATGCCGGAGCCTTCGCGCATGGC
>CAZJKR010000156.1:0-5561 GCA_964546615.1 uncultured Curvibacter sp.
AACATGGGCAGCGACACCTGCTTCGCCGGGCCGCCCCAAGAAGCAGGAGCCCCCTCGGGGGGCAGCGCAGACAGCGGAGCTGGCAAGAGTGGGGGCCAGATATTCGTCATCGTCAACGGCGCCTGCAAGGCAGCCGACATCGCCCACATCCAGGCCCGCATCGGCAGCCGCTGCCAGGTTATCCCCATGCCGGAGCGCGCGCTGCTGGCGCTGCAGGGCCCGCAGGCCGTCACCGCGTTGCAGCGCCTGTGCCCGGGCGTGGAAAAACTCGTCTTCATGAGCGGCGGGCCGTTTCACGTGCACCACTCGGCGCAGGACATCGACTGCTTCATCACCCGCAGCGGCTACACCGGCGAGGACGGCTTCGAGATTTCCGTGCACGAGATGCAGGCCGAGGCGCTGGCCCACCTGCTGCTGGCGCAGCCGGAAGTAAAACCTGCGGGACTCGGCGCGCGCAACTCGCTGCGGCTGGAAGCCGGCCTGTGCCTGTATGGCAACGACATCGACACCAGCACCACGCCCATCGAGGCCGGTCTGGCCTGGGCCCTCCAGAAGGTGCGCCGCACCGGGGGGGGCCGTGCCGGCGGTTTCCCCGGCGCCGACACGGTGCTGGCGCAGCTGGACAACCCGGCCAGCCTCACGCGCAAGCGCGTCGGCCTGATCGGTCTGGAGCGTGTGCCGGTGCGCGAACACGTGGAACTGCAAGACCTGAATGGTCAGCGCGTGGGCGAGGTCAGCAGCGGCCTGCTGTCGCCCACACTCGACAAGCCGGTGGCCATGGCCTATGTGGCCTCACAATGTGCGGCGATGGGCACCCGCCTGAACGCCATCGTGCGTGGCAAGCCGGTGCCGATGGAGGTCGCCGCCATGCCTTTTGTGCCGACGCGCTACTACCGCGGCTGAACCGTTTTGGGAACCCATTTTTTGGAGATAACAACATGATCAAGTACACCGAAGAGCACGAGTGGCTCAAGGTCGAGGGCGACACCGCCGTGGTGGGCATCACGGTCCATGCGCAGGACGCGCTGGGCGACGTGGTGTTCGTGGACCTGCCCGAAGTGGGCAAGACGCTGGCGCAGAAAGACGTGGCCGGCGTGGTGGAGTCCGTCAAGGCCGCGGCCGATGTGTACATGCCGGTTGCGGGCGAAGTGACCGAGGTGAACGAAGCCCTGCGCGCCGACCCCTCGCTGGCCAACAGCGACCCGCTGGGCGCCGGCTGGTTCTTCAAGGTCAAGCTGTCCGACGCCGCCCAGCTCGACGCGCTGCTGGACGAGACGGCCTACAACGAATTCGCCAAGAACGCCTGAGGGCTGATGCGCGGCTGCGATGCCCCGCCTGACTGCCCGCTCGCAACGCCTCTTTTTTGAAACCAGATCGTCACCGACGAGGGAGAACCACGACCATGTCCGCTGCACGCCCCCTGCGCGAGCTTGAAAACGCCACCGAATTCCTGGCCCGCCACATCGGCATTTCGCCCGAAGACGAAACCCGCATGCTGCAGGTCGTGGGTTCGGCCTCACGCCGTGAGTTGATCGACGGCATCGTGCCGCGTTCGATCGCGCGCCGCAGCCGCATGGACCTGCCGGCACCGGTGACGGAAGCCGCCGCGCTGGCCGAACTGAAGGCGATTGCCGCCAAGAACCAGGTGGCCAGGAGCTTCATCGGCCAGGGCTACTACGGCACGCACACGCCGGGCGTGATCCTGCGCAACATCCTGGAGAACCCGGCTTGGTACACCGCCTACACACCCTACCAGGCCGAGATCAGCCAGGGCCGCATGGAAGCGCTGGTGAATTTCCAGACCATGGTGTGCGACCTCACCGGCTTGGCCGTTGCCAACGCCTCCATGCTGGACGAGGCCACCGCCGCCGCCGAAGCCATGACCTTGGCCAAGCGCAGCGTCAAGAGCAAGAGCGAGGTCTTCCTGGTCGATGCCGACTGCCACCCGCAGACCATCGAGGTCATCCGCACCCGCGCCGAGCCGCTGGGCCTGGAGGTGCGTGTGGGCGCGCTGGCCGAGCTGATGGCGGGCAACGACTACTTCGCCGTGCTGGCCCAGTACCCGGGCAGCAGCGGCGCCGTGCCCGATCTGCGCCCCTGGGTGGAGCAGGCGCACGCGCAGCAGGCCGCCTTCTGCGTGGCGGCCGACCTGCTGGCGCTCACGCTGCTGCTGCCGCCGGGTGAATTCGGTGCCGACATCGTGCTCGGCAGCACGCAGCGCTTCGGCATGCCCATGGGCAACGGCGGCCCGCACGCCGCCTACCTGGCCTGCCGCGACGACTACAAACGCTCCCTGCCCGGCCGCCTGGTGGGCGTGAGCGTGGACGTGCACGGCCGCCCGGCCTGTCGGCTGGCGCTGCAGACGCGCGAGCAGCACATCCGGCGCGAGAAAGCCACCTCCAACATCTGCACCGCGCAGGTGCTGCCGGCCGTCATCGCCAGCATGTACGCCGTCTACCACGGCCCGCAGGGGCTGACGCGCATTGCCGAGCGCGTGGCGACCTTCACCGCCATCCTGGCGCGCGGCTTGCAGGCCATGGGCTACACGTTGGCGCACAGCACGGCCTTCGACACCGTCACCGTGCAGACCGGAAACGCTACTAATTTGATAGCTGCTCGCGCCGTCACGGCGGGCGCCAACCTGCGTTTTTGCTCTGAAACTTCGCTGGGTATCTCGTTGGACGAAACCACCACGCGCGACGACATCGCCCTGCTCTGGTCCTTCTTCGCCAACGACGGCCAAGCCGTGCCGACGCTGGAAGCGCTGGAAAACACCGCGGCGCTGATTCCCGCCGCCCTGCGCCGCCGCAGCGCCTTCCTCTCGCACCCGGTGTTCAACACCCACCACAGCGAGACCGGCATGCTGCGCTACATCCGTCGCCTGAGTGATCTGGACCTGGCGCTGGACCGCAGCATGATCCCGCTCGGCAGCTGCACCATGAAGCTCAACGCCACCAGCGAGATGATTCCCATCACCTGGCCCGAGTTCGCCCACATCCATCCCTTCGCACCCCCTGCCCAGCGCCGGGGTTATGCCGAGCTGGACGCCCAGTTGCGCGCCTGGCTCGCTCAAACCACCGGTTACGCCGGCATCAGCCTGCAACCCAACGCCGGCTCGCAGGGCGAATACGCCGGCCTGCTGGCCATCCGCGCCTGGCACCAGGCCCGAGGCCAGGGCCACCGCAACATCTGCCTGATTCCCTCCTCCGCCCACGGCACCAACCCGGCCAGCGCCCACATGGCGGGCCTGCAGGTGGTGGTGACGGCCTGCGACGCGCAAGGCAATGTGGACCTGGCGGACCTGAAGGCCAAGTGCGAGCAGCACAGCGCCAACCTCGCCTGCGTGATGATCACCTACCCCAGCACGCACGGCGTGTTCGAAACCAGCGTGAAGGCGCTGTGCGCCCTGGTGCACCAGCACGGCGGCCGCGTCTATGTGGACGGCGCCAACATGAACGCGCTGGTGGGCGTGGCCGCCCCGGGCGAGTTCGGCGGCGACGTCAGCCACCTCAACCTGCACAAGACCTTCTGCATCCCGCACGGCGGCGGCGGCCCCGGCGTCGGCCCGGTGTGCGTGGTGGAAGACCTGGTGCCTTACCTGCCCGGTCATGCCACTGGCGCCGCAGCCACCCCCTCCGTTCACCCTGAGCTTGTCGAAGGGTCTGCGGGGCTTCGACAGGCTCAGCCCGAACGGAAATTTGGTGTGGGTGCCGTCTCAGCCGCACCGATGGGCAACGCGGCTGTGCTGCCGATTTCGTGGATGTACGTGCGCATGATGGGCGCCGCCGGCCTGACGGCCGCCACCGAAGTGGCCATCCTGAGCGCCAACTACATCAGCGCCCGACTGAAAGACTTTTACCCCACGCTGTACGCCAGTGAGAACGGCCATGTGGCACACGAATGCATCCTGGACCTGCGCCCGCTGAAAGAGACCAGCGGCGTCAGCGCCGAAGACGTGGCCAAGCGCCTGATGGACTATGGCTTCCACGCCCCCACGCTGAGCTTCCCCGTGCCCGGCACACTGATGGTGGAGCCGACCGAGAGCGAGACGCTGGACGAGCTGGACCGCTTCATCGACGCCATGATCGCCATCCGCCGCGAGATTGCCAAGGTGGAGCGCGGCGAGTGGCCGCAGGACGACAACCCGCTGAAGAACGCGCCGCACACTGCCGCCAGCCTGCTCAAGGCCGAGTGGCCCCACGCCTACCCGCGCGAGGTGGCTGCCTACCCGCGCGGCGAAGAACAGCACGCCAAGTACTGGCCGCCGGTGGGCCGCATCGACAACGTCTGGGGCGACCGCAACCTGTTCTGCAGCTGTGTGCCGGTGAACGAACTGGCGCAGGAGACGCCTTGAAGCTCAACGGCCGTCGGCTACGCCTGGCGACTGCGGCATCGGCCGCGCCAGGCACGCCATCGCTGCCGCGCCGTTCAACAGACTAGCCCCGCGGATGATGCTGCGCATGCAAGGCCTTCAAGCGCTCCCGCGCCACATGCGTATAGATCGTCGTCGTCGAGATATCCGCATGCCCGAGCAGCATCTGCACCGCCCGCAGATCCGCGCCGTGGTTGAGCAGGTGGGTGGCAAAGGCATGGCGCAGGGTGTGCGGTGACAGCGGTGCCGTGATACCGGCCAGCAGCGCGTATTTCCTCACCAGCATCCAGAACATCACCCGCGTCATGGCCTCGCCGGCACGGGTGCCGCGGAAGGTGACGAACAGGTCGTCGGTCTGCCTCGCCCCCAGCAGGGCCGGGCGGGCTTCCTGCAGGTAGCGCTGCAGCCAGCCACCGGCCACCTCACCGAAAGGCACCAGGCGTTCCTTGTTGCCCTTGCCGAAGACACGCAGCACGTGCTCGGACAGGCTGACATTGAAGGTCTTGAGCGTCACCAGCTCGCTCACACGCAGGCCGCTGGCGTACATGAGCTCCAACATGGTGCGGTCGCGCACGGCCAGCGGCGTGGCCTCGCCCGGCGCACTCAGCAAGGCCTCCACCTGGGCCTCCGTCAGCGTCTTGGGCACGCGCAGCGGCTGCCTGGCCGCCTGCAGCCGCAGCGTGGGATCGGCCGGCAGCAGGCGCTCGCGCAGCGCCCAGCGGAAGTAGCGTTTGAAGACGGTCAGGCGCCGGTTGGCGGTGGTGGCGCGCGTCTGGCTGTGGCGTTCGGCGAAGTAGGCGTTGAGATCGGCCTCTTCCGTCTCCAAAAGGGAACGCCCGCGGCCTTGCAGCCAGCGGGCGTAGAGTTCGAGATCGCGCCGGTAGGCCGTCAGCGTGTTGCGTGACAGGCCCTCTTCCAGCCACAGGGCGTCGATGAAGGCATCGATGCCCTGCATGGAGATCAGTCGAGCTTGAGCTTGGCGGTATCAACCACCTTCTTGTAGACCTCGAACTCGGCCTTGATCTGGGCGGCGAACTGCTCGGGCGTGTTGGCCACGATGATGGAGCCGGTGTCCTCGATGCGCTTGCGCACCGCCGGGTCCTGCAGCACCTGGCGGGTGGCGGCGTTGATCTTGTCCACGATGTCCTTGGGCATCCCCTTGGGGCCGAGGATGCCGTAGTAGGCCATG
>CAZJKR010000156.1:5571-7545 GCA_964546615.1 uncultured Curvibacter sp.
GGTTCACCGGCTCCAGGCCGACCTCCTTGAAGGTCGGCACATTGGGCAACTGCGCCAGGCGCTGCGGCGCGGCCACCACGATGGGCACCAGCTTGCCGCTCTGGATGTGCGGAATGGCCGATGGCAGGTTGTCGAAGATGATCGGCACCTGGCCGGCGATGGTGTCGTTCAGGGCCGGGCCCGCACCGCGGTAGGGGATGTGGGTGATGAAGGTGCCGGTCTGGCTCTTGAACAGCTCGGTCTGCAGGTGGCCGATGCCGCCGGTGCCCGAGGTGGCGTAGGAGTACTTGCCGGGCGACTTCTTCAGCTCAGCCAGGAAGCCCTTGAAGTCCTTGGCCGGGAAGCTCGGGTGCACGGCGATGATGTTCGGCGTGGCCGCGATGTTGATGATGGGGGTGAAGTCCGTCAGCGGGTTGTACGGGATCTTCGGGTTGATGGCCGGGTTGGCGGCAGTGGTCGAGACCGTGGCCATGCCCAGCGAGTAGCCGTCCGGTGCGGCCTTGGTGGTTTCGGTGGCACCCACCACACCGCCGCCGCCGGCCTTGTTCTCCACCACGACCGCCTGGCCGAGGATCTTGCCCAGCGGGTCGGCTACGGCGCGGGCGATGATGTCGGTCGAGCCGCCCGGTGCGAACGGCACCTGCAGCCGGATCACCTTGTTGGGGTAGCCCTGGGCCAGGGCGGTGCCGGCGGTAGCCAGCAGCGTGAGGGCGAAGATCGCGCGACGTTTCATCATTAAGTTCTCCTTGTGGGATGGGAAAAGCTGATTCTATTGCCCCAGCAGGCCCCGTTTGAGCCGGGTATCCACCGGGTTGTCGCCGACGAAGATCTCCAGCAGGGCATTGTAGAAATCGGTGCCGGCAATGGCGCTGCCTTGGGGGACGTCGTTGACGGCCAGCAGCAGGCCGCGCTCGGGCACGTAGTCGAGGGTGATGGTGTCACCGCGCCGGGCCACGCCGATGGCCTCGATGGTGCGCGAGAACTGCGCCACCCGGTCCTGCATGGCGGCCCACTGGGCCTCGCTCACATTTTTCTGCATGCCGTCAACCAGCGCCTTCTTGATGTCCGGGGCGCCAATCTCCATCAGCATGCGCATCTGCAGCCGCTTCGGCCCGGGCTGACTCAGCACCTCCTGCGGCGCCGAGGTCCTGTCGCCCAGGTAAAGCGCGGCCACATAGGCCCGGATGATGAAGACCGCGCGCACGCCCAGGCCGTTGAGCTGGAGCTCGCGGTCGGCCAGGCGCACGACATCGTCGAAACGCTGGCCCTCCAGCGTGGCGGCGCCCGCAGACGGCGCAGCCACCATGGCGACCCAGAGCAGCAAGGAGAGGATCAGAGGTTTTTTCATGGTGCTTGAAGACGGATCGGCCCGGAGCCTTGACGGATCCACAGGCCTGAACTGCTATTCTCACCCGGTGAATTACGCCCAGCTGCTTTTCCCCGATTTTTCCCTCATCCTGTGCGGTTACCTGGTCTGCCGCCACACTGCGCTCAACCGCACGGTGTGGGAACAGGTCGAAGCCCTGGTCTACTACTTCCTGTTTCCGGTGCTGCTGTTCCACAGCATCGTCAAGAGCCCGCTCGACCTGAACGCGGCCTCCAGCCTGATCGGCGCGGGCCTGGCCCTGGGCGTGAGCGGTATTGCCCTGGCCTATGTGCTGCCCTGGCTGCCCTTCCTCGGCCGCCATATCGAGCCGCGCCAGCACGCCGCCAGCGCGCAGGTGGCGTTCCGCTTCAACTCCTTCATCGGCCTGGCGCTGGCCGAGCGGTTGGCCGGGCCGGAGGGCCTGCTGCTGATCGCGGTGCTGATCGGGTTCTGCGTGCCGCTGTTCAACGTCGGTGCGGTCTGGCCGATGGCGCGCCACGCGCAGCGCCACTTCGGGCGCGAGCTGCTGCGCAACCCGCTGATCATCGGTACCGTCTCGGGCCTGCTGGCCAATGTGGCGGGGCTGCAGATCCCGCTCTGGCTCGACC
>CAZJKR010000157.1:0-7483 GCA_964546615.1 uncultured Curvibacter sp.
GGCTGCCCCGGCGGGCCCGGGTACCGGCTTCGCTGCCACCGCGCCGGAGGCGGCCACACCGGCCCTGGCGGCAGCCCTGGCATCCCAGGCCGGCAGTGCTCTGGCGGTGCCGGAGGATTTCAGTCCGGCAGGCGTGGCCCATGTGGCCGGTGTCTTGCGCGAACAGACCCGCACGCTCAAGCAGAAAGCGGTCAGCCGGAGCGAAAAGGCCACCATCGAGATCGTCGCATTGATGTTCCAGGCCCTGTTGATCGAAGAGCGGATTCCGCCGGCGATCCGGGTCTGGTTTGCCCGTCTGCAGATGCCCGTGTTGCGTGTGGCGCTGGCCGAGCCGGCGTTCTTCAGTGCGCTTGACCACCCGGCGCGTCTGCTGATCGATCGCATGGGCTCCTGCGTCATGGGCTTTGATCCTGGCCAGGTGGACGGCAGCGCGCTGGAGGGGGAGATCCGGCGCATTGTCCAGGTGATCGAGCAATACCCCGACACCGGGCGGCGTGTGTTCGAGGTGGTGCTCGACGAATTCCAGCAGTTCCTCACGCGTTACCTGACAGGCAGCGAGGCCGCGCGCAAGGTGGTGAGCGTGGCGCAACAGGTCGAGCAGAAGGAGACGCTCACGGTCCAGTACACCATCGAGATGCGCAAGCTGCTCCAGGACATGCCGGTGCGCGACGAGATCCGCACTTTCCTGTTCAAGGTCTGGGCGGAAGTGCTGGCCGTCGCGGCGGTACGTCAGGGACTGCAGCACGCGCAGACGGTGGCGCTGCGCAAGGCGGCGGCGGATCTGGTCTGGGCCGTCAGTGCCAAGCCGCACCGCAGCGAGCGCACCCGCGTCATCCAGGATCTGCCGCTGCTGCTGCAGCGTCTGCGTGCCGGCATGAGCCTGCTCGGCCTGTCGGAAGGCGAACAGGACGCTCACATCAAGATGGTCAGCGACACGGTGGCCGATGCCTTTCTGGCCAAGACCCAGCCCATCGCGCCGGCCCAGATCGAGGCGCTGGCGCTGCGTCTGGCCGAGTTGGAGGGCGTGGTCCGTGACGATGGCCTGGACGAGCTCTCGCTGGATGCCGAGAGCATCGAGCTGTTGCTGGGCATCGACGCCTCGCGCATCGACGTGGTGGCCAATGGCGGCTCCAGGCCGACACCGGCCATGCTGGCCTGGGCACAGGAACTGCAGCCGGGCGACTGGTTCACGCTCGATCACAACGGCCGCATCGCGCGCGTCCAGTTCGTCTGGCGCAGCGCGCGCAGGCAGCTCAATCTGTTTGTTGCCACCGACGGCCACAGCTACCTGATCCAGGCGGGGCGGCTGGCGGCTTATCTGCAGGCGGGTCTGCTGTTGCCGCAGGAGGAGGAGCCGCTGACCGTGCGCGCATCGCGCGATGCGCTGAACAAGCTGCAGGCCAATCCCGAACGACTGCTCGGCTAGCCTGTCGCGTGTCAGGGGGCGCCGGGGGGCTCAGGTGGTGTGATCAGTGGGCGACACGTTCGAGCGTGTCGTCGCACAGTTCGTCGAGGATGAGCGCGTCCGGTTCCTCGCCGAAGCTCCAGTAGACCATCAGCACGATGATCTTCAGGTCGTCGAGCGTGAGCTCTTCCGCCGGAACGGCCATGGCGCGGTCGATGACGATCTCGCGCATGGGTGAGGGCAGCACGCCGGACGATTCGAGGAAACTGATGAAGCCCAGGCAATCGGCGCCCAGGTGGTCCTGCTCGGCCACCGAATAGACACGCATGCTGTGCGGTGATTGCAGCCGGGTCGGCGTGTCCTGGTGCGAGGCGGCGGTGACACCGGGCAACCAGTGCGTACAGCGTGTCGCCAGATTCAAGCCGTTGAGCCAGTCGAGGGCCTCGCGGATCTCATCGGCTTCGAAGCCGACGGCATTGAGTTTGCGTTGGAGCTGTTCCGGTTCGGGACAGGCTTCTCCGCGCCAGTAGTTTTCGTAAACGAACACGAGCACTTCAAACATGTACTCAATATATCGCATCCCATACCGGCTGATCCACTCATTTTGAGGGCGTTCTCGGCCCAATTCAAAATCAGGCGCTGGCGATGCGCTGGAACAGGCCGCCGGGCAGGCGTGCCACCTGGCCATCGAGTTCCAGCGTCATCAGGCGGGCCTGCAGTTGCGGTGTAGGCAAGCCGGTACGGGCCTGCAAGGCATCCAGGCTCACGGGGTCGAAGCCCAGGGCCTGCAGCAGGGCATCGCCGCTGTTGGCGTCGTCGGGCGCGATGTCTGTCAGCGCGACAGCTTGCAGCCTGCCTGGCAGGTCCTCCAGCACGTCCTGCGCGGACTCCACCAGTTTCGCGCCGTCGCGGATCAGGGCGTGGCAGCCGCGCGACTGCGTGGCATGGATGGAGCCGGGGATGGCAAACACCTCCTTGCCTTGTTCGGCAGCCAGTCGCGCCGTGATCAGCGAGCCCGACTGCAGGGCTGCCTCCACCACCAGGGTGGCGTGTGACAGGCCGGCAATCAGACGGTTGCGGCGCGGAAAGTTGGCGGCCAACGGTGGCGTGCCGAGCGCGTATTCGCTGATGATCAGGCCGTGCTGTGCAATGTCGTGCGCCAGCTGGTGATGCCGTTTCGGATAGACCCGGTCCAACCCGGTGCCGACAACGGCAATGGTGGCCAGGCGGGCGGCTCCGCCCAGGCCGGCCAGCGCGCCTTCGTGCGCCGCACCATCGATGCCCAGCGCCAGCCCGGAGACGATGGTCAGGCCGCCTTGGCTCAAGGCCTGGGCGAACTGGCGCGCATTGAGCGCGCCCTGGGGGGTCGGGTTGCGGCTGCCGACAATGGCGAGGCTGCGCGCCGGCTCCAGCGGCAGGTCGAGTCGGCCCATGGCATACAGCAGCAGCGGCGGGTCTTCGATCTGCAGCAGGCTGGCCGGGTAGGCGGTGTCGCCCAGGGCCAGCACCTGGCGCGGCACGCCGCCTTCATGGTTCTGCAGCCAGTGCCAGGTGAGGTCGAGCTGCGCAGCCAGTTCCTGCGGTTCCTGGTGCAGGGCTTCGGCCTGTGCCGGGGGCACCACCTGCAGCAAGGCGCTGAGCGGCTGCTGAAAGAGGGTCTGTGGCAGGCCGAAGCTGGCCAGCAGTTTGCGCGCCGTCTGGTTGCCGATGCCCAGCGTCAGCGTCAGGCGCAGCCAGGCGGCGAGTTCGTCGCGTTCCATCGGGGGCACGGCCGCGTGCCGGGTCAGCGCGGCAAGGTCAGCCGGTCGCCCACACGCACGGTGTCGGTGATGTCCAGCACCAGGGCGTAGGAGAGTTTCTCGAAGGTCTTGAAGACCATCAGCAGTCCGTTGCGCTCGTCCGGCAGCTTGATCTGCGGTTTCTCGGGGTCGGTCTTGTCGATCAGCTGCTGACCGTCCTTGAGGATGGCCAGCACATGGCCGTTCTCGATGCCGTCGCGTCGGCCGCGGTTGATGACCACGACCTGGTTCTGCGAGGCGTTTACCACCGCGCTGCCATAGACCGAGACGATGCGACCGTTCACTGCCATGCCGGGGGCGCGCGGCGTGTAGCTCATGAAGGCGCGTTCGGGTTCGGGCAGCAGACGGTCACCGACACGCATTTCTTCCTTGGTGCTGACGATGTCGATGGTGGCCGGCACGATCATGCGGACCGGCTGGCCATCGCGGTCTTCCGTTTCCTGGGTCGACTCGCTGCGCACCAGGACTGCCTTGCCGAGAAACTGGGCTTCATAACCGAGTACCTCGCCGGTGGTCGGGTCTTTCAGCGCGTTGGCATTGCGAAAGACGCGCCAGCGCTGGGTCTTGCGCTGATCGTCCAGCAAGGGCTGGCCGCTGGGGCCGCGTGCGTAGGCGCGGTCGCCCCGGCTGAGCATGACCCGGTTTTCCTGCGCCGCGACGATGCGCGGTGCGCTGGACAACTCACCCTCTTCCACGATCACCGGTTCGGCCAGGAAGGGCTCGATGGCACGCGTCTGCAGGGTTGTCAGCGCCTCGCCCAGCCTCTCGGACCGCACGCGGGGCGACAGGCGGACGGTGGCCAGATCGGCCGGCTCGCCGTCGCTGCCACCGGCGCTACGCAGGGAAGCCCGGCCGTTTTTCTTTTCCAGCAGCAGGCGCTGGCCGGGGTAGATCAGGTGCGGATTGCGGATGTCGTCCAGGTTCATGCCCCAGAGTTCGGGCCAGCGCCACGGGCTGCGCAGAAACAGGGAGGAGATGGCCCACAGCGTGTCGCCGCTCTTGACGGTGTAGCTGTCGGGCGCGTCGGCGGCGAGTTCGCTCAAGGGGACGCCGGCCTGGGCCACCTGCCGTGCGGTGGCGCTCTGGGCCGGGGTGACGGGGTGCTTCTGGCCCCAGGCGGCGTTGCCGATCAGGCAGGCACCCAGGGTGGCCAAGGTCGTTATTGCAATACCGGATTTCGCCATCAGTTGTCGTGTCATGTCGTGGTGTGTCACTGGGCCCTCCCCGGGCGGCATGCGAGCGTTGGCGCTGGCGCGGCCAGCTTGGTCTGGTCTTGATAAATCACGCGCGATTGTCCGTCCAAGCCCTTGATCGGGCAATGTTTTTTGCCCTCTGTTACGGCTGCCGTTACGAAAAGTAGCGAAAATAACGACATCTTTGATCTGAATTTATGGCGCTGCTTCCCATTCTCTGTTTCCCCGATCCGCGACTGCACAAGGTGGCTCAACCGGTGCAGGTGGTCGATGCGCGCATCAAGACGCTGATTGCCGACATGCTCGAGACCATGTACCACGCGCACGGCATCGGTCTGGCGGCAACGCAGATCGACGTGCATGAGCGTCTGATCGTGATCGATGTGTCCGAGGAGCGCGACGAGCCGCTGGTGCTGGTCAATCCCGAGATCATCTGGGCCAGTCCCGAAACCAAGGTCAATGACGAAGGCTGCCTGTCGGTGCCGGGCATCTACGATGGGGTCGAGCGTCATGAGGCCGTGCATGTGCGTGCGCTCGACGGCGAGGGCCGGATGCGCGTGATCGAGGCCGACGGTCTGCTGGCCGTGTGCATCCAGCATGAGATGGACCATCTGATGGGCAAGGTGTTCGTCGAATATCTCTCGCCGCTCAAGCGCAACCGCATCAAGACCAAGATGCTCAAGGCCCAGCGGGAGGCCAGGCATTGAGGGTCGTTTTTGCCGGCACACCGGAGTTCGCCCGGGTGGCCCTGGAACGGTTGCAGGCCGCCGGCTTCGAGATTCCCCTGGTGCTGACCCAGCCCGACCGGCCGGCCGGTCGGGGCATGAAGCTGCAGGCCTCGCCGGTCAAGCAGTTCGCGTTGGGGCACGGCATCCCGGTGGCGCAGCCGCATAGCTTGCGGCTGGACGGCAAGTACCCGGACGAAGCCGCTGCGGCGCAGGCGGCCATCGAAGCCGCGCAGGCCGACGTGATGGTGGTGGCGGCCTACGGGCTGATCCTGCCGCAGTGGGTGTTGGATTCGTTCGCGAGCACCGCCGGGCCGTCCCAAGGTGCGAGGGCGGCCCCCACGGGGGGCAGCGAGGACACGCCAGTGCCGAGCGTGGGGGCTCACAAATTCGGTTGTCTGAACATCCATGCGTCCCTGTTGCCGCGCTGGCGCGGCGCGGCGCCAATCCACCGCGCCATCGAAGCGGGTGACGCCGAGACCGGTGTCACCATCATGCAGATGGACGCCGGCCTCGACACTGGTGCCATGCTGCTGGTGGAGAAGCTGCCGATAACGGCCGACGACACCACCGCCAGCCTGCACGACAAGCTGGCCGCGCTGGGCGGGCGCCTGATCGTCGAGGCGCTGGAACTGGCGGCTTGCGGCGGTTTGCGCGCGGTGCCGCAGCCGGCCGAGGGCGTGAGCTACGCGCACAAGATCGAGAAGCAGGAAGCAATGGTCGACTGGGCCCAGCCGGCCGAGGTGATTGCCCGCCGCATCCGCGCCTTCAACCCCTTTCCCGTCGCCGCCACCGTGTGGCAGGGCGAGACCATCAAGCTCTGGCGCTACGAAATTGATAGCACCCTGCGCTCATCCGGCAAGGCGCCGGGCACGATTTTGTCTGCCGATGAGGCCGGCGTGGGCGTGCAGTGCGGCAGCGGCGTGCTGCGCCTGACCGAGCTGCAGCGTGCCGGCGGCAAGCGCCTGTCGGCCACCGAGTTCCTGCGCGGCTTTGCCTTGCCGGTGGGGGCCGTACTCGGCGCCGCCTGAGGAATCGCCCCATGACTGCGGTGCGGCAGTTGCTGCGGCATTCCGAATATCGCGAAGGGTTGCGCGATGCCATGTCGGTGGCGCCGGGCCTGGCGGCCTGGGGCCTGATGACCGGCGTGGCCATGGTCAAGTCTGGCATGAGCCTGGTCGAGGCGCTGGCCATGACGCTGCTGGTCTACGCCGGCAGCTCGCAGCTGGCCGCCATCCCGCTCATTGCCGCCGGGGCGCCGGTGCTGGTGATCCTGGCAACTTCCTTTTGCGTCAACCTGCGCTTTGTCGTCTTCAGCGCCCACATGCGGTCTTATGTCATGCACCTGCCGCGGCGCCTGCGTCTGTTCGTGGGTTACCTCACGGCCGACCTGAGCTACGTGATGTTCGTGCGGCGCTACCACCAGCCGCCACAGAACAAGCCCGAGCAGCAGGCGCAACTGGCCTACCTGCTGGGCAGCGCCACCGCCAACTGGACCAGTTGGCAAGGCGCCAGCCTGCTGGGCATTGCGCTGGCACACTCCATTCCCACCCACTGGGGCCTGAGTTTTGCCGGCATCCTGGCGCTGCTGGGCGTGGCCTGTTCGCTCGCCTCCAGCCAACTGCGTGTGGTGTCGGCTGGCGTGGCCGGCGCCGCCGCAGTGGCGGCCTTCGCACTGCCCTTCAAGCTCAACATCGTGGTGGCGATTGCCGCCGCGGTGGCACTGGCGCTGCTGCTGGAACAGACGCCGCTGGCAAAGCGGGAGACGTGATGAACCAGACCGATCTCTGGACTCTGGGTGTCATCCTCGGCCTGGCCGCGGTGACGGTGATCACGCGCGCCTTCTTCTTCCTCTCGAGCCGGGAATGGAGCCTGCCCCAGTGGGCACAGCGCGGCCTGCAGTACGCGCCGATTGCCGCGCTGTCGGCGGTGATCGTGCCCGAGATGGTCATGACCCAGGGCCAGCTGGTCAGCACCTGGCAGGATGCGCGCCTGTTCTCGGTGGCGGCGGGTGCCGCCTGGTTCTTCTGGCGTCGCGGCAGCGGGCAGGCGGTGCTGGGCACCATCGTGGTCGGCATGGCGGTCTACCTGCCGCTGCACCTGGGCCTGGGCTGGTAAGGCGGGCGACAGCGCCCCGCCTAAAATCCCAGCTTTCGCGTCCGGTCAGGCCGGGCGTTGCCGGTTCACCCACTCTTCGCTTCGACCACCATGAACTTCATCCGCTTCCAGGACCTGTGCCAGCAAGGCAAGGCCCAAGGCCAACGCGTCTTCATCCGTGCTGACTTGAATGTCCCGCAAGATGATTCCGGCGCCATCACCGAAGACACCCGCATCCGCGCCTCCCTCCCCTGCATCCAGATG
>CAZJKR010000158.1:0-3199 GCA_964546615.1 uncultured Curvibacter sp.
CAAGAAGAACCAGACCATCCACCTGCTCTCGGGTGGCGAAAAGGCGCTGACGGCCATCGCGCTGGTGTTCGCCATCTTCCAGCTCAACCCGGCGCCGTTCTGTCTGCTCGACGAGGTGGACGCACCGCTGGACGACGCCAACACCGAGCGCTACGCCAAGCTGGTGACCAGCATGAGCCGCGGCACACAGTTCCTGTTCATCAGCCACAACAAGATCGCGATGGAGATGGCGGAACAATTGATTGGCGTGACCATGCAGGAGCAGGGTGTCTCGCGCATCGTGGCGGTGGACATGGAGTCTGCGGTGTCGATGACCGAGGCGGCCTGAGTCGATGCGCTGGCGCCCCAGTTCCAAGCCGGATCCCGCTGCAGGCGGCATGCGGGCTGTGCCATGAGTACGCTGCAGATCGGACTGGCGATCGCGGGCGGCCTGGTGCTGGCCGGCGTGGTGGCGCACGGCGCCTGGACCTCGCGCCGCAGCCAGCCGCGCCAGGCCGATCCGCAGGCGCCGCGTATCGAGCCGGCCCTGACGCCCTTGGCGCCTGGTCTGGAGCCGCGCTTCGATCCGGACGATGTGCCGCTGCCCCTGCCGCTGATGGACAAGAAGCCGCTGATGGATCCGCTGATCGATGTCATTGCGCCCATCACGCTCGACGCCCCGGTTTCGGGCGACGCCGTGCTGGCCGCCTTGCCGGCCACGCGCCGTGTCGGCAGCAAACCCTTTGCGGTCGAAGGACTGAACGAGAAGAGCCTGCAGTGGGAGCTGCCGCAGGCCGGCCAGCGGTACGGCGCGCTGCAGGCCGGCGTGCAGTTGGCCAATCGCTCGGGCGCGCTCAACGAGATCGAATACTCCGAATTCGTCATCACGGCCCAGGCTTTCGCCGACGCGGTGGGCGGGACACCCGAATTTCCCGAGATGCTCGACGAGGTGGCGCGAGCGCGCGAGCTGGACCACTTCGCCAGCGCGCACGATGCTCAACTGGGCGTGACCCTGCGCGCACGGGCGGCGGCCTGGAGTCCGGGTTATGTGCACCAGTGCGCGGCACGGCTGGGTTTTGTGCCGGGGGCGCTGCCCGGGCGCATGGTGCTGCCGGCCAGCCAGCCGGGACAGTCGCCCCTGCTGGGACTGGCTTTCGATGCCCAGGCGGCCTTGGCTGAAGATCTGGACCAGTCGGCCTTGCGCGAGGTGAGCCTGAGCCTGGAGGTGGCCCAGGTGGACCGGGCAGAGCAGCCGTTCCAGCGCATGCGCCAGGCGGCCATGGCGCTGGCCGAGACCATGGATGGCCTGCTGACCGACGACAACGGCCAGCCCCTGAGTCAGCAGGCACTGGACCAGATTGCCGCCGAGCTCGAAAAACTCTACGACACCCTGGACGCACGCGAACTGTCGGCCGGCTCGGTGCTGGCGCGTCGATTGTTTTCATGATGCAACCCCCAGGCTGCGCTCCCTTCGTTCGCTCCGCCAACCCCCTTCTGCTGCGCGAAGGGGGCGCTCCCAGCGGCCTGGCCAAGCCAGTTCCGCAGGAGCCCTGCCTTTTCGTTTTGTAGTGCTCGTTATGACGACGCTGGATATGTTCTCTGCTGGCTCGGAGCCGCAGCAAGTCGGCAAGCGGGTGCAGGAGTTGCACCGCCTGCTGCACCACCATGCCCACCGCTACTACGTACTCGACGCGCCGGAAATCCCCGACGCCGAGTACGACCGGCTGTTCCGTGAGCTGCAGGACTTGGAGGCCGCGCACCCGGAGCTGCTGACGCCGGATTCGCCGACGCAACGCGTCGGCGGCAAGCCGCTGGACCATTTCGCCAGCGTGCGCCATGCGGTGCCGATGCTCAGCATCCGCACCGAGACCGACACCGAGGCCAGCGGCGCCGAAGCCTTCGATGCCCGTGTGCGGCGTGAGCTGGATCTGACCGAATCCGATCCGCCGGTCGAGTACACGGCCGAGCTCAAGTTCGACGGTCTGGCCATCAATCTGCGTTACGAGCACGGCGTGCTGGTGCAGGCCGCCACGCGCGGTGATGGCGAGGTGGGCGAGGACGTGACGCAGAACATCCGCACGATCGGGCAGATTCCACTCCGTTTGCCTGCGGGCGTACCGGCCATCCTGGAAGTGCGCGGCGAGGTTTATCTGCGGCGCGACGATTTCGAGGCGCTCAATGCGCGGCAGCGCGAGAAGGGCGAGAAAACCTTCGTCAACCCGCGCAATGCCGCCGCCGGCGCGGTGCGCCAGCTTGACCCGGCCATTGCCGCGCAGCGCCCGCTGAGCTTTTTCACCTACGGCCTGGGCGAAGTCACGCCGGGGGCACTGGGCGCGGCCACCCATTTCGAACTGCTGCAGACCCTGAAATCCTGGGGTTTTCCGGTCTGCGAGCACGTGGTGATTGCCCGCGGTGCTCCTGAATTGATAGTATTTCACGCGCGTATTGCGGCGCTGCGCGACCGCCTGCCCTACGACATCGACGGCGTGGTCTACAAGGTCAACCGTCTCGATCTGCAGCAGCGGCTGGGTTTTGTCACGCGTGAGCCGCGCTGGGCGGTGGCGCACAAGTACCCGGCGCAGGAGATGCTGACGACGGTGCAGGCCATCGAGGTGCAGGTGGGCCGCACCGGCAAGCTCACGCCGGTGGCCAAGCTGGCGCCGGTGTTCGTCGGCGGCGTCACGGTGACCAACGCCACCCTGCACAACGAGGACGAGGCCCGGCGCAAGGACGTGCGCGTGGGTGACACCGTGATCGTGCGCCGTGCCGGCGACGTGATTCCCGAGGTGGTGGCGGTGCTGCCGGAGAAGCGCCCGCCCGGCGCCGAGATCTTCACCATGCCGCACAGCTGCCCGGTCTGCGGTTCGGCCGCGGTGCGCGAGGAGGGCGAGGCGGACTACCGCTGCACCGGCGGCCTGTTCTGCAACGCGCAACGCAAGCAGGCCATCCTGCACTACGCCCAGCGCCGTGCGGTCGAGATCGAAGGCCTGGGCGACAAGCTGGTGGATCAGCTGGTCGACAGCGGTGTGGTCAGGGTGCTGCCCGACCTGTACCGCCTGGGCCTCACCGCCCTGGCCAGCCTGGAGCGCATGGCCGACAAGTCGGCCAAGAACATCGTCGAGGCGCTGGAGAAATCCAAGCAAACGACGTTGCCGCGTTTCCTCTTCGGCCTGGGCATCCGCCATGTGGGCGAGGCCACGGCCAAGGCGCTGGCACGGCA
>CAZJKR010000158.1:3209-6718 GCA_964546615.1 uncultured Curvibacter sp.
GTATTTCGGCGAGCTTGACGCCATCATGGACGCCAGCGAAGAACAGCTGCTGCAGGTGCCGGACGTCGGCCCGGTGGTGGCGCAGAGCATCCATACCTTCTTCCAGCAGCCGCACAACCGCGAGGTGGTGGAGCAGCTGCGCGCCTGTGGCGTGCACTGGCAAGAGGGCCCGCCCCTGGTGGCGGCGGTGCTGCCGCTGGCCGGCAGGACGGTGGTGCTGACCGGCACGCTGCCGACCTTGAGCCGCGAGGAGGCCAAGGCCATGCTGGAGGCCGCTGGCGCCAAGGTGGCCGGCTCGGTCAGCAAGAAGACCGACTACGTGGTAGCCGGCGAAGAAGCGGGCAGCAAACTGGAGAAAGCCCAGGCACTGGGTGTACCGGTCCTGGATGAAGCCGGGCTTTTCCAGCTGTTGAATTCCGTTTCCTAGGAGTGTGGCGGGCTAAACTGCCTGCGCGGGAGTGTGCAATCAAAAAGAAAGGGCACGTCATGGGTTTTTGGGAGCGTCTGGAGTTCAAGCGCATCGGTGCCCGTCTGGGGACCGGCTTTGGCATCGTATTGGCCTTGATGCTGCTCATGCTGCTGGCCGCCGGCATCCAGCTCTGGCGTATCCAGTCGCTCAATGCCGACAACGTGCGCCACACCGAGCGGCTGGTGGTGGTGCAGGAGTGGTCGGCCCTGGTACGCACCAACCTCGACCGTGCCCTCACCGCCACCCGCCTGGATGCCGCCATCGGTGACGACGAGACGGTGCGCAACAACATGGGCAGCGTGCTCAACCGGCTCAACGAGGACATGGCTGCGACGGCCACCGCCACGACCGCCCTGCAGAAGAAGGTGGCCGATGTGACCGACGAGCCGGCGATTGCGGACATGATCGAGAAGATCAACCAGGCCCGCAACCGTTTTGTCGGCATCCGGGCCCAGGTGCGTGACGACATCCAGATGGGCGAGGGACAGCAGCGCATCGATGGCGAACTGGTGCCGCTGGCGCAATCCATGCTCAAGTCGCTGGACGAACTGGTCAACAGCCTCAAGGCGCGCAGCAGTGGCGCCACGCAGCAGCTGGAAGGCACCGTGGCGCAGGCCAACCAGATCCTGATCCTGATCTGTGGTGTGGCGCTGGCGCTGGGCGCCCTGATCGCCTGGAAGACGACGCAGGCCATCACCCGTCCGATGCGCGACGCGGTGGCGGTGGCCGACAACATCGCCAACGGCAACCTGACGCAACGTTTCGAATCGACCCGGCCGGACGAGATCGGCTCCCTGCTGCGCCGCCTGTCGCTGATGCAGCAGAAACTGCATGCGGCCTTCAGCGACATCAGCCAGGCCACCGAGCAGATCAGCCACGCCAGTTCCGAGGTAGCCAGCGGCAATGCCGACCTGTCGCAGCGCACCGAACAGACGGCCAGCAGCCTGCAGCAGACGGCGGCGTCCATGGAGCAGCTCACCGGCACCGTGCAGCAGTCGGCCGAGTCGGCCCGCACCGCCAACCAGTTGGCGACCTCGGCCACCGAGGTGGCCCAGCGCGGCGGCGCGGTGGTGGGCCAGGTGGTGGCCACCATGGACGAGATCAACCAGAGTTCCAGCCAGATCGCCAACATCATCGGCGTGATCGACAGCATCGCCTTCCAGACCAACATCCTGGCACTCAATGCCGCGGTGGAAGCCGCCCGTGCCGGCGAGCAGGGCCGTGGTTTTGCCGTGGTGGCCTCGGAAGTGCGCAGCCTGGCGCAGCGCTCGGCCGAAGCGGCGCGCGAGATCAAGGGTCTGATCGACGCCAGCGTGGGCAAGGTCGAGACCGGGGCGCGCCTGGTGCGCGACGCCGGCAGCACCATGAACGACATCGTGGCCAGCGTGCAGCGTGTGACCGACATGATTGGCGACATCAGCGCCGCCTCGACCGAGCAGAACCAGGGCATCGGCCAGATGAACGCGGCGGTCAGCCACCTGGACCAGATGACGCAGCAGAACGCGGCCCTGGTGGAGGAATCGGCCGCCGCGGCCGAGAGCCTGAAGGACCAGGCACAGCGCCTGGCCGGTATCGTGGCAGCATTCCGCCTGGCCTGACGCCGGGCACTAACGCCCGGGGGCGTCTGCCTCGCCGGCCTGCTGCTCCGGCCGGCGCCACAACCACACGGCCACCGTGCTCATGCAGGCAATCGCCAGCCAAGCGGCCCAGCGCGGGTGCGAACTCAGCAGCAGGTAGGCCCCGCTGGCACTCATGACCGCCGTGGCCACCCATTTGGCGCGCCGCCGCACCACGCCGCCGCGGCGCCAGTCGCGGATCATGGGGCCGAACACCGTGTGCTCTTCCAGCCAGGCCAGCAGGCGTGGTGAACTGCGCGCCGCCGCCCAGGCCGCCAGCAGGATGAAGGGCGTGGTCGGCAACACTGGCAGAAAGATGCCCAGAATGCCCAGCAGCAGGAACAGCAACGCCAGCCCGAGGTAGACCCAGCGCAGGAGCGAGGACAAGGGCGCGATCAGGGTCTGCGGGCGGGAGGATGAGGGGCGGGGCAGCGGCATCTTGCCATTGTGCCTTTTGTGCTCTTTTCGCCGTGTGCTCCGGTATGCTCAGGCGCTCCTTGATTCAGGACTTTCCATGACCGTACGCACCATCCTCAAGATGGGCGACCCGCGCCTGCTGCGGGTGGCCCAAGCGGTGACGCAGTTCGACAGCGACGAACTGCACCGGCTCGTTACCGACCTGCTCGACACCATGATCGCCGCCAACGGGGCCGGCTTGGCGGCGCCGCAGATCGGCGTTGACCTGCGGGTGGTGATCTTCGGCAGCGGCGCGCCCAATCCACGTTATCCGGAGGCACCCATCGTGCCGCGCACGGTGCTGTGCAACCCGGTCATCACGCCGCTGGGCGAGGCCGAGGAAGAGGGCTGGGAAGGCTGCCTGTCGGTACCGGGCCTGCGCGGCGTGGTGCCACGCTACGCAAGCATCCGCTACACCGGCTTCGATCAGTACGGCGACCCGATCGAGCGTGCCGTGGAGGGCTTTCACGCCCGCGTGGTGCAGCATGAGTGCGACCACCTGGACGGCAAGCTGTACCCGATGCGGGTGCGCGATTTCAGCAGGTTCGGATTTACCGAGGTGCTGTTTCCGGGGCTCGATGCCGATCAGGACGACTGAGTTCTAGGACCCCAGCACGTCCAGCAGTTCGGTTTCGATCTCCAGCTGCGCGCGGTTGTTCTGCAGCGCCGCGCCGCAGATCAGGAAGCTGTCGTCCACGCGCTCGCCCAGGGTGTTGACCTTGGCCAGCTGCAGGTTGATCTGATGCCGCGCCAGTACACGCGCCACGTTGTAGAGCAGGCCGGCCTGGTCGCTGGCCGAGATGCTGAGCAGCCAGCGCTGGGCCTTTTCATCCGGCCGGAGGCTCACACGCGGGCTGATCGGGAAACTCTTGACCCGGCGTGACAGGCGACCACGGCTGGGCGGCGGCAGCGGTCCGCTCTCGCTGATGGCACGCGCCAGTTCCGCTTCCACCAGGCTGGTCAGTTCA
>CAZJKR010000158.1:6728-7451 GCA_964546615.1 uncultured Curvibacter sp.
GGTAGTGGTCGGGCAGCGCTGGCGTGACCACCTGGAAGGTGTCGAGCGCATAGCCGTTGCGCGCCGTGTGGATGCGGGCGTCGAGGATGCTGAATCCACCGTGGTCGAAATAACCGCAGATGCGCGCGAACAGGTCGGGCTGGTCCTTGGCATAGACCAGCACCTGCAGGCCTTCGCCCACCGGTGAGCGGCGCGCACGCACGATGGGCTTGTCGCTGCCGACATGGCGTGAGAGCTGGCGTGTGTGCCATGCAATATCGACCGCATCGTGCTCACGTCCAGCGTGTCCCACAGCGGTTTGTGCGCTTCAAAGGGCAGCGAGTGCAGGGCCAGCTGCACCAGGGCCTCGCGCTTGCGCGCCTCTACCTCGGCGTCAGGGGAGGGGGCGTGGCCACCGAGCACCCGCAGGGTGTAGCGGTACAGGTCTTCCAGCAGCTTGCCCTTCCAGGCGTTCCAGACCTTCGGGCTGGTGCCGCGGATGTCTGCCACGGTCAGCAGGTACAGGGCGGTCAGGTTGCGCTCGTTGCCAACCTGCCGGGCAAAGGCGGCGATGACGTCGGGGTCGCTCAGGTCGGATTTCTGCGCCACGCGGCTCATGGTCAGGTGCTCCCTGACCAGAAACTCGATCAACTGCGCATCGGCCCGCTCGATGCCGTGCTGGCGGGCAAAGCGCCGCACCTCGCTCGCGCCGAGCTCCGAATGGTCGCCGCCGCGACCCTTGGC
>CAZJKR010000159.1:0-5349 GCA_964546615.1 uncultured Curvibacter sp.
TGGGAGGGGGTCGATCTGCCGGGTGATGTCCTGCAACTGGTGGTCATCGACAAACTACCGTTCCCGCCGCCAAACGACCCGTTGGTGCAGGCGCGTGCCGAACGGCTGGAGCAGTCCGGACGCAGCCCGTTCAACAACTATTTCGTACCCGAAGCCGCTGTGGCGCTCAAGCAGGGCGCCGGGCGGCTCATAAGGCGTGAAAGCGACCGCGGTATCCTGATCCTGTGCGACACCCGGCTGCTCAGCATGGGTTATGGCCGTCGCCTGCTGGCGGCCTTGCCACCCATGCGCCGATTGCAGTCAGAGTCGGAAGTGCTGGAAACGCTGGCCGGACTCACCACAGCTTCCACCACGGGTCCGAACTGGACCTGAAGCCGCGGCTCAGATATTCGCTTTGTGGATAGTTCTTCTCCAGCACGCGCTTGGCATCGTCACGCAGCTGAGGGAGATTCAGCGCATCGTAGGAGCGGTACATGATGAACAGGGCTTCTTCCAGGGCCGGCGCGCCCTGGTAGTCGGTCAGGGCCAGCTGAGCGCGGTTGATGGCTGCCAGGTGGGCACCGCGCGAATAATAGTAGCGCGCGACATGAACTTCGTATTGCGCCAACGAGTTGACGATGTAGTTCATCCGTGCCCGCGCATCGGGCGTGTAGCGGGAATCGGGAAAGCGGGTAACCAGCTCCTTGAACGCCTCGAAGGACTCCTTGGCCGCCTTCTGGTCGCGTTCGGACAGATCCTGACGTGTGATCGAGGAGAACAGGCCGAGATCGTCATTGAAGTTGATGATGCCCTTGAGGTAGAGCGCATAGTCGAGCGCCGGACTGGCAGGGTGGAGTTTGATGAACCGGTCCAGGGTGGCCAGTGCCTGGGCGGGCTCCTGGTACTTGTAGTGCGCGTAGGCCTTGTCGAGCTGGGCCTGTTGGGCCAGCGGCGTGCCGGCTGCACGCCCCTCGAGCTTTTCGAACAGGGGAATGGCCTTGTCGTAGGCGCCCGAACTGAGTTCGTCCTTGGCCTCCGCATAGATCTTGTTCGGACTCATGCCGGCCGTCTTGTCCACGGGCGCGGAAGAGCACCCGGCCGTCAGCAATGCCCCGGCGGTCAGAAGCAGGGTGCAGACAACCGATAATTTGGTGCGAAGCATTACAGGCCACTCTCTTTTGAAAGAATCGAATTCAATTATATCGACCCCCTCTTGCGGCGAGGAGCTTGAAGAGGTCGTCGACAGCCCCGTCGAAGTCGAGTGGCGCGAATGGGGTGTCGGGCCGGAGTTGCATGGCGCCCGGCTCGATCGGGCCCTGGCAGAACTGATCCCCGAGTTTTCCCGCAGCTATCTGCAGCAGCTGATCGAGGCGGGGGCCGTCAGTCAGAACGGCGTGGCGTTGAACAAGCCGTCCCTCAAGGTCAAGGCGGGAGCGCGCGGCCTCATCGAACTGCGGCCGACGCCGCAGAGCCAGGCCTTCAAGCCCGAGGTCATGGCCTTGCAGATCGTTTTCGAGGATGAGCATCTGCTGGTGCTCAACAAACCGGCAGGCCTGGTGGTGCATCCGGCACCGGGCAACTGGCGCGGCACCCTGCTCAACGGCCTGCTGGCGCATGACGCCAAGGCGGGGCAGTTGCCGCGCGCGGGTATCGTGCACCGGCTGGACAAGGACACCAGTGGCCTGATGGTCGTGGCCCGGACGCGGGTGACGATGGAGGCGCTGGTCCGGCTGATCGCCGAGCGCGAGGTGCGCCGCCAGTATGTGGCGCTGGCGCATCGGCCTTGGGCCGGTCCGACCCGGCGCGAGGTGGATGCGCCAATCGGACGTGATCCGCGCAACCGTTTGCGCATGGCGGTGGTCGATCTGGCGCGCCACGCCGGCAAACCGGCAAAAACCGGTTTTGAACTGTTGGCCAATGGAGAGCAGGGGTGCTGGCTGCGATGTACGCTGCACACCGGGCGGACGCACCAGATCCGCGTTCACCTGGCGTCGATCGGTCATCCGTTGGTGGCCGACGAACTCTACGGCGGCGCTGCCGCGGCCGGGCTGCAGCGGCAGGCCCTGCATGCCTACCGACTGGCGTTCACGCATCCCGTGACGAATCTTCCGCTGGTCTTTAATGCGCCTTTGCCGGCGGATTTGCGGCAGGCCTTGCAGGCCTGGGGGCTCAGCTACAATGAAGCGCAGGAAGAATCTTGAATGCTTCCAATGGCCCCGGCTCTCGCCGGGACGCCCACGGCCAGGACCGACGGTCCAGGAGCCTCGACTCGCCAACCACCCTGATACCCGCATCCTCAAGATGCTTTTTTCTGGATTCGCAAGACCATGAATACGGCGGATGCCAAGCGTGTGCTGGAAACGGCCCTGATCTGTTCGCAGCAACCGCTGCAGGTCCGGGACATGCGCACGCTGTTCAACGATGAACTTGGCGCGGACACCATCAAGCAGTTGCTGCACGATCTTCAGCAGGCGTGGGCGCAGCGCGGTGTGGAACTGGTGTGCGTGGCCTCCGGCTGGCGTTTCCAAAGCCGGCCCGAGATGCGCGACTACCTGGATCGCCTGCATCCCGAAAAGCCACCGCGTTATTCGCGTGCGACGCTCGAAACCCTGGCCATCATCGCCTACCGGCAGCCGGTCACGCGCGGGGACATGGAAGACATACGCGGCGTGACGATCAATTCGATGATTCTCAAGCAGTTGGAAGACCGTGGCTGGATCGAGGTCATCGGCCATCGCGAAGCCCCTGGGCGGCCCGCCTTGTACGCCACGACCAAGCACTTTCTCGATGATCTGGGGTTGGCCTCGCTCGATCAGTTGCCTTTGATGGCGTCGCCAGCGGAGCAGGCCGGCATGTTCGACATGCTTGCGCAAGACCAGGAGTCTCTCCCGTCAACTGGCGTCGATGCCGGGACGGAGGTGGTCACCGCCTCCGTCGAAGTCCTTGATCTGCCCGGGCCGGCGAGTGCTTCGGATGAACCTTTTGCCTTGAGTGGAAATCAATCATGACCGAGAACACACCCGCAGTGCCCGATGTCCCCGTGGCGGCAGCGTCCTCCGAAAGGGACCCGCAGGCCCAGCCGATCGGCAAACCGGAGGCAGTTGCCGACGCTGTGGCAAGCCCGGATGACGTGGCTGTGTCTCCCCCCCGGGCTGGCGAGCAAGGCCAGGCCGGGCGACACGCTGATCGGCGAGTCGAGTCGGCCTATCGTTTCGAAGATGTGGTCTCCGGACAGTTCGATGCCGAAGAGGCGTCACCCGAAGTGACGCTGCCATCCAAACGGGTTTTGACGCCGCAGGCGGAAACGCCGAAGCTGCACAAGGTGCTGGCGCAGGCGGGCATGGGGTCGCGGCTGGAGATGGAGCAGCTCATCATGGAAGGCCGGATCTCGGTCAACAACGAGCCGGCGCACATCGGTCAGCGCATCCAGTTTGGCGATCAGATCAAGGTCAATGGCAAGCCGGTGCGTTTCCGGATCGAGCCGCCGGCTGCCCGCGTGATCGCCTACCACAAGCCTGTGGGCGAGGTGGTGACGCATGACGACCCGCAAAACCGCCCCACGGTTTTTCGTCGGCTTCCCAAACTGGTCCAGGGCAAGTGGCAGTCGGTTGGACGGCTCGATCTGAATACCGAAGGCCTGCTGCTGTTCACCAACTCGGGGGAACTGGCGAACAAGCTGATGCACCCCCGCTTTGGCCTGGAGCGCGAGTATGCGGTTCGCGTCCTGGGTGCCCTGAGCAAGGAGGAAAAGCAGCGCCTGCTCGACGGTGTCCAGCTTGAAGACGGTATGGCCCAGTTCGGCACCATCGAGGACGGTGGCGGCGAGGGTTCCAACTGTTGGTACCGTGTCACCATCTCCGAAGGGCGCAACCGCGAAGTTCGCCGCATGCTGGAGGCCGTCGGTCACGCCGTGAGCCGACTGATTCGCATCCGGTACGGCGCAATGATGCTGCCACGCGGCCTCAAGCGCGGCGCCTGGATGGAGCTCGATGAGGGCGATATCAATGCCTTGGTGCGGGCGGCTGATCGTCGTGGCGCCAGCGGTGAGGCTGCAGCCCGGCCGGCGGATGCCGGAATGGGCAAATCGGGTGGCGCTGGCCGCAATCGGCGGCGCGGTGGTGCCAATGGCGGCGCTCCGCGTGGCTCCGGGCCGGGGGCAGGCAATACGCCCTCGCGCAAATCGCAAGGACGCAAGGAGCGTGCGGACCGTCCAGGCGGCGATGCGCAGCCGGACCCGATGAAGACCTCGTTCGGCTACATCGGCGCCGACAGCTTCACCCGGCAGCGTCAGGCGCAGCGACGCGGCGGGGGAGGCGGCGCCACAGGAGGTGGTCAGCGACGCGGGGGGCGCGGCCGCTGAGCCCGAGAGATGAGCCTGGCCAACAACCGGGCTCCCCATCGGGAAATTTCGCATTCCGCACCAGCCGTGCGGTGCTGGCAGGTTAAAATGCAAAGCTTTGCCCGCTGGGCAGAAACTGAACACCAATAACGCAGGAAATCATCATGTCTATTGAACGCACTCTTTCCATCATCAAACCCGATGCCGTTGCCAAGAATGTGATCGGCCAGATCTATGCCCGCTTCGAGGCTGCCGGCCTCAAGGTCATTGCGGCCAAGATGGCTTATCTGTCGCGCCGTGAAGCCGAGGCTTTCTATGCCGTTCACAAGGAGCGTCCCTTCTTCAAGGATCTGGTCGACTTCATGGTTTCCGGCCCGGTGATGATCCAGGTGCTCGAAGGTGAGGGCGCGATCCTCAAGAACCGTGACCTGATGGGTGCCACCGATCCGAAGAAGGCGGCCCCTGGCACCATTCGCGCCGACTTTGCCGACAGCATCGACGCCAACGCGGTGCATGGTTCCGATGCGCCGGAAACGGCTGCTGTGGAGATTGCCTTTTTCTTCCCCGGCATGAATGTCTATTCGCGCTAAGCAGGCGCTCCATATGCAATGACGGCCAATCTGCTCGACTTCGACCTCGACGGTTTGGCCGCTTTTTGCGAGCGGCTGGGTGAGAAGCGCTTTCGCGCCACCCAGCTGTTTCGCTGGATTCATCAAAAAGGGGCGGCCGGCTTCGACGAGATGTCGGACCTGGCGAAGTCCCTGCGCGAGAAGCTCGCCACTTCGGCCCACATCAAGGGGCTCGATGTCATCTCGCAGCAGATCTCTGCCGATGGCACCATCAAGTGGCTGTTCGATGTCGGTGACGGCAACGCGGTCGAATCTGTATTCATCCCGGAGGATGATCGCGGCACTCTGTGCATCTCTTCGCAGGCAGGCTGTGCGGTCGGTTGCCGCTTTTGCTCGACGGGTCACCAGGGATTCAGCCGTAACCTCAAGACCGGTGAGATCGTCGCTCAACTGTGGTTCGCG
>CAZJKR010000159.1:5359-7420 GCA_964546615.1 uncultured Curvibacter sp.
CACCAATGTGGTGATGATGGGCATGGGCGAGCCGCTGCAGAACTACGGCGAACTCATCCCGGCGCTTCGCGTCATGCTGGACGACCATGGCTATGGCCTGTCACGCCGCCGTCTGACGGTCTCGACTTCCGGGGTGGTGCCGATGATGGATCGACTGGCGCAGGATTGCCCGGTGGCACTGGCGGTCTCCCTTCATGCGCCCAATGACGTCTTGCGCGACGACCTCGTCCCGCTGAACCGCAAATACCCGATTGCCGAGCTGATGGCCGCCTGCAATCGCTATCTGCAGCACGCGCCACGCGACTTCATCACGTTCGAGTACTGCATGCTCGATGGCGTGAACGATCAGCCCGAGCATGCGCGCCAGCTGGTGGCGCTGGTGCGTCAGCACGCCACCGGTGGCGTGTGGTGCAAGTTCAACCTGATCCCGTTCAATCCCTTTCCCCAATCCGGCCTGGTGCGGTCGCCCCAAGTCCGGGTGCAGGCCTTTGCCAAAATCCTTTCGGATGCTGGTATCGTGACGACCGTGCGCAAAACCCGAGGCGACGATATCGACGCGGCCTGCGGGCAGCTGGCCGGCGATGTCAAGGATCGGACGCGTGTTGGTGAGCGCATGGCGCAACGGCGCAGCGTGATGATCAGGCCAAGGGTGGTGCAGCAGAGCCAGTCGGAGGAGAACTAGGGCATGAGGACAAGCGAGAGCAGACTAGGGTGGAGCCGGCTGCGTCGATGGGGGGGCTGTCTGGCGATGCTGACGCTGATGGGCCTGTCGGGCTGTGCATCGACCGGTCCTTCCGCGGCGATCGGCAGCCAGGCCGATGTCGTGACCGATTCCGATGAGCCTGAGGCGCGCAAACGGGCTCGTATCCGTCTGGAGCTGGCGATCGGCTACTTCGAGCAGGGCCAGACCACGGTGGCGCTGGATGAAATCAAGCAGGCGCTGGCCGTGGACCCTTCCTATGCCGAGGCCTTCAACCTGCGCGGACTCATCTACATGCGCCTGAATGAGCTGCGTCTGGCCGAGGAGAGTTTTCGCCGCGCCATGGCACTCAATCCGCGCGATGCCAACGTAGCCCACAACTACGGCTGGCTGCTGTGCCAGCAGGCGCGGTACAACGAATCCTTTCAGGCCTTTGCGCAGGCGCTGGCGAATCCGACCTATGGTGAGCGCGCCAAGACCTGGTTGACCCAGGGTTTGTGCCAGTCGCGCGCCGGTCTGCGCGCGGAGGCTGAGCACAGCCTGACCAAGTCGTATGAACTGGATGCGGGCAATCCCGTCACCGGGTACAACCTCGCTTCCCTGCTGTTTCAGCGCGGTGAACTGGCGCGTGCCCAGTTCTACATCCGACGCCTGAATAACAGCGAACTGGCGAATGCCGAGTCGCTCTGGCTTGGCATCAAGATTGAGCGGCGTCTGGCGAACAACGAGGCCGTGACGCAACTGGCGACACAGCTCAAGAGGCGTTACCCCCAGTCGCGTGAATCCGGGGCCTATGAGCGAGGGGCATTCAATGAGTGAGAGTCAGGAGCAAGCCAAGCTGGCTGAGGAGTCGTCCAACGCCGAACAGCCGATTCCGGAGCCGACGGCCGGGGAGCTGCTGCGACAGGCGCGTGAGGCTGCCGGTTTGCATGTGGCCGCACTGGCGGTCTCCATGAAGGTGCCGGTCAAGAAGCTGGAGGCCCTGGAGGCTGACCGGCTCGATCTTCTGCCGGACGCGGTATTCGTGCGGGCCCTGGCCTCCAGTGTCTGCCGTACGCTCAAAATCGATCCGGCGCCGGTGCTGGCACTGCTGCCTCAAACGGTGACGCCGCAACTCAAGCCGGACGAGTGGGGCATCAATGCGCCTTTCCGTGCGCCTGGGGATGTGACCACCACGTCGATGTGGGGGCAACTGTCCCGTCCCGGCGTGCTGGCTGCCTTGGTACTGCTGGCCGCGGCTCTGGTGCTGATCTTTCTGCCGTCCATGGACAGGCAGGAGGGCGGCGGCGGAACTTCGTCCGAGGTCGTGCAGGCGGTGCCGGTCACGCCGCCGGTCGAGCCGCCGCCGCCCGCTCTGCCGG
>CAZJKR010000160.1:0-1022 GCA_964546615.1 uncultured Curvibacter sp.
TGGACGCCGTGCGTACCGACAAGCCGGCACCCTATGTGCAGGTCGTGGAGAACCAGCAGATCGTGCACCGCACCGTGACGCTGGGTGAGCGCGGCGAGGCCGACGGCCAGTTGATGGTCGGTGTCAGCGGCATCGCTGAAGGCGCCCAGGTGCTGGCCGGCACGGTCGGCACGCTGCGCGAAGGCACCGCCGTGAAGTACACCCCCGCAGCAGCCCAGACGCCCTCCCCCGCGCCGGCCGCCAACGCTATGCAGGTGCGCTGAGTCATGTGGTTCACCCGCGTCAGCCTGAAAAACCCGGTGTTCGCCACCATGGTGATGCTGGCCTTTGTGGTGCTGGGCCTGTTCTCCTACCAGCGGCTGCAGGTGGACCAGTTCCCGAACATCGACTTTCCGGTGGTGGTGGTCACCACCGAGTACCCCGGTGCTTCACCCGAGATCGTGGAGAGCGAGGTCACCAAGAAGATCGAGGAAGGCGTCAACTCGATCGCCGGCATCAATGTCCTGACCTCGCGCAGCTACGAGGGCCAGGCGGTGGTGATCATCGAGTTCCAGCTGCACATCGACGGCCGCAAGGCGGCCGAGGACGTGCGCGAGAAGGTGGCCGCGATCCGGCCCAACCTGCGCACCGAGGTCAAGGAGCCGCGCGTGCTGCGCTTCGACCCGGCCAACCGCGCCATCTGGTCGCTGGCCGTGCTGCCGGATGACAGCCGCGGCAAGGCCCTGAATCCGGTCGAGCTGACGAACTGGGCCGATCAGGTGCTCAAGAAACGGCTGGAGAACGTGCGCGGTGTCGGCTCGGTCACGCTGGTGGGGGCCAGCAAGCGCGAGATCAACATCTACCTGCGCCCCGACGCGCTCGAAGCGCTGGGCATCACACCCGACCAGGTGGTGGCCGCCGTCAAGAGCGAGAACCAGGACCTGCCGGTCGGCGCCGTGCGTTCCCTCACGCAGGAGCGCATGGTGCAGGTCGATGCGCGCATGCAGCGGCCGGAAGACTTCGAGCGCATCATCGTGGCACGC
>CAZJKR010000160.1:1032-5697 GCA_964546615.1 uncultured Curvibacter sp.
CGCCGATCCGGCTCGGCCAGCTCGCCACCGTGCAGGACGGCGCGCAGGAACTGGAGACGCTGGCGCTCTACAACGGCCAGCGCACGCTGCTGCTGTCGGTGCAGAAGGCGCAGGACGAGAACACCATTGCGGTCATCGACGGCCTGACGCGCGCCGTGGCCGACATCCAGCCCCTGCTGCCCGCCGGCGTGCGGCTGGAGCCGATCGCCGACGGCTCGCGCCCGATCCGCGTGGCGGTGGACAACGTGCGCCGCACCCTGATCGAAGGCGCCATCCTGACGGTGCTGATCGTCTTCCTGTTCCTCAACTCCTGGCGCTCCACCGTCATCACCGGCCTGACGCTGCCGATCGCGCTGATCGGCACCTTCTTCTTCATGTACCTGTTCGGCTTCACCATCAACATGATCACGCTGATGGCGCTGTCGCTCTGCGTGGGCCTGCTGATCGACGACGCCATCGTGGTGCGCGAGAACATCGTGCGCCACGTGCAGATGGGCAAGACGCCCTACCAGGCTTCGCTCGACGGCACGCAGGAAATCGGCCTGGCGGTTCTGGCCACCACCTTCTCCATCGTCGCGGTGTTCCTGCCGATCGGCTTCATGGGCGGCATCATCGGCAAGTTCTTTCACGAGTTCGGCATCACCATCGTGGCGGCGGTGCTGATCTCGATGTTCGTCAGCTTCACGCTCGACCCCATGCTGTCCTCGATCTGGCACGACCCCAGCATCGACACCCATGGCCTGCCACGCGAGCCGGTGACCGTCTACGACAAGACCATCGGCCGCGTCACCGGCTGGTTCGACCGCGCCACCGAAAGCATGGCGCAGACCTACCAGGGCATCCTGCGCTGGTCGCTGGTGCACAAGCTCGCCACCCTGGGGCTGGCCTTCGCCATCTTCGTGCTCAGCATCGTCATGGTGCCGCTGCTGGGCACCGAGTTCGTGCCCAAGGCCGACTTCTCGGAGACCACGGTCAACTTCTACACCCCGGTCGGCTCCTCGCTGGAGGCGACCGAGGCCAGGGCACGCCAGGTGCAGGACATCCTGCGCGAGTTTCCCGAGGTGAAGTACACCCTGGCCACGCTCAACACCGGCAACGCCCAGGGCAAGACCAACGCCAGCATCTACGTGCGGCTGGTCGATCGCAAGGAACGCAAACGCAATGTGGACCAGATGTCGGCGGCGCTGCGTGAGCGGCTGCGCCAGGTGCCCGGCATCACCGTCACGCATGCTGGCCTGCTCGACCCGGTGGGCGGGCAGAAGCAGATCGAGTTCTCGCTGCAGGGGCCGGACCTCAAGGAGCTGGAGCGCCTCACCACACAGGTGCTCGACCAGATCCGCGACATCCCCGGCCTGGTGGACCTGGATTCCAGCGTCAAGCCCAACAAACCGACCATCGAGGTCGACATCCGGCGTGAAGCCGCGGCCGACCTGGGCCTCAACGTCAACCAGATCGCCGGCGCGCTGCGTACCCTGGTGGCCGGACAGACCGTAGGCAACTGGCGCGCCAGCGACGACCAGACCTACGACGTCAACGTGCGCCTGAGCCCGCAGGCGCGCAACACGCTGGCCGACCTGGAGCGCCTGCCCTTCACGCTGGGCACGAATGCCGACGGCAGTTCGCGCGTGGTGCGCCTGAACCAGGTCGCCACGCTGCGCGAGACCACCGGCTCGAACCAGATCAACCGGCGCGACCTGACGCGCGAGGTGGCGATCAACGCCAACGTCTACAACCGCTCGGCCGGCGAAATCTCGACCGACATCCGCCAGGCCCTGGACGGCATCCGCTTCCCGCCCGGCTACCGTTACCAGTTCGGCGGCTCGACCAAGAACATGGCCGAATCGTTCGGCTACGCCATCTCGGCACTGGTGCTGGCCATCGTCTTCATCTACATGATCCTGGCCAGCCAGTTCAAGAGCTTCTTCCAGCCGCTGGCGCTGATGACCTCACTGCCGCTGACGCTGATCGGCGTGGTGCTGGCGCTGCTGATGTTCCGCTCCACGCTCTCGATGTTCTCCATCATCGGCATCGTCATGCTCATGGGTCTGGTGACGAAGAACGCCATCCTGCTGGTGGATTTCGCCATCCGCGCCCGCGACGAAGGCATGGAACGGGCCGATGCGCTGCTGCTGGCCGCGCGCGTGCGGCTGCGCCCGATCCTGATGACCACCCTGGCCATGATCTTCGGCATGGTGCCGCTGGCCTTCGCCCTGACCGAGGGCTCCGAGCAGCGCGCCCCGATGGGGCAGGCGGTGATTGGCGGCGTCATCACCTCCTCGCTGCTGACCCTGGTGGTGGTGCCTGTGGTCTACTGCTACATGGATGATCTGAGCCAGTGGCTGCGCCGGCGCTGGGGTGCCAGGAACTGAGCGCCCGGTAAAATTTTCCAGGATGCATTAAAATACCCCATGGAGTATATGAAATGAACTTCGAACAAGCCCGCTTCAACATGATCGAGCAGCAGATCCGGCCCTGGAACGTGCTCGACGGCGAGGTGCTTGAACTGCTGTCGCAGGTCAAGCGCGAGGACTTCGTGCCACCGGCGCACAAGGCGCTGGCCTTTGCCGACATGGAACTGCCCTTGCGCCCCGGTGGCGAGCCCGGCCAGTGCATGCTGGCACCCAAGGTCGAAGCCCGCATGCTGCAGGATCTGGCGGTGCGCAGGCACGAGAAGGTGCTGGAGATCGGCACCGGCTCCGGCTACATGGCCGCCCTGCTGGCCCAGCAGGCCCAGCGCGTCATTTCGCTGGAGATCGAGCCCGAGCTGGTGACCCTGGCACGGACCAACCTGCAGAAAGCCGGCATCCTCAACGCCGAGGTTCGCCAGGCCGACGGCGCCAAGGGCGTGCCGGTCGAAGGCCCGTTCGACGTCATCGTACTCAGCGGCTCGGTGGCCGAGGTGCCGCACCAGCTGCTGGCGCAGCTCACGCGCGGCGGTCGCCTGATGGCCGTCGTCGGCGAACAGCCGGTGATGCGCGCCACCCTGATTACCCGCACCGGCGAGGCCGAGTACCGCACCACCCAGGGCTGGGACACGGTGGCACCACGCCTGCTGCATTTCCCTGAACACCCGCGTTTCAACTTCTGAGCGGCCCAGCGCCCGACCCACCATGATCGAACACATCCACCCCGGCGATCTGCCTGAATGGCTCGACAAGATGAAGTCGCACGGCCAGCCCTTGGTGCTGGACGTACGCGAGCCTTTCGAGGTGCAGCGTGCCAGCATCAAGGCTGACAACTTCGAGCTGATACATATCCCGATGGGGGTGATCCCGCCACGCCTGGGTGAGCTCGACCCCAACCGGCCGGTGGCCTGCCTGTGCCACCACGGTGGACGCAGCATGCAGGTGGCCGCCTTTCTGGAAAACCGCGGTTTCAAGTTTGTCGCCAACATCAGCGGCGGCATCAACGCCTGGTCGATGCAGGTCGACCCCAGCGTGCCACGCTACTGAATGACCTGCGCCACTGCGCTTCGACGCCTGTTTCCGAGCCCTGAAGGACGATCATGAAAACCTTACGCCTGCTGCCCCTGACACTTGCCGTTGGCGCTGCCCTGGCCCTGCCTGTACGGGCGCAAAGCCTGCTGGACCTGTACGAATCTGCCCGCGGCTATGACGCCGCCTACCAGTCGGCCAAGGCCCAGTACGACGCCAACCTGTACAAGGCCGAGCAGGCCAAGGCCAGCCTGTTGCCGACGGTCAACATGACGGCCGGCGTCTCGCGCAGCGAGTTCCAGAGCGAGACCAGCACCGCCACCTCGAGTCGCAAGCTGGAAAACCAGAACGTGGGTGTCAGCGCCTCGCAGCCGCTGTACCGGCCGGCCAACCTGGCCACCTTCGAGCAGGGCAAGCGCCAGGTCGAGCTGGCCGAGGCGCAGTTGCAGTCGGCCGAGCAGGACCTGATCGTGCGCGTCAGCCAGGCCTACTTCGACGTGCTGGCAGCGCAGGACAGCCTGGCCTTCGTCAAGGCGCAGAAGGCCGCCGTGGCGGAGCAGCTGGCATCGGCCAAGCGCAACTTCGAAGTCGGCACCGCCACCATCACCGACACGCGTGAGGCGCAGGCCCGCTATGACCTGGGAACGGCGCAGGAGATCGCGGCCGAGAACGACCTGCGCGTCAAGAAGCTGGCGCTCGACCAGCTGGTGGGCAAACCCGGCACGGTCCCCAAGCCGCTGGCCACCACCACCCTGCCCGACCTGCTGCCGCAAGACATCAACACCTGGGTGCAAGCCGCGCAGGATGGCCACCCCGGCATCCGCCAGGCCCGCGTGGCCCTGGACGTCGCCAAGCTGGAGACCGACAAGGCACAGGCCGGCCACAAGCCGACGCTGGACCTGACGGCCAGCTACACCCAGAACAACAACATCAACGGCACCACCTTTGCCGCTGGCAGCACACTCACGACCAACGGCACCATCGGCGTGACCTTCAACCTGCCGCTGTTTGCCGGCTTTGCCACGCAGAACCGCGTGCGCGAAACCCTGTCGCTGGAAGAGAAGGCGCGCGCCGATCTGGAAGCCGCGCAACGCAATGTGGTCCAGAGCACCCGCACGGCCTATTTCGGCGTGGTGTCGGGGCTGGGCCAGGTCAAGGCACTGGAAGCGGCCGAAACCTCAAGCCAGAGTGCGCTGGATGCCAACAAGCTGGGCTACCAGGTGGGCGTGCG
>CAZJKR010000160.1:5736-6166 GCA_964546615.1 uncultured Curvibacter sp.
CCTGCTGGCCAAGTAACGGGCGAGGCGGTCCGACCGCCTAGCGCCGCAGCAGGTCCAGCACGGCGGCGGCGGTCCGGCTGGCTGCCCCGCGATGCGCCTGGGCAAAACGGCCGGCGGCCTGCGCCATGGTGCCCTGTCGTGCCGGCCGCGTCACCAAGGCCCGCGCCGCCACCACGGCCGCCTGCAGGCTGTCACAACGCAGCGCGGCACCGCCGGCCTGCGCCAGTTCCGCCGCCTCGCTGAAGTTGAACGTGTGGGGCCCCATCAGCAGCGGGCAACCGCAGGCTGCAGCTTCGATCAGGTTCTGCCCGCCCAGGGGTGCAAAGCTGCCCCCCAGCAGGGCCGCATCGCTCAAGCCGTAGTACAAGGCCATCTCGCCCAGGCTGTCGCCGAGCCAGACCTGCGCCGGCGCGGGCTGAGCACCCCAGGC
>CAZJKR010000160.1:6214-7404 GCA_964546615.1 uncultured Curvibacter sp.
GAAGCGTTGCGGATGGCGCGGCACGATCAGCCATTGCACCGAAGATTGCACCGCAGCCTCATGCGCTATGGATTCAGGAGCATCCGGGGCAGTACCGGCGTTGCCTGAGGCCAAAAAACCCTTCAAGATCCGCAGAAACTCGGCCTCTTCGCCCTCACGCGAACTGGCCAGCATGACCACCGGCCGGCCGGCCGCCGCGCGCCAGGCGCGCCCCGTCGCCAGTTGCATGGGGTCGGGTGTGGCATCGAACTTGAGGTTGCCGAACACACCCCGGACCGGCGCGCCCAGGGTGGCCAGCCGCGCGGCGTCGTCCTGCGTCTGCGCCCACACCGCCGCCAGGCTGCGATAGGCCGGTCGCGACAGCCAAGCCAGTCGCTGCGCCTGGCGCAGCGATTTCTCACTCAGCCGTGCATTGGCCAGCACCAGCGGCACCCGGCCCCGCGCGCAGGCCACGGCCAGATTGGGCCAGACCTCGGTTTCCATCAGCAGACCGATGCGCGGCCGGAAATGGCTCAGAAAGCGCTGCACCGCCGCCGGCGTATCCCACGGCTGCCAGACCTGCACATCCCCCTCGCGCAGCAGCGCCAGACCTTCGGCGCGGCCGGTGGCGGTGCCATGCGTCAGCAGCAGACGCAGGTCGGGCCATTGTTCGCGCAGCCGGGCCAGCAGCACGGCCGCCGCCCGGGTTTCGCCCAAGGACACCGCATGCACCCACACCGTGCGGCCATCGTCGGGCAACGGTGCCGTCGTATAACGGCCGAAACGTTCCTCGATGCCCTGCAGGTAGCCCGGCTCCTGCAGGCCGCGGCGCGCGATCTTGCGGCGCAGCAGCGGCTGCAGCAGCAGCGTGAGCAGGGAGTACAGCGCGCGGATCATGCCCGGCTCACGTCCTGCCAGGCGTGCCAGACCATATCGACCGTGGGGGTCGGGCGGGCATAGACGCTGCGCTGGCGCGGGCAGTCCGCCCGCCCCCCCTCGCCCGGCCCGGTGCGCCAGGCGGTGTCGAAGTTGTAGATCTGCACATGCGGCAGATCCAGCGCCACGGCGATGTGGCTCAGGCCGCTGTCGACACCGATCACACCGGCACAGCCGGCCAGCGCATCGGTCAGCGCGTCCAGCGCCAGCCGGGGCCAGACCTGCGCATGCGCCATCTCGGCCGCCAAGGCGGCGCTGCGCTGCTGTTCGGCATC
>CAZJKR010000161.1:0-898 GCA_964546615.1 uncultured Curvibacter sp.
CCTGGGCTGGTTGCGCGACGGCGGCCACCGGCACGCTCAGCAAGGTCATGGCCAGCGCCGACACCAGCGGTGCCAGGTTGTTGCGAGTACGTTTCATGGGAAGTTCTCCTGCTAAGAAAAGGTCAGACCTGACCGGCTGCGTGCGCACGGCGCTCAAACCAGCCGCCGAGAAAAAACACACCCACGGCAGCAGCCACCAGCGTCGCCAGCACCAGCCACTCGGGCAGGCCCAGCAACTCCGGCAGGCGGTCGCCCCGGGTGAACTCGCCGGCAGTAGTCAAGGCATCCAGCTGCGGGAACAGGGCCGCAAACAGGAAGACGATGGCATCGATACGGCCGGTCATCAGACCGACGGCCGAGGTGCCGGGGCAGTAACCGCCGACCGCAAAGCCGGCGCCGATGAGCGCCCCCCCCACGGCAATGGCCCACAGGTAGGGGATGGGCACATAGATCGCTTCGGCCTGCAGCACGCCCAGTTGCTCCAGCGCATAGATGCCCACGGCCGTGAACACGATGGCGGTGAACATGACCTTGAAGACCGACCAGTCGGTCAAACGGAACTGGGCGGTGAGCTTGCAGCCACTGCCAAAACCGGCACGCTCCAGCACGAAACCGAAACCGAAACCGAGCAGCACCGCGACCAGCGGGCCGCCGGCGGCAAACAATCCGTTCATTTCACACCTCCACCGCTCAGACGCGCGGCCACCAGACCGGCGGCAAAGAACGCACCCAGGAAAACGAAACCGGCCACGCTCAGCACCGCCGCACCCGACAGGCCCACGCCGCTGGTGCAGCCGGCGGCCGGGGCGACTATGGTTCCGTTGAAGAACTTTGTGGGGATCAGGGCGGCGGTCATGCCGGCATAAGCGATGTCCAGCGCGGTGAAGTCGGCCGTGTA
>CAZJKR010000161.1:908-7341 GCA_964546615.1 uncultured Curvibacter sp.
AATGCGCGCGCCAAAGCCCGCCAGGATGCCGCCGGCCAAGGCCTTGAGCAGGCGACCCACGCGACCGGCGCTGGCCTCACCCTCGATGCGCCACGCCATACGGCCGGCGAAATACGCCGACACCAGGGCACCCAGGAACACACCCAGCACCTGCCAGGTGATCCAGGACGACAGCACCGCGCCGTCCTCCACCATCGGGCCCAGATAGTCGTTGGCCAGGGTCCATTGCGGTGCGGCCAGGTCGCCCAGCCAGGCACTCAGCCGGGTGGTGAAACCGGTGGCACCGAGGCCGTGACCAGTGAAGACGAAGGTCAGCAGCAGCACCACGCCGAGCGCCAGGCCGGCCACCCAGGCGGGCCAGTAGGGCCGCTGCGGCAACGCGCATGAATTGCTTTGTTCCACTTGTTCTCCTCAACGCATAAAAAACCTGAAGCGCAAATATACCCCAGGGGGCATATACCCTGGTAAGTATAAGTGGATACACCCGGAATGTCAGCCCCCGCCCGCCGGGCCGGCGGCCGTTCAGCGCAGGCTGGCGCGGGCCTGCTGCAGGCGCTCGTCGAGGTAGGCGCCGTAGAAATCGGGGATGTAGCCGCCTACGAGACGCTCAGCCACCTCGACGCCGCCCGGCCCGAAGAACAGCACGGTCGGCGCGATACGGATGCCCCAGCTGCGGCTGAGCGCGTCGTGCGTCACGTTGCGCCCCTTGAGATCGCGCACCGGGCGCTGGCTGCGCATGTCCACCTGCACCACCGGCAGCCCCTGCTGTTCGTGCATCGGACCGAGGTAGTTGTCGCGCGCCACCACGCAGAAGGGGCAGCCGGGAAGGCTGACCATGACCACCAGCGGCTGGTTCTTCTTCAGGGCTTGCACCAGTTCGTCCGGCAGCGAATCGGCCAGTGGCAGGCGGGCAGGCGCCGCCTGCGCCAGCGGCGCTGCCCCCAGGGCGATACCGGACAGCAGGAGTTGCCGCCGCGACACCCCTTCAATGTGGTGCCCGCCGGCCAGGCGCCCGGACCCGGCGCGCATCAACGCGTCTCCTGTTCGAGCAGCAGGTAGGTGTTGTAGGCGTTCATACGGTTGGCAACACGGAACAGCGGCAAGTGCTCGAACTGGCTCCAGTCGGTGTTGTTGTAGGCCTCCTCGAAGGGTTCGAGGTTCTGTGCCGCACGGCCCATGCTCTCGCGCAGGTAGCGCAGGTAGTCGCGGGTGAGCTGCATGTCCTTGCGCGCCTCGTGCGACAGGGGGCCATGCCCCGGCACGATGACCTTGGCATCGAAAGCCAGCAGCTTGTCCAGCGCCATGATCCATTGCCGGCTGTCGGCTTGGCCGACATAGGGAATGCGGCTGCGAAACACCAGGTCGCCGGCGAACAGCACTTGTTCGCTTGGCAGGTAGACCACCAGATCCTCCGGCGTGTGCGAGGGCCCGACAATCCTGATCTGGAACTCGACGCCGCCGACTTTCAGCGTGTCGTCCCCCTGGAGCCATGTGTCGGCCTCCACCAGCCGCGTCTGTTCATCCACCCAGGGCGCCAGCTCCTGCCGCGAGGCTTCCAGCCGCAGGCGTGCGGTGTCCGAGTTCAGATAGACCTTGGCCGCCCCATGCGCAATGATGCGCGCCCCCATGGCCTTGAACGTCTGCAGGCCGTAGATGTGATCGGCGTGATAGTGGGTCACGATCACATGGGTGATCGGCAGCGGCGTGATCTTGCGGATTTCTGCGGCCAGCCGCTCGGCCAGGGCAGGTGAGCCGAGCGCATCGATGACCACCACGCCGGCGGGCGTGACGACAAAACCGGCATTGGAGATGAAGTTCTGGTTGGCCGGCGAGCCCAGCGCCGAAACCCCTTCGACGAACCAGGCCGTGGGCGACACCTTCTGCGCCACCATGGCGGGAACGCCCTGGGCCGAAACACTCAGCGCGGTGAAGGCCAGGCCGAATCCGATGAGCAGTGTGCTGAAAAAAGAGGGCTTGCGCGTTGCCATGTCTGTCCTGTCTCCTGGGCCTTGTCTGACGCTGTTTACCCGGCCTGCCCTGCGCCCAAAACTTGAGACAGATCAAGGCGGAAATTCGCCATCAAAATTACGATGCAATATAAGCAAATACTGAATTATGGGATAGCCACATGAATCTGGCAACTTACCTGGAACAACATGGCGAGAGCGCGGTCCTCGCAATCGGGGGCTTGCTGATCGGCTGTCTGTTCGGATTCTTTGCCCAGCGCTCGAAGTTCTGCCTGCGCGCCGCCGTCATCGAATTCTGGCACCACAAGTTCGGTGAAAAACTCTCGGTCTGGCTGCTGGCGTTCTCCACCGCCGTCGTCGTCGTACAGGGTCTCATCCTGATGCATTCCCTGGACGTCAGTTCGGCGCGGCAGCTGGCCTCGCGCGGCAGTCTGTCGGGTGCGCTGATCGGCGGCCTGCTGTTCGGCGCCGGCATGATCATGACGCGCGGCTGCGCCAGCCGCCTGCTGGTGCTCTCGGCCAACGGCAACCTGCGTGCCCTGCTTTCCGGCTTGATCTTTGCCGTCACGGCACAGGCTGCGCTGTCAGGTTCGCTGGCGCCCCTGCGCTTGCACCTCAGCGGCTGGTGGACGGTTGAAGGCGGCCCGTCCCGCGACCTGCTGGCCATCACCGGGCTGGGCAACTGGGGCGGGCTGGTTTTCGGTCTGATCTGGTTCGCAGCCGCGCTGTTCTTCTCGGTACGCAGCGGCTGGGGGTTCTGGAAGTGGGTCGGCGGCATCGGCACCGGGCTGATGGTGGCGGCCGGCTGGTGGTACACCTACCAGGTCTCGTCCAACAGCTTCGGTGCCTCCCACGTGCAGGTGCAGGGCCTGACGTTCAGCGGCCCCTCGGCTGAATGGCTGATGCGGGTCCTCTCGTCGCCGGCGCCGCACATTGGCTTCGACTTCGGCCTCCTGCCCGGCGTTTTTGCCGGCTCCTTCATCGGCGCCCTGATCGGCCGCGAGTTCCAGCTCGAAGGCTTCAAGGACGGCTACAGCATGCGCCGCTACATCGCCGGCGCGGTGCTGATGGGCTTCGGCTCCATGCTGGCCGGCGGCTGCGCCGTGGGTGCGGGCATGACCGGGGGCGCCATCTTCGCGCTGACTGCCTGGCTGGCCTTGGTCGGCATGTGGGCCGGCGCCGGCATCACCGACCGACTGATGGACAGCCAGACCGCCATCCACCAGAAAGACGAGCGTCTGATCGGCACCCAGGCCAACATGAAAGCCCCCTGAAAGCTATACCCCGTACCCTGTGAGGGTAAACACCGGGCGACAACTGAAGTTGGGCTGATTACATTGGCCCCTGGTGATATTTCGTCAAGCTAGAAGGAGACATGCCATGCGCGTGAAAAAACAACTCGCCGTGCTGCTGCTGGGCAGCAGTGCAGCCATTGCCGCCCAATCGGCCACCCCCCAGGAAACGGCCATGCTGCACCAGCGTGCGCTGGCCGCCACCTGCGCCAACTGCCACGGAACAGAGGGCCGCACCACCCCCGGCTCGGCCATCCCCTCCCTGGCCGGCATGCCGCGCGACTACATGGCAGCCCAGATGAAGGCCTTCCGTGACGGCAGCCGCCCCGCCACCGTGATGCACCAGCTCACCAAGGGCTTCACGGATGCGCAGATCGAGTCCGTTTCCACCTATTTCTCGACCCTGAAGCGCTAAGGAGATGGCCATGATGAAACGACGCAGCTTTGTACAGGCCTCTCTGGCACTCGGCACTCTGGGCAGCACCCTTGGCATGGTCGGCTGTGCCACCACCGGCACCATTCCGTCCAAGGCCAAGGTGGTGGTGATCGGCGGCGGCTATGGTGGCGCTACCGCCGCCAAGTACGTGCGCATGCTCTCCAACTACAAGATCGATGTGGTCCTGGTCGAACCCAACGGCAGCTTCATTTCCTGCCCGATCTCCAACCTGGTGATCGGCGGCTCCAAGACCATGGGCGACATCACGACGCCCTACGACAACCTGAGCGGCAAGCACGGCGTGACCGTTGTGCGCGACATGGTCAGCCGCATCGACGCGGCCAAGAAGACCGTGACGCTCGCTGGCGGCGCCACCATCGGCTACGACAAGCTGATCGTCTCGCCCGGTATCGACATGATGTGGAACAGCGTCGAAGGTCTGCAGGCCGCCAGCGCGGCCGGTCAGATTCTCCAGGCGTGGAAGGCCGGCCCCGAAACCATGGCGCTGCGCCGCCAGCTGGAAGCCATGCCCGATGGCGGTGTTTACGCCATTGCCGTGCCGCTGGCGCCCTACCGCTGCCCCCCCGGCCCCTACGAACGTGCCAGCCAGGTGGCCAGCTACTTCAAGAAGGCCAAGCCGAAGTCCAAGGTGCTGATCCTGGACGCCAACCCGGATGTCACCTCCAAGGGACCGCTGTTCAAGAAGTTCTGGGCCGAGAATTACGCCGGCATGCTGGAATTCCGCGGCAACCACAAGGCCATGGCCGTGGACGCCAGGAGCAAGACCATCAAGTTCGAAACCGCCGACGACGTCAAGGCCGATGTGCTGAATGTCCTGCCGAACATGAGCGCGGGTGCCATCGCCATGCAATCGGGGCTGGCCAATGCGAACAACCGCTGGTGCAACGTCGATTACCTGACCTTCGAATCGACCGCCGCCAAGGATGTCCATGTGATCGGGGACTCGGTGCTGGCCGCGCCCTTGATGCCGAAATCCGGCCACATGGCCAATTCGCACGGCAAGGTGGTGGCCGCCGCCGTCGTGGCGCAACTGTCGGACATGGCGGTCAATCCGCAACCGGTGCTGACCAACACCTGCTACAGCTTCGTCAACGACAAGCTGGTGGTGCATGTGGCGTCGGTCCACCAGTACGTGGCGGCCGAGAAGACCTTCAAGACCGTGGCGGGTTCGGGTGGCGTTTCCACAGCCCCCAATGAGCTCGAGGGTATCTACGCCATGAACTGGGCCCAGAACATCTGGGCGGATACACTGCTCTGAGACTGATGGAGCCGGATCCGGACACAGCCGGGTCTGCAAGGACCGGCAACTGCCGGCCCTTCCTTTTTACTCATCACTTCAGGAGATGATCATGTATAAATTTCTTGCCTCACTCGCCTTCGCAGCCATCGCGCTCGGCAACCTTTCCGGTTGCGCCACCACGTCGGAACCTGCGCCAGTCAAGGCGGTGTATCACATCAACACCGATGTCAATACGGTTGCCCCGGTACTCAACAACGTGCGCAACCACCTGAATGCCGATCCCACGGCCAAGATCGTGGTGGTCACACATGGCGCCGGCATCAACTTTCTGCTGCAGGATGCCAAGGACGCCCAGGGCCGCGAGTTCAGCGGCACGGTCAGCGACCTGGCCGGCAAGGGCGTGGAGTTCCGCGTCTGCAATGTGACCCTGACCAGCCGCAACATCAAGGCCGACCGCCTGCTGATGGAAGCCAAGGTGGTTCCCTCGGGCGTGGCCGAAGTGGCCAAGCTGCAGGCCCGCGAAGGGTTCGTCTACCTCAAACCCTGACGCGCAAGCAGCAGCCGGTTCAAGCCGAGGCTTCGGCCTCGGGTTCGAAGTTCGCCTCGGTGGCGATCTGCGTGCACACAGCACGGCACAAGGCCGCCACGCGGTCGTCAATGATGCGGTAGTAGATCTGAACGCCCTCACGGCGCTTGCCCAGCACGCCGGCCTGGTACAGCGTGGTCAGATGCTGCGACATGTTGGGCTGGGTGGTGTCGATACGACTGAGCAGGTAGCTGACATTGCGCTCACCCTCGCACAGATGGCTGATGATCTTCAGCCGCATCGGCGCCGACATCACCCGGAATACCTCGGCCGCCAGTTCGAACACCTGATCGGGCTCGGTCACGCTCCCCGGGGTCGCTTGAATGGTTCGCTTGGTCATAGCTGATCCAATCCGCAGTTATTGATATTTGTAGTTGCTCATTTTATACGCAACCCGTCAGCCGCCTCGCTCACGCAAGGTGCGGCTCAGGAGCACCACCGGAATGAGCCCGACCAGCACCAGCGCCAGCGAGGGCAGCGCCGCCTCGCCCAGCCGCTCGTCACGCGCCAGCTGGTAGGCCACCACCGCCAACGTGTCGCTGTCGAAAGGCCGCAGAACCAGTGTTGCCGGCAGCTCCTTCATCACGTCGACAAAAACCAGCAAGGTCGCCGCAATGGTCGAGCGGCGCAACAAGGGCCAATGGACGCGGCGCAGCAGGCCGACATCGCCGACCCCGAGCACACGCGCCGAATCGTCCAGACTGGCCGGTATGCGGGCATAACCACTCTGGACCGACTGCAGTGCCACGGCACAGAAGCGTACCAGGTAGGCCCACACCAAACCGAGCGAGGTGGCGGTCAGGTAGTAGGCGAAGCTGCTTTGCGGCCATGCCGCCTGGACCCACCCGACCGGCAGCAGCAATCCGACCACGATCACCGCCCCGGGCACGG
>CAZJKR010000162.1:0-6744 GCA_964546615.1 uncultured Curvibacter sp.
TGCCGAACAAGCGTTTCGGCGGCGTCTGCCTGGGCTCCAAGATCGCTCCGATCTTCTACAACACCATGGAAGACGCCGGTGCGCTGCCGATCGAGCTGGACGTGAGCCAGATGAACATGGGCGATACCGTCGAGCTGCGCCCCTACGAGGGCAAGGCCCTCAAGGACGGCAAGGTGATTGCCGAGTTCACGGTCAAGAGCGAGGTGCTGTTCGACGAGGTGCGTGCCGGTGGCCGCATTCCGCTGATCATCGGCCGCGGCCTGACAGCCAAGGCGCGTGAAGCCCTGGGCCTGGCGCCGAGCACGCTGTTCCGTCTGCCGCAGGTGCCCAAGAGCCATGGCAAGGGTTTCACCCTGGCGCAGAAGATGGTCGGCCGTGCCTGCGGGTTGCCCGAAGGCCAGGGTGTGCTGCCCGGCACCTACTGCGAACCGAAGATGACGTCGGTCGGCTCACAGGACACCACCGGCCCGATGACGCGCGACGAGCTGAAAGACCTTGCCTGCCTGGGCTTCTCGGCCGATCTGGTGATGCAGTCCTTCTGCCATACCGCCGCCTACCCGAAGCCGGTGGACGTGAAGATGCACCATGAGTTGCCCGAGTTCATCAGCAACCGCGGCGGTATCTCGCTGCGCCCGGGCGACGGCATCATCCACTCCTGGCTCAACCGCATGCTGCTGCCCGACACCGTGGGCACCGGTGGCGACAGCCACACCCGTTTCCCGATCGGCATCTCCTTCCCGGCCGGCTCCGGCCTGGTGGCTTTTGCCGCCGCTACCGGCGTCATGCCGCTGGACATGCCGGAATCGGTGCTGGTGCGCTTCAAGGGCAAGATGCAGCCCGGTGTCACGCTGCGTGACCTGGTGCATGCCATCCCGCTCTACGCCATCAAGCAGGGTCTGCTGACGGTCGAGAAGAAGGGCAAGAAGAACATCTTCTCCGGTCGTATCCTCGAGATCGAAGGCCTGCCCGACATGAAGGTGGAGCAGGCGTTCGAACTGTCCGATGCCTCGGCCGAGCGCTCCGCCGCCGGCTGCACCGTGCAGCTCAACAAGGAGCCGATCATCGAGTACATCAACAGCAATATCGTGCTGCTGAAGAACATGATCGCCCAGGGCTACCATGACGAACGCACCATCGCCCGCCGCATCAAGGCCATGGAAGCCTGGCTGGCCAAGCCGGAATTGCTGACGGCCGACAAGGATGCCGACTACGCCGCCGTGATCGAGATCGACCTGGCCGAGATCACCGAGCCCATCGTCTGCTGCCCGAACGACCCGGACGATGCCAAGACCTTGTCGGACGTGGCTGGCGCCACCATCGATGAAGTCTTCATCGGCTCGTGCATGACCAACATCGGCCACTTCCGCGCCGCCAGCAAGCTGCTCGAAGGCAAGAAGGACATCCCGGTCAAGCTGTGGATGGCACCGCCGACCAAGATGGACGCACAGCAACTGACCGAGGAAGGCCACTACGGCGTGTTCGGCGCGGCCGGCGCGCGCATGGAAATGCCGGGCTGCAGTCTGTGCATGGGCAACCAGGCACAGGTGAAGGAGGGTGCGACCGTCATGTCCACCAGCACGCGCAACTTCCCCAACCGCTTGGGCAAGAACACCAACGTCTACCTGGGCTCGGCCGAGCTGGCCGCGATCTGCTCCAAGCTTGGGCGTATTCCGAGCAAGCAGGAGTACCTGGCCGACATCGGTGTCATCAACGCCAACGGCGACAAGATCTACAAGTACATGAACTTCGACCAGATCGAGGAATACAAGGACGTGGCCGACAAGGTCACCGCCTGACATCCCGCTCCCCCTGACCGGGCACTTGGATGGCCCGGTCTTTGACGGCCCCCGGCGCATGCTGCGGGGCCTTTTCTTTGGGCGGCCGTCGATAATCCCGAACCATGAGTACGCTGACATCCCTCCCGCTGTCCCTGCAGACGGTGTTGCTGCTGATCGGCAGCAATGTGTTCATGACGTTCGCCTGGTATGGCCACCTGAAGAAGCTGGCGACCGCACCGTGGTACATGGCGGCGCTGGCGAGCTGGGGCATCGCCCTGTTCGAGTACCTGCTGCAGGTGCCGGCCAACCGCATCGGTTTCCAGCAAGCCGGCTTTACGGTGGCGCAGCTCAAGATCGTGCAGGAGGTGATCACGCTCAGCGTGTTCGTGCCCTTCAAGCTCGACTACCTGTGGGCGACGCTTTGCATGGTCGGGGCGGTGTATTTCATCTTTCGCAGCGCCTGAAGCCGGCACCGACGCCGGCGACGGTTAAACTCCCGCCTGTCATCAAAACGTCATCAATTTGACGTAATTACCGAGGCCTCCCATGCTGTTTGGAAAACTGATGCCGCGCGACGGCAATTTCTTCGCTATGTTCAACCAGCATGCGGATCGCATCGTCGAAGCGGCCCGGGCCTTCTCGCAGCTGGTGGCCCATTACGGTGATCTCAATCTGCGTGCCCAGTACAACCGCGACGTGGACGCCGCCGAGCAGGCGGCCGACCGCATCACGCACGAGGTCAACAAGGCATTGCACAAGACCTTCATCACGCCGATCGACCGTGAGCAGATCCATGGCCTGATCAACACCATGGACGACGTGGCCGACCTGATCCAGGATGCCGCCGAAACCATGGCGCTGTACGACGTGCGCCACATGACCGAAGAGATCATCCGGCTGACCGAGCTCAGCGTGAAATGCTGTGAGCGCGTCAAGGACGCGGTCTATCTGCTCGACGGCATCGGCGACGCCAAGACGGCAGAAGCCGCTCTCAAGACCTGCGAGGAGATCGACCGGCTGGAGTCCGATGCCGACCGCGTGATGCGTACCGCCATGAGCAAGCTGTTCCGCGAGGAGCCGGATGTGCGCGAGGTGATCAAGCTCAAGGCCATCTACGAACTGCTCGAGACCGTCACCGACAAGTGCGAGGACGTGGCCAACCAGATCGAGGGCATCGTCCTCGAAAACGCCTGAGCGGGCCGCGCGCATGGAAAGCGTACAGAGCGCCCTCTGGGTGGTCATCATGCTGGTGGTCCTGGCACTGGCCTTCGACTTCATGAACGGTTTTCATGATGCGGCGAACTCCATCGCCACCGTGGTCTCCACAGGGGTGTTGCGGCCGGGCCAGGCCGTGCTGTTCGCCGCCTTCTTCAACTTCGTCGCGATCTTCGTGTTCCAGCTCAGCGTGGCAACCACGGTGGGCAAGGGCATCGTGCAGCCCGGTATCGTCGACACCCACGTGGTGTTCGGGGCCCTGGTGGGCGCCATCACCTGGAACCTGATCACTTGGTACTACGGCATCCCGAGCAGTTCCTCGCATGCACTGATCGGCGGCATCGTCGGTGCCGTCATCGGCAAGGCCGGTACCGATGCGCTGGTCTCTGGCGGCATTCTGAAGACCGTGGTCTTCATCTTCGTCTCGCCCCTGCTGGGCTTCCTGCTGGGGTCCCTGATGATGCTGGGTGTGGCCTGGGCCTTCCGGCGCACCGCGCCGTCACGCGTGGATGGCTGGTTTCGCCGTCTGCAGCTGGTGTCTGCAGGCGCCTACAGCCTGGGCCACGGCGGCAACGATGCGCAAAAGACCATCGGCATCATCTGGATGCTGCTGGTGGCCACCGGCTATGTGGCATCTACCGACAGGGCGCCGCCATCCTGGGTCGTCGTGAGCTGTTACCTCGCTATCGGCATGGGCACCATGTTTGGCGGCTGGCGCATTGTCAAAACCATGGGGCAGAAAATTACCAAGCTCAAGCCGGTCGGCGGGTTCTGCGCCGAAACCGGGGGTGCAATGACCTTGTTCCTGGCCACCGGACTGGGCATCCCGGTGTCCACCACCCATACCATCACCGGGGCCATCGTCGGTGTCGGATCTGCCAGACGCCCGAGTGCGGTGCGCTGGGGCGTGGCCGGCAACATCGTCTGGGCCTGGGTCTTCACCATACCGGCCAGCGCCTTCGTGGCCACTGTGGCCTACTGGCTCAGTCTTCAGCTGTTCTGACGCGGGGGCAGAGCGCCCGCGTTACCGGAGTCCAGACTGGTAACGCCGTGGAACCGGCTCCGCCGGGCCACTGGCGTTGTCCCCCAGAGGGGAAGCGGCGTCAGCCGCTCAGGGGTGCCGCCTTTACTGGCTGATCTTGCGCCCTTCCTCGACCTGGTACTCGAAGTAGCGCTGGAAGCTGAAAACAATGCTCGACATCAGCACCGTGGTGCCCACCAGCAGTGCGCAGACGATGGCGCCGATGGTCAGCCAGTTGGTTCGCCCGGCCGGGGCATCGCTGGCCGCGCTGGGGTTGAAGCGGGCATTCCATTTCTCCGGCGTCATCAGGCCATAGACGATGGCCGTGAGGGCGCAGCCGGCAAAGGTGAAACCCGCCAGCGGAATCAGCACCCAGCTCCACTGGTCGTCCAGGCCGTAGGTCTGCACCCGCTCGATGCCGTACAGGCCAAGCGCCGTGGGGATGGGCAGCAGCCAGCCGAGCAGGTCGTTCAGCCCGCGGAGGTAGAAGCGGTGCAGGCCCAGCGGGCCGACGAGAAAAGTGAGCCAGGCGGCGATCGTCTTGTTTTTCATGGTCGTATTGTCGGGCATGCCCATCGGCCCCACGTGGTGTCGGCTCAAGCCGGGGCCGGTACGGTGCGGTCGGCCTCACCGAGCGCCTTTTCCATCAGCACGATGTCCAGCCAGCGGCCGAACTTCCAACCGCAGGAACGGATCGTGCCGACCGGCGTGAAGCCTACGCTGCGATGCACGCCGATCGAGCCGGTATTGGCCGAGTCGCCGATGACGGCGATCAGCTTGCGCACGCCGGCCTGCTGCGCCCGGTCGGCCAGCTCGGCCAGCAGGCGCCGGCCCAGACCCTTGCCCTGTGCCGCGGGTGCCAGGTAGATCGAGTCTTCTGCCGAATAGCGGTAGGCCAGCCGGGGCTTGAACCAGTTGCAGTAGGCGAAACCCAGCACCTCGTCGTGCTCCTCCAGCACCAGCCAGGGCAGGCCGCGCTCCAGTACCTCGGCCCGCCGCGCCGCCATGTCGGCCGGCGAGGGCGGCTCCAGCTCGAAGGTGCCGGTGCCGTGCAGTACGTGATGGGCGTAAATGGCGGCGATGGCGGGCAGATCGTGGTCGCGACTGGGGCGGATGGTAGGCATAAGCGGGAGAAACGTTATAATGGCAGGCTTTTCAGTGTGTCGCTGGCCGGGTGGCCATGTCGCGTGTCTCAAACACTGAAGGAACATGTACTGGATGGTTTCATCTCGATCGGGATGAAATTGCCACCACCCAAAGGATAAATCATGGTCGTCATTCGACTCTCCCGCGGCGGCGCCAAGGCACGCCCGTTCTTCAACATCGTCGTGACCGACAAGCGCAACCGTCGTGACGGTGGCTTCATCGAGCGCATCGGTTTCTACAACCCGATCGCCACCGCCAACGAAGAAAGCATCCGCATCGCCCAGGACCGCCTGACCTACTGGCAGGGCGTCGGCGCCCAGGCTTCTCCCACCGTGGAGCGCCTGCTCAAGCAAGCTGCCAAGAAGGCCGCCTGATCCGAGCGCTGCGCTGGCCGACCCGGCGTGCTGTGTTCCCGCTTGGGGGCGCTTCACATCGGGGGAGCCGGTGGTGACGGTTTTTCCCTCCATGGTGCCCAGTTTCGAAGCCGCTGAATTGCCAGCGGACGCCATCGAAGTCGGACGCATCCTGGATGCCTGGGGTATCAAGGGCTGGTTCAAGGTCATGCCCTACAGTGCCGATCCCGAGGCGCTGTTTTCTTCCCGACGCTGGTATCTGCAGCCGGCCGAAAAAGGTGCCAAGACCTTTGCCGGCACGGTCCTGCTGCCCATCCGCGAGGCCAAGGTGCATTCCGATGCCGTGGTCGCCGCGTCCCCTGATGTTCCCGACCGCAATGCCGCGGAGGCGCTGCGCGGCGCACGCATTTTCGTGGCGCGTTCCAGTTTCCCCGCGCCGCAGAAGGATGAGTACTACTGGGTCGATCTGATCGGCCTTGACGTGGTCAACCGCGAAGGCCTTGTCCTGGGACAGGTGAGTGAACTGCTCTCCACCGGCCCGCAGACCGTGCTGGTGGTCGGCTACGAACTCGATGGCAAGCCGGCCGAGCGCATGATTCCCTTCGTCTCCGCCTACGTCGACGAGGTGGATCAGGCAGCGCGCTGCATCCGCGTCGATTGGCAGCCTGACTACTGAGACCGCAGGCCATCCATGCGTTTCGATGTCCTCACCCTGTTTCCTGAACTGTTTGCGCCGCTGCTCACCAGCGGCATCACCCGCCGCGCCTACGAGTCGGGCCAGGTGCAGGTGCAACTGCACAACCCGCGTGACTTTGCCGAGGGCAACTACCGCCGGGTCGATGACCGGCCCTTCGGCGGCGGTCCCGGCATGGTCATGATGGCCGAGCCGCTGGCACGCTGTCTGCAGCAAGCCCAGGCGCAGCGCGGCGCGCGTGCGCCGGTGCTGCTGTTTTCGCCGCTGGGGCGGCCGCTCGACCACGCCAGGGTGGCGCGCTGGGCTGGCAGCGACGGGGCGGTGCTGGTGTGCGGCCGTTACGAGGGCATCGACCAGCGCTTCATCGACACCCACGTGGACGAGCAGATCAGTCTGGGCGATTTCGTGCTGTCGGGCGGCGAGATTGCCGCCATGGCCCTGCTCGATGCCGTGGCGCGGCTGCAGCCCGGCGTGCTGGGCGACGCCGACAGCCATGCCCAGGACAGCTTCAATCCGGCGCTGGACGGCTTGCTCGAT